>CAZHWC010000021.1:0-11773 GCA_964535975.1 uncultured Proteiniphilum sp. | reverse complement strand
GGCAATATTTTTCTATAGTTTCCTATTCCTCTATAATAGTCTTGCTTTCCGGACAGAGCATCTTGTGCATTCCATGTGTGTGGCAGATCAACACGTTCTTCAGAATTTTTCTGTACTTGCCACGAATAACGAAACATCCAATTGTTGTTTAGTAGTATCTCCTTTCTAGATGCAAATACTGTGGTTGTACAAATAATGGTAAGTAGAAAGATAATTACTTTTCTCATCTTATTTATATTTAAAACTTTTCAATGTGTAAATATTGAAAATTAAAACAGATAAATAAAATCCTTATAGGGTTTTAATGTTTTTAAATAAAATGGTATTGAGTAAATGTTTTCAGATATTAGATTTAAAGTACTTGTTATACAGTTTCTTAATATTCAAATCTATCTCTAAAAGCCCATAATCCCAGTGCCGGTGTTGAGATATAATAAATCTCTTCGCCATTAGGCAAAGTATTAAATCCTTCTTTTAGGTTTTTGAAGTTATACCTTTCCATTACTTCATCAATGTCATCATACTGAAATCCTACACTTTCAATTTCTTCTTTGGTAATATTCTCAGGTCCTTTTCCGGGACAATAAGTAATTGAAAAACGTCCTTCAGATGACCCATGAATAAGATGAGCTGCTGCACCAAGATTATTAGCCAGTTCTTCATTTTCTTCTGTAGCCTTCAATGTCTTTTCTGTTCCAAAATAACCATATTTTCTGATTAGTCTGTCAATCTCTTTGTCCTCTCCAAACTCTATAAGAGCAGGTGCCAACACAATTAATTCACCACCATCAGCAATAGCCATTCTGGTTCTATATACAGACTTATTTCCTAACCATGTGCTTTTAAATTCTGTTGGATCAAGCCATACAACAACTTTCTTTAGTGGTTTTTCTACCATCTGGAAGTTTACTTCCAGTGACAATTTTGCTGCTTCGTTGAACACATCAAAGTCATCACCAATAAATAGTCCATATGTTTGTTGCTTGCCCTCTTTATTTACACCCACAACAGTTAATATATAAAGTATAGGCAAATGAGCTGCAAAGTTATCTGAGGCATAATTAAAAATCTTTCTCACAGGCGTGTCTGCACGTCCCATCATACGTTCCATGCCATAGACAGCACCCACATAGTGACTCTTGTTGATACCTTCAAAACCTCCTGTCCCAACAAATATATTCTTGTTGTAATTAGCCATTCCCACCACTTCATGAGGTACAACTTGGCCTACTGACAAAATAAGATCAAAATCACCTTCAACAAGTAGTTTGTTAACCTGTGCAGGCCACGTAAAGTTGAGCTTGCCTTCTGTAACTTCGTTTACATATTCTTCCGGGACCTGTCCAAGAGTTATTACATCATTCCTCCAGTCATGTTCTCTAAATATATCTTTTGGAGTATTTCCAAACATTAGGCTTATTTGCTCATCTGTCATTGGTGAATGTGTACCCAAGGCAGGTAAAATATCAGTCATTTTATCACCATAATACTCCCAAGCCATTTCAGTTAATTCGCCTGCACGACTTGGATAACGAGTAAAGTCAGGTGGCACGGCAAGCACCTTATCTTTTTTGCCAAGCTTATCTAACGCTTCTGCTAATCCTTTTCTAAGATCATCCTTACTTAAGTTATGCTCTTTAGAACCAATTCGATAATAAATCATGTTTTGTCAAAGTTTAAAAAAGCGCAACCCCTTTTTAGTGGAGTTGCGCTTTGTAATAAGTTGTTTATTAAACGTCATACATTGTTGAAGCAGTACTTCCACCACGTCCGGTCCAGTCGGTATGGAAAAACTTTCCACGTGGCTTATCTATGCGTTCATATTGGTGTGCACCAAAATAGTCGCGCTGAGCCTGCAATAAGTTTGCAGGTAATCTGTCATTACGGAAACCATCAAAATATGCCAAAGCAGAAGTCATAGCAGGCACAGGTATGCCGTTTTGCATTGCTGTAGCACAAACTCTTCTCCAGCTTTCCTGAGCTGATTCAACAGCATTCTTAAAGAATGGGTCTAAAAGAAGATTCTCAAGTTTAGGGTTATTATCAAATGCAGTTTTGATATCACCTAAAAAGCGAGAACGGATGATACAACCACCACGCCACATCAGTGCAATGCCACCATAGTTTAGGTTCCAGTTATATTCTTTTGCAGCTTCCATCATCAAATCATATCCTTGTGCATATGAAATAATTTTAGAAGCGTATATTGCTTCTTCCAAGTCTTTTATAAATTGCTCCTTGTCACCTTTAAAATCAGGCTTAGTTCCGGATATTTGTTGTGAAGCCTTTACGCGTAAGTCTTTTTGAGCAGACAAACAACGAGAATAAACTGACTCAGCAATTAGAGTTAATGGTATTCCAAGATCCAGTGCTGTTACAGCAGTCCATTTACCAGTTCCTTTTTGTCCTGCGGTGTCAAGAATTTTTTCCACTAATGGGCTACCATCTTCGTCTTTAAATCCTAAAATATCACGAGTTATTTCAATTAGATATGAATCCAATTTTCCTTCGTTCCATTTCTTAAATACTTCGTGTTGTTCGAAAGCATCCATTCCAAGAAGTTCTTTCATTAGGTGGTAAGCCTCGTTGATAATTTGCATATCACCATATTCGATACCGTTATGTACCATCTTAACGAAATGACCGGCGCCATCTTCTCCAACCCAGTCACAACAAGGTGTGCCATCATCCACTTTTGCAGAAATTGATTGGAAGATATCTTTTACATAAGGCCATGCTTTTGAAGAACCTCCCGGCATCATAGAAGGACCGGTAAGAGCCCCTTCTTCGCCACCGGAAACACCGGTACCAACGAATAGTAATCCTTTGCTCTCTACATACTCAGTTCTGCGAACAGTGTCAGGGAAGTGTGTGTTACCTCCATCAATAATAATATCACCCGGCTCTAGAAGAGGAATAAGCTGTTCAATAAAGCTGTCAACAGGATTTCCTGCTTTTACCAGCATCATTACTTTGCGTGGACGCTCCAATGACTCAACAAGTTGTTCTAATGAATGAGCGCCAATAAAGTTTTTATCTTTACCTCTGCCATTCATAAAGTTATCCACTTTTTCCACAGTTCTGTTATAAACAGCAACTGTATAGCCTTTGCTCTCCATATTTAGGACTAGATTCTCACCCATTACTGCCAATCCAATCAGACCTATATCAGCTTTCTTTTTCATTTATATAAAATGTATAATTAATTAGTCGGTTTATTAAAAAATAGATTAGCGTCTTACTCTTGCATTTCCGGCCCAAATACTCCAAACCATTTCCTCATCAGCAGGAGAAGCATAGTCCGTTAAGAATGTGGTTGCCAATGCACCTGTTGCCCAAGCAAACTTAACCCAATCTTCAGATGGTTTCTCTGTTAATATCGAATACAGCAATCCGCCAACAAATCCGTCACCTCCTCCAATTCTGTCCAATACTCTAATTGTACGAAGTGGAGCTAAGTGCCAGTTTTCATTTTCATAAACAATTGCACCCCATAGATGTTCGTTCACACTAATAACTTCCCTTAGAGTATTTGCAAATACACTAACATTTGGGAATGCCTTTTTAGCGTTAAGAATCATACCTTTAAACGCCTCAATTGTTTCTTCAATATTTTCCCCACCTGCTTCCGGACCTTTCACCCCTAAGCAAAGTTGGAAGTCCTCTTCGTTTCCAATAAGGATATCCGATAATGAAGCTATTTCTGTAAATGCAGCATGAAGTTCTTCCTCTCTGCCTTTCCAGAATGTAGCACGGTGGTTAAGGTCAAAAGAGATAAGTGTTCCATGTTTCTTGGCATAACGCGCTATCTCAAGACAGAAGTTACTTGTTTCCGGTGATAGAGCAGCAATTAATCCTGACAGGTGAACAATCTGTACACCATCTTTTGCGAATATTCGCTCTAAATCAAAATCCTTAACGTTTAATGTTCTACCTACTTCACCGGCTCTGTCATTCTGAACACGAGGTCCACGTAGTCCATAACCACTGTCAGCAACATTAAATTGATGACGGTATCCCCATGGATCACCTTGCTCAACCTCAGGTCCTTCATAGTCAATATGACGAGCTTTTAGGTCAGATTTAATAAATGCAGCTATAGGACTATCTTTAACAAATGTAGTCAAAGCTTTTACAGGCAATCCTAAAGATGAAGAAATACTTGCAACGTTAGTTTCAGCGCTTGTTGCATGCATCTCAAACATATTACTTGTGTGAACGGGTTGCCCATTTACCGGAGTAATACGAACACCCATGCTCGTTGGAGTAATCAACGAATATTTAAAATCTTTTCTTAATTGTAGTGACATTTTGATATTGAAATTATAAATTAAACACTGAATGAATCAAATCCTCCATCAACAATTGCTACCGTACCGGTAACAAATTTTGAGGCATCGCTTACTAAGTAGTGTAAGGTACCAAGTAGTTCTTCCGGTTCACCAAATCTGCGGAATGGTGTATGAGCAATTATTGAGTTACCTCTGTCCGTATATGAACCATCAGGATTAGTTAGCAATGTTCTGTTTTGCTCTGTAATGAAGAACCCAGGGCAAATTGCATTTACTCTGAATTTTTCGCCAAACTTAATAGCCATTTCACCAGACATATATTTGGTAAAGTTGGTTACGGCAGCCTTTGCAGCACCATACCCGGCCACGCGAGATAGAGGACGTAAAGCTGAGGCTGAAGAAATATTAATAATATTTCCTTCTTTTGCATCAACCATATATTTTGAGAATACAACTGTTGGTACAACTGTTCCCATAAGGTTTAAGTCAACAACATTTCTAAAGTCATCCATTTTCAGGTCAAAAATATTGTTGTTTGGACCAATTGTTGCTCCCGGCATATTGCCACCGGCTCCGTTCACAAGAACATCAATCTTGCCATAAGCCTTTATTATATCCTCAGCATTTTGTGTAAGTACTTCTTCGTTGGTTACATCTGTTTGTAAAAACATAGCTTCTCCACCATTCGACTTAACTTTTTCAACTAGCTCATCACCTTTTTGCTTGTTTCGAGCCAGCACTGCAACCTTTGCCCCATGAGCAGCAAGGTATTCAACCATTGAGGCACCAAGAACTCCGGTGCCTCCGGTTATTACTACTACTTTATCTTTAATATTAAATAATTCGTACATAATAGTCTTCTTAATTAAATATTAAACAATCTCTTTAGATGTCTTTCGTAAATATTTTCTTCAACACAAGAGCCAATTACATCAGCATATTTTTCAAGAAGATCATAATACTCTTGTCCCATTTCAGCAGCAACAGCGTATGCAACGTGAATTAACTGACGGAAGTTTGCATTGTAATCAGGATGTCCCGGAATATGTCTAAGAGTATTTGCATATTTCTCACCAGACCAGCTGTTCACTTCTTCTACTGTTGGCAGTTGTGAAGCATCGATATCAATAACGTCTGCATAAGGAGCGCAAAGCTCGTCTTTGCGGTTGATAGAATTTGCATATATTTTCTTTGCAGCATCTAGTGCTTCTCCACCGGCAACTGCCAATCCTATAACTTCCTCCAACCAGGTTGTTCCGGCAGTTTTAAGGTGTAAGCCTTTATCGTGCTTTTTGATAACTTCTGCCATAATTGGATATATAGAGAATTTATCGCTACCAGAGTGAACACTTAGTTTAAGCTCTTCCGGCAATCCAAATTCTTTAACTGCAAAATCAATTACAAGAACATCTTCTTCAAACTCTTTAGCAAATTGCTCAAGATCTCCAACATAATCTACACCCTTGTTGAAGCGTCCTGTAAATTTAGGTGCAATAGTTTGAGCTGGCACACCTTTGTTTGCAAGCATTTTTAGTATGAATAGCATTTCAATAGGAGTCTGTGGTGACTCCACTTCATCCATTGATACCTCAGTAATGAAGTTGCCTTCTCCCTTTTTTTCCTTTAGATAAGCATAAATTTCTGAAGCTTGTTGTGTTGCCGCAAGAAATTTGTTAGCAATTCCTTCCAATAATTCTTTGGTAACAGTTATAGGTTCTGCGATTCCGGGAATTTGCAGTTCTCCAATATATTTTTCACATGAAGCAATAAAAGCATCAATTTCTTCTTTGCTGCTTTCTTTTCCGATAAAAGAAGCAACGTCAAGAGTAAAGAAATCTGAAACTTCAACAAATGGCTCAACAGTGCTCAAGTTGATATGGTCAGCATCTACAAAGTATTGACCTTTAAATCCTAAAGCTTTTACGGCATCATCAGCCTCATTTCTTGTATCTGTTGGTTTTGAACCTACATAGATATGCTCACGATTTGATTTGTTCCAAACAGGGCTAATGTCCAATCCTGTTTCATTTGCTTTCATAATTGCGCTCAACTGAGCTTTACCTTGATGTGAGAAACGATCTCCGGTACCAATACTGAATTTTCCTAGTCTCATAATTGCTGTATATTTTAATTGTTAGTTTAAAAGTTAAAAAAGTTCTTTGCGTTATTGTATGAAATGTTTTCAACCATTTCACCAATAAAATTAATTTCTGATGCGGGTAGCATTCCACTCTCTATGTCATCGCCAAGAAGATTACAAAGAATACGGCGGAAATACTCATGTCTTGGATATGATAAGAAGCTTCTTGAGTCGGTTAACATACCAACAAATCTACTCAATAGCCCTAGGTTTGATAAAGAGTTCATTTGTGCTTCCATTCCTGTCTTTTGGTCTAAGAACCACCATCCCGATCCAAATTGAATCTTTCCTGCAACAGAACCATCCTGGAAGTTACCAATCATTGTTGCGATCATATCATTATCTCTTGGGTTCAAGTTATATATGATTGTTTTGGCAAGCTTATTATCAGTATCCAGTTGATTAAAGAATTTGCTCATTGCTTTTGCAACAGTGAAGTCACCAATTGAATCAAAACCAGTGTCAGGGCCTAATTTGTTAAATAATCTCGTATTGTTATTACGTATTGCTCCGTAGTGGAATTGTTGTGTCCAGCCCTTTTCCCAGTCCATGATTGCACCTTCGAACAACATTGCAGACTTAAATTTAAGAATCTCCTCTTTACTAAGTTCTTTTCCACCATATACCTTAATAAAGATATTATCTATTTCACTTTGAGTGTATGATTCTGAGTAAAACTCTTCGATACCATGGTCAGATAATTTGCAGCCTACACTTGCAAAGAAATCATGTCTGTTGCGAAGTGCTGCAATAAGGTCTTCAAATTTGCTTATAGATACACCTGAAACTTCTGCAAGAGTATCTACGTATTTCTTATATTCAACAGGATTTTCTACTGCCATTGCCTTGTCAGGTCTCCAGGTTGGAAGAACTTTAATTTCGAAACCTTCATTTTTTAATGAAAGATGATGCTCAAGGTTGTCAATTGGATCATCAGTAGTACATACAACTTGAACATTATAATGTTTCATTAGTCCACGAGCAGAAAATTCGGGAGTGCGAAGTTTAGCTGTACATTCATCAAAGATTTCTTTTGCAGTTGAGGGGTTTAAAAGCTTTTCAACACCAAATGCAGTTTTCAATTCAAGATGAGTCCAATGGTATAAGGGATTTCTCATCGTGTAAGGAACTGTCTCTGCCCACTTTTCAAACTTCTCCCAGTCTGTAGTGTCTTTACCGGTACAAAATCTTTCATCTATACCATTTGTGCGCATTGCACGCCATTTGTAGTGGTCACCCTCTAACCATATTTGACCCAAGTTATCAAACTTGTGGTCATTTGCTATATACTCAGGGATTAGGTGACAATGATAGTCGATAATAGGTTGTTTTTTCGCATGCTCATGATACAATTGCTTTGCTGCATCTGTTTTAAGCAAAAAATCGTCGTGAATAAAATTTTTCATTTGATATATTTATTTTAAGTGATTTAATATTCTTTGTGTTGTTGACGTACACATTTTTGTGTTGTAAACTTCGGACAATTGCCCAAAGTTACAAACTTTTATTTGATTATTAATGAAATAGGGTTGTTTAATTTGTCAAGCATTTCTTCAATGCATGCTTTAAAATCATCCGCATTTTTGATTGGTTCCCAGTCCAATTCCCATGTTGGCATGAAATAATACTCAACATATCCATCAGTCGGATTTAACACAACTAAGTGATTAAGTTGGTCTTCTGTAACCTCTTTTAACTGATCATTGCGATAAAACACAACCAAACCCATCATATCTGAGTTCAAGCTTTGTTTTCCAAATGTTGCAATATATGACCATTTATCCTTTTTACTATTATTTTCAGGAAGAATAAGATCTGCTCTTTTATCTTTTATTATACCTGTGGTTAGATTGTCCACCTTTTTATCTACTAGCAGCTCCATATGAGAGGCACGATTTCCTGCATCAATAGAGATAAGAGCATCCAGATTGCATTTGGTCCCGTTGGCATCCCATCCATAGTATTTAGTCATCACTTGCGATCTCACCTTACCATCAGCAGGAATATAACACATTGCACTATCACGACTCTCAACTCTTACAGCTTTTTCACCGTCCCATATAGCTATCGAGCCCAATCCCAGTGCCTTGCCAACTTTTAGTATATCCATACCCCAATCGGCCATATTATGATAATTGTCATAACCATCGACACCCACTGCAGGCAAAACAATACCCGGAGTTTTCTTGCCATACACATCTATACCGTTGCGCTGATCCAAATAAAATCTGTAAGCAGTCATATCGCTTTCCCATCCCGGTCCCTCATATTTAATATAATATGCATGGTCGCGAAAAGAGCCATCAACAGTTATATTATTTGGTTTTACCCACGAAAAACCACCTTCATATTTATGACCTTCAAACTCACCACCAATTTTGTGTGCAAGCTCTGCATAAGTTCTTTTAGGATAGTTTACTGCATCACCTTTTTCGAAAGTGAACTGCATTTTACTTTTGCTGTTTATTTTATCAATAGGGAAGACAGCTTTCTGATTACCCTTGATATCAGTTATAATTTCAACAGGAAGTACATCGTTGTTTTCGGACACAGCAATATAGTTTCCAATTGACATCTTCTTTAATTGACTGGTAGGAATTTCAACAAGGATATTACTTATCTCTTTAGTTGAATTATTATTGATAGTAACTTTTTGCGAGAATGAGCTACTAATTGATGCAATCACTGCGCAAGCTATGATTGTTGCTCTTTTAGACGAGAGATTAATTTTCATGTAACTGTTAGGTGTTATTTTCAATTATACTTTAATACAATTTGGCAAAGATAATATTTTTATCTTATTTCCTTTCTTTTATTCTCTTTTCCCATTCAACACGTTCTTGTGTCAGATTGTATCCTCTTTGTGACAGGTAGTTGTTTATTTTTCCTTTATATCGTCCAAATGTTTGGTGCTTTTTTGAAGAGCTCTCTTCATTCATTGCATATTCACGAGCTTCAATAAGCCAAGCATAAATCTGTCTTTTCTCTTCATCAGTAAGTGATGGTATCATATCCAAATTTGCAGTATATGTTACATCAACCACGCCAAAGGTCATACCATCTTTAACGGCATCTACCTGCTTATTGTCAAGATATTGCGAAAGTGATGTTTGAAAACTGAAATGGCTCTTATATAAAGATGCATCTTTCTCATTTACAACGTTGTTAGTCTCTTTCTCCTTTTCTTCTTTCGACAGGAATGAGTTCTCTTTTATAGCTGATAGCTTTGCATCCCTGTTTTCGTAAATATCATTCAACATGAAATATCTGTTAGCAATGATGTTTAAAACATTTACAGCATCATCATTATTTGAGATATTTAATTGATCGACAATCTTTTGCGATCTGCCTATAATGTTTTCAACATATTTTGGGTCTCTGTTTTCAGAATCAAGCATAACGCTCTGAGCGCAAATATTTGCGCTCAGAGTAAGTATTAAAACAAGTAGAATATTTATTTTTTTCATCTTATAATTTTATTAATCCATTAAAGATTTTTTCTGTGATAATGTATCGTAGTTATTATTAGGATTCGTCCAGTCAACTTTTTTATCTGTTGAAATTCCATTGATATACTTCTCAATATTTGTATATCCGTCGCCGGTGCAATCTTTATTTGCATCTGAAGGATCAAATGGATTTAAACCATTGGCAATTTCCCATGCATCAGGCATTCCGTCGCCGTCAGAATCAAGATATGGTTTGCCTTTATATTCAGGATATCCACCTACCTGACGTATATCAGTGATTATTCCATATTTGTATGAATCGGCAGGCAATCTGCGATGTTCAAACTGATAAAATGATTCAGGATCAAGTCCTTTGATATAATAAACTTCTCCTGTTTTCACTTCATGAATCACTCTTTCGTCTACTATATCTCTTTTAGGGAAAGTAGCTCCTACGTTGTCAAGAACATAATCGTATGCATCTTGTGCAGACATTATTGGGAACTTAGGCATTGGAAATGGCTCGTTCCATCTCATCAACTCAGTATAACCATCAGTATTAGGCTGACTCTCTACCTGAACACCTCCGTCCCAGTTATCTTTTGTAACTCTCTCGTTACCTTCCATAATGTTGCCATTGGCATATACTCTACCAAAAACAAAATGGTCTAATTTGCTCCTGCCTGCATCCGGCTTAAGAATTCTGTGTCCCACAGGGCTGTTTTTTGGAGTAAGCGGACCTGGCTTATAATAGTTGTTTATCATATTATAAAGAGCAGTATAATCACCTCCGTCCACTGATCTGTGAACCCAGTTATAAATTACGTTATTCACAAAATTGAATACCCCATTCCAACCTATTGATGGATTTCTACCTGCATTTCCTGCCCATAGATTACGCATAAATGTACAGTTTTCGCCCCCTAAGGTACTTCCAAAAGCATGATTATATGTGTCAAGAGCTTGAGATGAGATAGTGTTTTGTATTGTCACATTTACTGTAGGCAATTTCAAGTCCTGGTATCCTTCGCCCGGGCTAAACATATGTCTGTAGAAAGAAATATTCTCGTCTAATCCCCAGCTTGTAGAGCAGTGGTCAATCATAATGTTTCCAACCGGATTTCCACCAAATGAGTCGTCTCTTCTTCCCACCCATGTTTCGCCTCTTCTAAATCTCATGTGTCTTACTATTACGTCATGAGTGTCAATCTCAAAAGATTCTCCGGCAATACAAACACCGTCTCCGGGTGCTGTCTGACCTGCTATAGTTATATATGGAGCGCGCACAACGATTGGCGTTTTCAGTTTTATAATACCTGCCACATTAAATACTATAATGCGAGCACCACCCTGTTCGCAGGCATCTCTGAAAGAACCGGGACCACTATCATTCAAATTGGTAACAGTAATCACCTTTCCTCCTCTTCCTCCAAATGTATATGCGCCACCACCTTCAGCACCCGGGAATGCAGGGATATTTGCCTGTGGCAAGTCTGTTGGTCTGGCAGCCCAAGGAATGTAAGGACGTCCTTCTTTGGCTTCAGTCTCAATAATTGGTAATGCTTTTTCGAATGCAATATCAGATAAACGCTCCAATTCTTGTTTCAAATATTGTGTAGAGTCTCTGATTTCTTTTGACAATTTTGGATACTGCGCAAGCATAGTGCCAGGCAACAAAAATGATAATAGAAATGTGAATAATAACAGTCTTTTTTTGTTCATAATCTTATGATGATATTTTTTATTATATAAATATGACAATTATAATGGTAAAATGTAATCACTTAAAGTTATAAATAATATTATTGGTAAGGCTTTTAACACTACATGTTCAATGACTTTTAAAGGTTTAAGAATGACTGAACACTACCTGCTCAATGACTTTTAAAGGT
>CAZHWC010000020.1:0-35240 GCA_964535975.1 uncultured Proteiniphilum sp. | reverse complement strand
TTAAAAGATAAAGTTAGCTTCGGTAAACATTTGGTTTATCGGAGCTTTTTTTTGTGTCAATTTGAGATTTTTGTTTTAACACTTCATGTTATTAAGTATAATAAATCATATCTCACTTGCTAAGTATGGATTTTGTTTTTTTTAAAACACAATATCTTACATTTTAATGTTAATATTATTATTAATTTTTGAAAAACATTTGTTTGTTAAGTTTTTTTTGTTTATTTTTGTTGCATAATACTATTAGTTTGCCAAGTTTTAGTATTAAATAGTTTAATCAATTGCAGTTAAGATAGTTTAGTGTAGTATTTAATATTAATGTGTAACACACTTTGAAAATAATCTAAATAAACCACCTTCAATTTTTTTACTGCCTATGGAAAAAGATCGCTAATCCAGTAGAGAAAGTTAACACTTTAATTAGTAATTATTAGTGTTATCAGAATTCATTTTTTTTCTGTTTTTTTAAATTATAAATAATACTTGGATATGGATAAACATTATTTTTGGAATAAAGTTATTTGTATTTTATTCAAGCATAACCTAACTAAAATCTTATTTGTAGCCTTTCTTTTCTTTTCAATAAACTCTTATTTGATTCATGCTACGGGTAATGATAAAATCAATCAGTCTAAGTCAGTGACAGGGATTGTTGTTGATGTAGATGGAGAGGCTATAATTGGTGCTAATATTATAGAAAAGGGTACTACCAACGGTACAGTCACAAATGTTAATGGTGAGTTTTCAATAAGAGTGGGAAACGATGCGGTTCTTCAGATTTCATATATCGGATATTTGCAACAAGAGGTATCCGTTAGAGGAAAAGAGAGATTCGAAATTGTGCTGTTAGAAGATGCTCACACTTTGGAAGAGGTAGTTGTTACCGGGATGCAGCAGCTGGATAAACGTTTGTTTACCGGTGCTACTGACAGGCTAAAGAGCGAGGATATAAAGAGGGACGGTATGGCTGAGGTAACAAGAGCACTAGAGGGTCGCTCTGCAGGAGTATCAGTTCAAAACGTGTCTGGAACGTTTGGCGCTGCTCCAAAAATTCGTGTGCGTGGTGCAACTTCTATATATGGAGATTCAAAACCATTGTGGGTTGTTGATGGAATCATTATGGAAGATGCAGTAAATGTTAGCGCAGATGATTTAGCTTCAGGTAATGCCAATACTCTTATAAGTTCTGCTATATCAGGCCTTAACTCGGAAGATATTGCAGAGATTCAGATTCTGAAAGATGGTTCGGCAACATCTGTTTATGGTGCTCGCGCCATGGGGGGTGTTGTAGTTATAACTACAAAGAAAGGCCGAATGGGGCAGCAGTCTTTTAACTATACAGGTGAACTTACCAGCAGATTAAAACCTTCATATCATGATTTTAATATCATGAACTCACAACAACAGATGGGAGTTTACAAAGAAATGGAGTCTAAAGGCTGGCTTAAGTTTGCTCCGTCGTTCAGAAATGCCAATAGTGGTGTATATGGAAAAATGTATCAGTTGATGAATACATATGATCCAAGAACCGGCACTTATCTTCTCGAGCACTCAGACGAGGCTGCTTATAATTATTTGAGGCAGGCCGAAATGAGAAATACTGACTGGTTTGATGAATTGTTTCAAGCAAATGTAATGCAAAATCATACTATTAGTATTTCGTCAGGTACAGAAAAGTCATCCGTGTATGCTTCATTGGGAGCCATGCTTGACCCGGGATGGTATAAACAAAGCAATGTGAAACGATATACTGCCAATGTAAACGCGACTCACAAGATTCTAAACAACTTATTGTTTAAGCTGGGAGCAAACACATCATACAGAAATCAAAAAGCTCCGGGTACATTATCACAGGATGTTAACCCTGTTTATGGATATGTGAAAAGAGATTTTGATATCAACCCATATAGTTATGCATTAAACACATCAAGAGCATTAGACCCAAATGAGTATTATCAGTCAAGCTATGCTCCTTTTAATATAGTTGATGAGTTGGATAAAAACAGGATGGAGTATGATGTTACGTCTCTAAAAGTTCAGACAGAACTGACTTATAACCCCATATCTGAAATCACTTTGCGAGCTTTGGGTGCATTTAAATATGATATAACCACCAGAGATCATCATATTCAGGATGAATCTAATCAGGCAAAATCGTATAGAATGATGTCAGATCCTGTGATTCAAAAAGCAAATCCACTATTATATAATAATCCTGATTTTCCATATGACCTGCCGGTAACAATATTGCCTAACGGAGGTATATGGTATAGAAACGACTATAAAATGTCGGGATACGACTTGCGTGTTTCAGGAGATTGGGCAAAAACTTTTAATGATATTCATATCATGAACTTGTTTGCAAGTATGGAGCTTAATACTGCCGACAGAAACGAGGCTGCTTTTACCGGTTGGGGAATGCAGTATGAAATGGGTGAGATTCCTTTTTATGTATATGAGTTTTTTAAGCAAGGTATAGAGCAGGGTAGTTCCTATTATGGAATGAATAATTCAAGAACCAGAAATGCAGCATATGTGGGGCAGGGAACTTATAGTTATTTAGGCAGATATGTATTTTCCGGCACATTAAGATATGAAGGCTCAAACAGACTGGGACGCTCACGCAGTGCCCGATGGCTGCCTACATGGAACCTGGGCGTTGGTTGGAATATATATGAAGAACCTTTCTTTGAAAGTCTAAAACCTACTTTATCTCACTTGCAAATCAAGACCAGCTACAGTATGACCGGTGATTTGCCTCCCGGATCAATGTCAAGTAGCGAAAAAGAGATTGGAGCTTACAAACCTTTTAAACCTTTTGCCGATCTTCAGGAAACAGGATTGAGAATAAATTATCTTGCGAACACAGAATTAACATATGAAAAGAAGCACGAACTTAATGTGAGTTTGCAGGCCGGGTTTATTAATAACAGGATTAATCTGGATTTGAGCTGGTATAACAGAAACAATTATGATTTGATTGGATATGTGAATACCTGGGGTGTGGGCGGTGAAATATTAAAGCGCGCAAATGATGCCGAAATGCACACCTGGGGTGTTGAAGCCACCTTGAATACCAAGAATATTCAGATGAAAGACTTTAGCTGGAGTACCGATTTTATTTTTGGTATGTCCAGATCAAAGATTACGAAACTATTGACATCCGGAACAAACGTATTCCACCTGGTTAGAGGTGTGCGTCCATTTGAGGGATATCCACAGCGTGCCATATTTTCAGTTCCTTTTGTCAGATTGAATGAGGTGGGACTACCAGTCTTTTTAGATGAAAATGGAGAAGAAACCACAACCGGTATAAACTTGCAAATGAGTGACCCCGAAAAACTGAAATATTTGAAATATGAAGGACCTGTTGACCCAACTGTTACGGGTGGATTTCAAAATAGCTTCAGATATAAAAACTTCTCTTTGGGTGTTTTCATAACTTATTCTTTTGGAAATGTTATAAGGCTAGACCCTGTGTTTAGTGCACGTTACACAGACCTCACTGCTACACCAAGAGAGTTTAAAAATCGTTGGGTATTGCCCGGTGATGAGAATTATACAGATATTCCTGTAATCATAAGCTCACGTCAGTATAATAAGTACAGTAATATGACTAATGCTTATAGTACCTATAACTATTCGAGTGTAAGAATTGCTAAAGGAGACTTTATACGACTTAAGGATATTTCTTTTGGATATGAAATGCCTAAGAGTATGTTAGGAAGCCACGTAAAGAGTGCTTCAGTGAGATTTTTAGCAACTAATCTATTTTTATTGTATGCAGATAAGAAGCTAAATGGTCAAGACCCCGAGTTTGTAAGATCGGGCGGTGTTGCTTCACCTGTGCCAAAACAGTTTACAATGTCTTTAAGATTGGGTTTTTAAGTTATTTCAAAAAAAATGATGAATATGAAACATATATTTAAAATAGTAATAGTTGTGTTTTTTGTTCTATTGGGTTCGGTGTCATGTAATGATTTTTTGGATGTATTACCCGATAATAGAGCAGAATTGAATACTGAGGATAAAATAATAAAAATGCTGACATCAGCTTATCCTAATTCAACTAGTGCAATGTTATATGAGTATTGGAGTGATAATTGGGATAGTCATGACTGGAACTTGAATTTCAATAATTATCAGGAGGATTTGTGGAATCTGAAAGATCAGCCGGCTAGGTCTGGAAATGACACTCATTTCCGTTCTTGGGAGCTTAGATATAAGGCTATTGCATCATGCAATGAAGTAATAGATGCCGTTGAGATGGCAGGAAATCCGGCTTCTTTGATAGGTGCAAAAGCAGAAGCATTAGTAGCAAGGGCCTGGAATCATTTTGAATTGGCTACATTGTTTACATTACCTTATGGTGAGAGTAGCAGCTCGGATATGGGATTGCCATATATGACTGAGCCTGAAATTATTGTAAGACCCGATTATACAAGAGGTACAGTTGAGGAGTTTTATGCAAGAATTGCTCAAGACTTAGAAGCAGGTTTGCCAAATTTGGATAATAGTCTTCAGGTTCAGGCAAAATCTCACTTCAATACTAAGTCTGCTAATGCATTTGCTGTAAAGTTTTATATGACGTATGGCAAGTTTGACAAAGCCATTGAGGCCGCCAACAAGGTGCTTGGCGAAAATCCCAAACAGGTATTAAGAGACTGGGCGGCAACTAAAGCCATGGATATGAATAATACAGAGCAACCTAATGCTTATTTGGATAAAAATAATCCGGCAACATTGTTAGTGTCTTATCCAACTTCAGGATGGTCAACTGCGGGACCAAATAACTATAGCACTGCCAATAAATACTCACACTCACAGCTAGTAGCTAAATATGAGACTTTGCAGTCTTCGGGCCCTTGGGGAAATCAGAATAATATTCATATCAGAGTATGGTGGAATGCAAGCACTAACAAGCTTTTTCACAAAAAGATAGGTTATTACTTTGAATATACTGACCCTATTGCACGTACAGGTTTCCAACACACAGGTATAGTTGACTTTACTACTGATGAAGTTTTATTGTATCGTGCAGAAGCATATATTCTTAAGAAGGAGTATGCTAAAGCATATGAGGACCTTAAAACATTTATTACAAACTATACAAATAGTAATCCATCATATGAGAGTATTTTAAACTTTTATAAGAATATGCGATACTATCATTATGAAGAAACTTATGTGAGAAACAATCAAGGTATAGATGAATTGGATATGAGACCAACTCCTAAGAAGAGACTGCACCCTCCATTGTATAAGATTGATTATGGAACCGATCAGGAATGGCTTTTGCACTATGTGTTGCATCTGAGAAGAATCTTGTTGATGGGAGAGGGGCAACGTTGGCTTGATGTTAAGAGATATGGCATTACAGTTCATAGAAGACTGGTTGATAAAGGACATAAGGTGGTATCAGTTTCAGATTCTATTCCTTATAATGATTTGCGAAGAGCAATGCAGATACCGCAAGAGATAATTAATGCAGATTGTCCGCCAAATCCCAGATAAGTGTTTAATCTTTTAAAACTAAAGAAATGAAAAAGATATTTTTGTTTTTATCGATATTTATGCTTGTTGTATCTGCATGTAGTGATGATTTGGATACAAAAAACAGCATTTTTGATGAGACTGTCATTAAAGAAAAGAATTCCTTTGATATATGGCTGGATAAATATTATGTGAAGCCATATAATATAAGGGTCATTTATGACTATGTTGATAATATGTCGGATTTTGATTTTGACCTTATACCTGCTGATTTTGAAAAAGCCAAAATCTTAACTATGGCTGCTCGTTATTTGTGGATTGAGGCTTATGAGGAGCATAGAGATGCCAGCTTCTTCAGGGAGTATGCGCCAAAGGTGTTGCATTATGTAGGCAATCCGGGTTGGAAAAGCAACAACTCAATTGTTCTTGGGCAGGCCGAGGGTGGTTTAAGGATATCATTTTTCAATGTCAACAGCATTGTGATTGGAAATCCTTCAACCTATATGAGATTTGTTAAAACAATGCACCATGAGTATGCTCATATCTTTCAACAGAAAAAGGCAACCGATACTGCTTTCGAACAGATAACACCCGGGATGTATGTGGGTGATACATGGACATCGCTGACTGAGATTCAGGCATGGCGCGGAGGATGTATCTCAACATATGCCGCAAGTTCGCCAACAGAAGATTTTGTGGAACTCTATAGTATTTATATTATCAATACGCCCGAATGGTGGGAAGATATGCTTTTGAAAGCATCCACAGATGCATCCGGAAATCCGGCTGAAGGTGGTGAACTGATTAAGAGCAAATTTGAAATTGTTTATAACTACTACAAAGACAGTTGGGGTATTGACCTTAATGAGATGAGGAGTATCGTAAATAGACGTATGCAGGAAATTTATTCTATTGACTTGAAAGAGGTTTATGAATTAGATAGATAGCAATTAATTTTAAATTAATAATATAGTAATATGAAAAGATATAGAAATTATATACTGATACTTCTTGGAGTTTTATTTTTAGCATCATGCCTAAAGGAGGAACATGATGTGTTTGAAAAGTCAGTAGCTGAAAGATTAAATGAAGCTCAGAAGCAGTATGACAGGCTACTTAAGGCAGCTCCTAATGGTTGGTTGCTTGAGTATGTGGCGGGTGATGCTGAGTCTAACTATAAAGGAGCCTACAACTTCCTTTTGAAGTTTGAAGGTGATAAGGTCACTGTTTCCATAGATGATTTGGCACTGTCGGAAGTGAAACCGGGTTATACCAATCCTTATGAATCGGTTACATCGCTTTATAGGTTTGATCAGGACATGAGTGTAACAATATCATTTAGCACCTATAACCCATTTGTGCATTATTTTCATGAACAGCACGGAAGTTACACTACCCATAAAGGTGACTTTGAATTCACAATAATGGAGGGTAGCGATGATATGTTTGTTCTGAGAGGAAAGAAGTATGGTAATATTATGGAGATGCATCGCATACCTGATAATCAGTCGTGGGAAGGTTTGTTGGAGCAGGTGAATGAAACTATTGACAAATGCAATATTTATTCAAGCTTTGAGGTGATGTTTAATGACAATAAAGTTGGTACAGCTTCAGTGAACTCTAATAACAGATATAGCCTTGATTTGGAAAATGGTGATGATGTGTCCTCAAATGCATTGTTTACAACAACCGGAATTAAGTTCATCGACCCGTTATTGATAGAGGGAAAAGAGGCTCAAAACTTTAATTGGGATGATGCCAATAAGTATTACTTATGCACAGACGATGGTGTCAATGTTAAACTAACTCCCTTGCTTAGTCCTACTTATCTCTATTATGAGGACTTTATTGGTACATATACTGTGCTGCATAATGGCAATAAAACTCCTACAGTAACCATTGAGCAAAAAATCAAAGGCAAGAGCTTTACAATGAAAGGATTGTCTGATTTTGATATTGAGCTGGGCTATGACAAAACAGCAGGAATAATTGGACTGATAACTCAGGATGTTGGCAAATATAATCAATTCACCGTTGCTATTTGTCCTTGGGATAGTGCAGAAGGTTATTATACTTGGGCTGTTGGCTATGGATTAAAGAGTGTATTGAATCTGGATAAATTGAATAACGAAGGAGTAATTCAATTTACAATGGTTGATAATGGTGCGTGGAGCAGTCGTGTTGCAACAGGATTCCTGGTACGTCTTTTCGATTCTGTACTGGGAGCCCATGGATCGGCAACTGCACAGGGAAATTATACAGCAGGAACCGGATACCAATTCTATAATATCTCATTTACAAAACAATAACGCTAAAACAAATTGATTATGAAAATTAGATATATACTTTATGTTTTCTTGGCTTTGTTGATAAGTTCTTGCGAAGGAGATTCAGGTATTGAATTTCCGGAACCTCAATTGAAAGTTTTAGAATCTGACGTAATCTTTGAAACTCAGGGCGGAGCCGGGTTTATTAAGGTTGAGTCTCCGGGCACTGTAAGTGCCAAATCCAATTCTGATTGGTGTAAAAGCACCGTTTCCGGTAATACTATCTCGCTTATAGCTGATGCAAATACCTCAATTGTTGGCAGAACTGCAACTATCACAATCGAGTCGGGTGGAGAAAAGATTGAAGTTACAGCCGTGCAAACAGCTTCGGTGATGTGGCTAAAGGACTTTAGAGAAAGCACAATTGCTTTCTTGTCCGAGGGTTCGTCCGTTGAGTCAGAAGTTGTTTCAAGTTATCCAATAGTTGTTGAGTCAAAACCCGATTGGATTAGCTACGAGTTTGATGATGGAAAACTCAAGCTTACCGCCACGCCCAGCATTCCTAGAAAAGGAACTATAGTATTTTCTAGTGAAGGAAGAACAGTGAAATATGATATCATTCAGGTTTCATATGCAGGACTTCTTGGCGAATGGGAAATGGAGTATAATAATCCTTCACAGAGTAATAGACTGGAAACAGCAACAGTTGTTTTGGAAGAAAAGGAAAAGAATACATCCTTCTGGCTTAAAGAGCTGATAATTACCGGAACCACTAAAGCTGAAATACATATTTCTTTCAATCCTACTTCAAATAGTATCATAATGTCGGCAGGACAATACTTGATGACAGCTAGTGATGGAAGAACTGTTTTTTTAAGTCTTAGATCAGCAGCGGGAACATATTCATACTCTACAAACTCTCAGCTGTTGGGCAAGCTTGATATAGCAGAAGATGGTTCTGTTACGTATAAGCTGGAAGAGAATGGAACGTGGGTAGGAGCGGCCGGATTTGGATTTTATCTGTTTACCGGTGAAACGCCAACAAGCGCAACTGCTACTGGTTCGTCTTACCGACGATTGATGAATGTGGTGATGACAAAAAAATAAATCACTTCTGAATTTATAATTCTATTAGAGGGTGAAATCGCAATTTGATTTCACCCTCTTTAATGTTACAATTCAATACACCTTTTTTGTAACCGGGGTTTTCCGTTATTATTGTTTCTTTTGATACAACCTTATTTGTTTAAATTAATAAGTGTTTGGAAATGGTCAAACTTTCATGTAATTTTGCAATTTACTCATGCAAAAATAGTTGAAACTTTTTTTATGCTTACACTTAAGGAAATAAACGATAATCGCGATGAGATAATTCGCAAATTGTCAAGAAGAAACTTCGATGCAGTTAGCATCATAGATAGAATAATAGAGCTGGACGAAAAGCGCCGTAACTCTCAAACGCTTTTGGACGGAAACTTATCAGAAGTAAATTCATTGTCGAAGTCTATCGGCAATATGATGAGAGAAGGAAAAAAAGATGAGGCTGAGTCAACCAAGCAGCAGGTGGCTGATCTTAAAGATACTAACAAGGAGATTGAGGCAGAGCTTAAAGATGCCGAAACTGAAATATACGACTTGTTGGTTACTATTCCCAACTTGCCACACGACTCTGTTCCGGAAGGAAAGTCGGCAGAGGATAATCTTATTGAAAGAACGGGAGGACAAAGTCCTGACTTGCATGAGGGGGCATTGCCTCACTGGGAGCTTGCTAAGAAATATGATCTGATTGACTTTGAACTTGGAGTGAAAATTGCAGGTGCAGGTTTCCCCGTTTATAAGGGAAGAGGAAGCAGATTGCAGCGCGCTCTTATCAACTTCTTTTTAGATAGCGCACGTGATGCCGGATTCGTTGAGGTGCAACCGCCGTATGTTGTTAATGCCGCTTCCGGATTTGGTACCGGACAATTGCCCGACAAAGAGGGGCAGATGTATCACGTAGGTCTTGATGATTTATACCTGATTCCAACAGCCGAGGTGCCCGTCACAAATATCTATCGTGATGTGATACTTGAAGAGAAAGATTTGCCTGTAAAAAACACCGCATATTCTGCTTGCTTCCGTCGCGAAGCCGGTTCGTATGGCAAAGATGTGCGCGGACTTAACAGATTGCATCAGTTTGACAAGGTTGAGATTGTGTGTATCGAAAAACCAGAAAATTCATACAACAGATTAGACCAGATGGTGAGCTATGTTCAAACCCTGGTTGAGAAGCTGGAGCTGCCATGGCGTATCCTTCGTTTGTGTGGTGGTGATATGGGCTTTACTTCGGCACTTACTTTCGACTTTGAAGTATACTCAGCCGCGCAAGAGCGTTGGTTGGAGGTTAGTTCGGTTTCAAACTTTGAGGACTATCAGGCAAACAGGCTTAAGTGTCGCTACAGAGATGAAGATCGTAAGATAAATCTTTGTCACACGCTCAACGGTAGTGCTTTGGCTTTACCACGAATTGTAGCCGCTATTTTAGAGAATAATCAAACTCCCGAAGGAATAAAGGTTCCTAAAGTGCTTGTGCCTTACACAGGATTTGATTTTATCGATTAAGATTTACACATTATTATATATAGGCTGAAGTCACATTGTGGTTTCAGCCTTTTTTTGTGCCAAAAAATATAATCTTCGCTATTTAATGCGACTCCTCTACCTCAATCTATACCGCTCAATACATTTGCCTGGTTGTAAATATCTTATTGGTGCTTTCTCAATAAATATATTTAATCAATTATTCCATAAATGATTCTGTCAGAAGTATTAAGCCCCTCTTTGTCTTTATATGTGATTTGGAATATAAGATTTAATTATATCTGGTTTAATAATAAGATACCGCCCACACTATTTTATTATGCTTTATATCTCAACAAGACTCCGGATACTATATCTTATTAATGTTTTTAATTAAAAAAGATATTACCCTCACTATTTTATTGTCTTCTATATCTCAACTATACTACGGATACTATATTTAAAAATGCCTTTGATTCATAAAAGATGTATTACACAGTAATTGATTATACTTTTTATCCCTAAATGGTATAATATGCATTAATTATTAGCTGTTTATATTTGATTATTAGTATCTCATTTATATAATATATAATACATAATTTATTATATCCTTTAGATTATCTATAATTAGTAGTGATAAATTATCTTATCATATTATATTATTAATTTTATATAGAATATAATTTGTGAAATACGACTTCAAATATATTTATTTAATTAATTAATAATTTAAATACTATATATTATGTTACATTTAATCTAGTTAATAAATAAATACTCGGAGATAATAAAATTAATTTCATCACTTTTGAATATAAAATGATATTCACAAAATAATATATTATCTATTGGACTAATAATATAATATATTATGTATTATACGATAAGTAAAACAGAAATAACGCATATATCATAATCATAAATACAATCTTTTTTACTTCCGATGCAATATTATGTATATTATATACCATCTTTATTAAATAAATTGTATCTTTATCGTTTGATATTTACAGATTAAAGAAGTTAGATATGAGCATGTTCAGTTATGGATTTCTGTACAATTCCACCAATAATGATTTCACCAACACGGTTCAACTAGTTATAGAGCGAGCCGCAAAGTTCAATATCACTGATGAGAGCTATCAACTGGCATTGAAACAGTTTGAAGATTCTAACGAATCCATTTCAAATATTTCGAGACCAATTACTGCAAATATGCGCACCGAGGTTATTAAAAGCATGGTCAGAGAGAGACAGCTTGCGCTTCGGTCTATTCAAATGTTGGTGAAGGCATCATTAACACATAGTGATGATGAAACAATGAAACATGCCAAAGCCCTTGAATTTTGGTTGCGCCCGTTTAAGAAAGAGTTTTATCATCCATTGATGCGCTCTCATACTCATGCAGTCAGAAAGCTTGATTCAACTCTTAATGAGAATCCAAAAGTTGCCGAGGCGTTGAGATATTTTTCTCTCGAAGAGCGTTTTGACAAAATATTGCGTCTTACTGATGAAATACCCTACCTAAACTCAAAAAGAGGCAATGAGGTTACCGAAAACAGAAAAGACACATTAGAGTGGCGCAGAGATGCTATAAAAAACCTAAAGAACTTGTTTTTTATTTTAGAGTTTCTGATTCAAGCCAAGGGCGACGATAACCCTATTTATCTTGAAGCCGCAAAATCATTACAATCCACATTAAAAAGACACGAGCGTATTTATCGCATAAAGAAGGGTATGCGTCAGGGCAGGAAAGAGCGCGAAAGATTGAAAAGCATTGCTGCTCAGGAATCAGCTAAGCAGTCTGATGTTCAAACTGGTGCGCAGTATGCAGATCAGCATGAGGTGTATTCTGATGAAAAAGATGTGAAAAAAGAAGCTGCTTCGACAAAATCGCAAGAAGTAGCTCAAACAATAGTCAAGAGTAATATGAAGTCTCAGAGTGAGACAAATGCACAAGATGATGTGCAACTCAAATCTCAAGAAGTGAAACAATCTGCAAAAGATGATGTGGCTCCGGGCTGATGCTGATATTTATTCGTTTCCCACAGAAGAGTTTAATCTTCTATACTCGCTGGGTGTGATATTTACTCTCTTCTTAAAGAATGAGAGGAAATACTCGATGGAGCTGAAGTTAAGTTTGTAGGCAATTTCTTTTATTGCAAGGTTCGACTCCAAAAGCAGCTCTTTTGATTTTCGCAGACGAAGCTCATTAAAGTATTGGGTGGGGGCGTAGCCTGTATATTCTTTAAATAGTTTTCTAAACCACGAATAGCTTGTGCCTAGTTTTGTGGCAATATCTTTAATGTCTATATCCTTATGCACATTTTCGTTCATTATCACTTTTGCTCTTTCAATGATTTGTAATGTTTCTTCGTCCTCATGGTTTTTGTTTGCCGCAAGAGAAAACATGCTGCCTAATATATGGAATACTATGCCGCCCAGAAATTGCTGAGCAAATTTCTTTTCATCGTTGGCTATTTTTATTGCAGTTGAGAAGAGATTAATCAAATCATCATTAATACCAATATCTAATATTTTATTTTCCTTCGAGATAAAATTGTTTTCAATAAGGCTATCAATAATGTGTCCTTCAAATCCTATATAATATTCGTTCCATCCTGTTTCTTTTTTGGGGCAATACGAATGCCACTCGCCCGGGAAAAGAAATATAGCCTGCCCTTTTGAAACTTTTGTTTTTTTATTTGATGTAGATGAAAACGTTCCCTCTCCTTTACTTATATACACAATTTGATATTCAGACAAAACTCTTCCGTTTTCGGGATTGAAGTAATAGTATGTGGGATGATCGGTAGATGGATATGAGGTATTGGGGGCAATTGGTTGAAAGCCCACAGTGTTTACGGTGATGCCAAATTTCTTGTCTCTTTCGTTTACTAGAAGGTATTTAAAGTCTATGGCAAGATCGTTCAGTCTCATTTTGATTTATTATTATATTGGTTTAAAAATCATTTATAGGAGTAAAGGTAATATGTTTTTTATGAATGAATGGCAAAATAGACTGTTTAAATAATTGAATAAACCCAAAAATATTATAGTTAAAAGTCATTTAGTGTAGTTTCTATATCAAATATATTAATAGTCCTTAGTTTCTATCAATTACTTTTGTAACGATTTATTATGCGTACTTATTACATATACCATTGTGTACGTATACTAGTCCATGATTTTAGAGAAAAAAGAAATCGATACTGAAGATTATTAAATAAATTTATACACCCTTAATCTATTTATATTGAATATGTACAAAAGAATACTCTTGTGTGTTACACTTAGTTTTGTGATGTTTAGCTCCTCCTCTTGTGTTGACAAGAATGGAGCAGACGATTTGGTGCCCAATATTCCCGATATTGAGGCTAATGGTAACGGAGACAATGTCAATCATGGTGGCAATGTTCCCGATGGAGGTGAGAACAATTTTCCGAACTTTGTAGGAGGTACTGTGGCCTTCCCCGGAGCAGAAGGATATGGAAAGAATGCGACCGGTGGTCGTAAAGGTGACATTTATGTTGTTACTAACCTTAATGATGCAGGTTATGGTTCGTTTAGAGACGCTGTGAGTCAGCCAAACAGAACCATTATATTTAATGTGTCCGGAGTTATTAAAATAACAAACTCTTCGCCAATTGTATTTAAGAGTAATCAAACTATTTTGGGGCATACAGCGCCAGGTGATGGTGTGGTTATTTATGGAGGACGTTTGTCGGCTTCAGGTGCTACTAACCTTATAGTAAGATACCTGAGAGTGAGAATGGGATCAGGATATTCCAGTCAAGCTGACGCAATGGGTGTTGCTAATGGTTCTAACATGATTTTTGACCACTGTTCGTTTACTTGGGGTAGGGATGAGAACTTCTCTATTAATAGTGACGGCAAAGGAACTGCTCCTCAGGATATTACAATCCAAAACTCAATAATCGGTCAAGGATTGCAAAATCACTCGGCGGGAGGCTTGATGCAAACCGGTTCGGACGACGGAGTTACATTGTTTAGAAACCTCTATATTGATAACAAGACCAGAAATCCTAAGGTCAAAGGACTTAACCAGTTTGTAAACAATGTGCTTTACAATTGGGGTAATGGAACTGCATACGATATGGGTGGTGAGTCTGAAGGTTTGTCTGAAACTACAATCGAAGACAACTACTTTATTGTAGGACCCGGAAACAACTATATCGGTCAGGATGATGGAAGTGGTAATATTATTACTGTTAAACAGGTTGTTAATCCTGCAAAACCAATTACAGGTGGTAATGAAAACTTTAGAACATACTGGAAAGGCAATTATTACGACAATAATAAGGATGGCGCACTAAATGGAAGACCAATGGATTGGGATTTGGATTGCAGTGGCAGTCCCGTGTTCCTTGATAATCGTTCAAGCAGACATCCTATTATTTCAAGCCAGGTATCTGCTGAGGAAGCTTATCATATTGTTGTAGCGTCTGTTGGTGCAAGCTTGCCTGCAAGAGATCAGGTTGATACATACCTCATTGACGAACTAACATCGTTGGGAACAAAAGGTACTATCATCAGAAATGAAACAAATAAAGAGCAATTCCCTATTGGCGGCCCTGGTGTGTTTAATAGCGGAACTGTACTTTTGGATTCTGACAATGATGGTATTCCTGATGAGTTTGAAGATAAATGGGGATTAGACAAAAATGATCCTAATGATGCTATGAAAGTTGCTAATAATGGATATACCAATTTAGAGAATTATGTGTTTTCTCTTGAGTTTCCAGAGCAATATAACAAATAATATAAATTAATAATTTAAATATGAAAAACAAAATATCAACATCCTTAATTTTAGGGTTCATGATTATGTTTGCATTTCTGTCGTGTGAGAACAGTAATATGCTAGATCATTATGAGGTTCCTGATTGGCTTAAGGGCAGTGCTTGGGAGGTTTTAGAAGATAGAGGCAATTACTCAATATTTCTAGAAGGAGTGGAGAGTGCAGGTTACAAACCTTTGATGGGTGGTAAAAGCATTCTAACTGTGATGGCTCCTGATGATGATGCTTTTAAGGCATATCTGTCAAAAAAAGGTTATAGCTCTATAAAAGATATGGAAGAGAGTGACCTGAAGAAGCTGATTGGCTTTCATTTGCTTTATTACTCATATAATAAAGAGAGAATGATAAACTTCAGACCTGAAGGTGACCTTGCAACAGATAAGGACAAAGAAAAAAATGCCGGTCTTTATTATAAATTCAGATCAAGAAGTGCTAACCCACTTACTACTGTATATGATAAAGCATCAAAAACTAATATTAATATTTATCATCTTGAGCGCTTTTTGCCTGTGTTTTCCTATAAGTTTTTTCAAACTAAGGAAATAGATGCTAAAACTAACTATGAGTATTTTTATCCAAATTCAAAATGGACAGGCGAAGCCGGTTTTAATGCATCTAATGCATCTATAGATGAGTATCAGATTATTGCAGACAATGGATATATTTATGCTGTTGATCAGGTATTGGAACCACTTGAAACTATTTATACTACTTTAAAAAATAATGTAGATTATAGCAAGTTCTTAGACTTGTATGATGGTTACACATCATATGAATATGATAAGACTTTGTCAGATGATTATGGAAAAGCTATTGGTGTGGATTCACTTTATCTTCACAAACATGGCACGCTTCCTCCAATTGCTATGGAGTGGCCGGTGTCATCATTTCAAAACGTGAGAGATTTAGCCTCTGTGTCATATAGTATATTTGCACTTTCAAATAATGCACTTGATAACTTCTTTGACAGATATTGGAGAGTCGGAGGGTACTTAACTCTAGGACAAGTTGACCCATTGGTGATAAAGCATTTATTGAATCAATATGTATATGGTGGATCTATTGTTTTCCCAGAGGAGATTACAAATAAAAAGATTAAAAACTCATATGGTGTATATTTTGATTTCGATCCTGCTACTGTAAAAGACAAATCTATATGTATTAATGGCAGTTTGTATGGATTGGACAATATTACTACTCCTCCATTGTTTAACTCTGTAGCAGGTCCGGCGTTTAGAGATAGAAATAAAGCTCCTTTCTTGTATGCACTTGACGGATCATCGTTGTTAAACTCATATGTTTCACCTGATATTCCGCTTACAGTTATAATGCCTTTGCAAGCGCAGCTTAATAATGGTGGTATTTATCTAAACACATATACTACAGGAAATGTATTGCAGATTGAGTCTGAAGATGGATGGGCAAATCTGTCTACTTCAGAAAAGCAACATTTGGTAAATATGCATACAATAAATGGTTCGGGTGATTTGTTGGCATCAGGAACAAAAGTTTATCCTACACAGGAAGTGTTTAACTTTTTCTTTGTGAAGGATGGCAAGATTACAACAAATGCATTATACAACAAGATTATAGAGCCGGGTTATACCGGAACACCATTTACAACTTTAACAGAAGTGACAAACAATGGTGCTAACTGGTCTAACGGGCGAGTATATACTTATGAAGAGTCTGAAGAGTTGTTTGAAGTGGATAAATCTGATGGTTTAAATTATGCATTGGCTATTAATAACGACCAAAGATATCCATTCAATTACTTTGTTCAGTTATTGAGAAAAGCAAACTTGATTTCAGGAACTACTATTAATGGATTGCAAGAGGGTAGATTTGTTGCATTCATTCCATCAAATGAGGCTATTGCCGAAGCTTTGAATAATGACTTAATTCCGGGATTAACAGGAGCAAGGATGTCAAACGGAACACTAACAGGTGGAACGGTTGATCTTAATGCACTAAGAAAGTATATGAATTCGCATTTTATCAGATCTATAGATAATGTGATTACTACTTATCCTTATATAGGTTCTAATTTTAGAAGTACTACATATCTTGCTGCAAGCGGTGATAAGGTGGTTTACAGTGACACAGGAACTGATCTTAAAATTCAATTGGATGGCAGACCTGCAGTAAGTGTGACTTCAAAATATGATTATTTCCCATTTGCTTATAGTGATGGATGCTTTCATTTGTTAGACTCTATTCTTTGATACCATAGAATTATTTATTATGAGAAAAATAAAATTTATATTTTTAATACTGCTTGTATTTAGCACAAATATAGCATTGGCTCAACAGCAAATTGTAACCGGACGGGTAACGGAACGTTTCAATAATCAAACTGAGCCAATGATTGGAGTGAATATTAGTATTGTGAATGCTCAAAACAGATCGTTGGGTGGTGTAGTAACCGACCTCGACGGTAACTACAGATTGAGGATTCCTTCTAATGAAAATAATATTACAATTGTTTATTCATTTATCGGTATGGAGACCCAAAGAGTTAAGTATACCGGACAGAAGACAGTTAATATAGTGATGGCGGCAACGTCCGAAACTCTTGACGAAGTTGTGGTAAGTGCAAAAGCCATTGAACGAAATGATATGGGTATCACTCAAAAAGAGATGGTTTCTGCAACTCAGAAAATACTTATGGATGATATCCTAAACTCTTCGCCTGTGGCTTCTGTGGAAGAGGCGTTACAAGGACGACTTGGTGGTGTGGATATTGTTATGGGTGGTGGTGACCCGGGTGCAAGAAGTGCCATAAGAATTCGTGGTACTAACACGCTTAATGCTTCATCCGATCCTTTAATTGTGATTGATGGGGTTCCATATTCTACAGATATTAGTGAAGACTTTGACTTCTCAACAGCAAATAATGATGACTTGGGTGCTCTTTTGAATATTGCTCCAACAAATATTGAGTCTGTTGAGGTATTGAAGGATGCTGCTGCTACAGCTATCTGGGGAACTAAGGGTGCTAATGGTGTGCTTATGATTACAACTAAAAAAGGTCAGAGAGGAAAAACAAGTTTCTCTTTCTCTTCTAAGCTTACTTCAAAAATTGAGCCTTCAAGTATTCCTATGTTAAATGGATCGGAATATACTGCTATGATGCAAGAGGCTATTTGGAATAGTGCCAACTATATTGGAATGGGAACTACAAGTAATAAGTATCTTAAGCTTTTGTATGATACTCCCGAGATTGGTCATGACAGAAACTGGACATATTTTAATGAGTTTAATCAGGATACAGATTGGCTTGATGAAGTGAGACAAACAGCTATGACTTGGGATAACAACTTCTCAATGTCGGGTGGTGGTGATAAGGCTAACTATTTTATGTCGTTGGGATATCTAAAAGATGATGGTACTACTATTTCTACAAGTTTAGAGAGAATGAATACTTCACTTGATATTAGTTATCAGTTCTCTAACAAACTTAAATTCGGTGCTAACTTTGCTTACTCGCAAACGGATAAAGATTCTGATTGGACTAGTAATCTTCGATCTGAAGCTTTCTCTAAAATGCCTAACAAGTCTCCATATTGGATTGATAAGGAAACTGGTGAGAGAACATCTCAATACTTCTCTTATCAGACGGAAGACTTTGAGGGGAATTTTACTGCTGATAGTAAAAGAAAGTCATCTAATTATAACCCCGTTGCAATGGCACATGAGAGTATAAATAACTCTCTACAAAAGGAAGCAAAACTGACTTTTAGAGCCGATTATAATATTCTGCCCGGATTTTCATACAAAGCATGGGCTTCTATAAATATGCGTACTCTTAAGAATAGGCTTTTCTTGCCACAGGTTGCCACAGGTGTTGTGTGGACCAGCAAATATGCAAACCAAAGTACTGACGGATATTCTGACCAAATGGACTTGCAAACAGAAAACAAACTTATGTATGTAAAGAATTGGGCAGAAAAACATAACATCATTGCAACTGCGGTAGTGAGAACTTCTCAAACAGAGCGTTCTTCTTACACAAGCACAACTTCAGGTAATCCATCTCCCGGTCTTTCAGATCCAATTATTGGAAGTACTGTAGAGAGTATTGGTTCAGGTGAATCGGAAGTTAGAAGTGTTTCAAGCGTTGCATTATTAAACTATACTTTGCTTGATCGTTATGTAGCTCAGGCATCTATGACAATGGAAGGTAACTCAGCAATGGGTAGATCCAGCAGATTTGGATATTTCCCAACTTTAGGTTTGTCATGGAATATGCAAAATGAGCCTTTTATGGATGATTATGAATGGGTTGATGAATCTAAAATAAGAATGAGTGTTGGTCAGAGTGGTAGAGCACCAAGTGGTTCGTCACTATATATGGGGGCATTTACTTCTCTGGGTGAGTATATGGATATGTCGGCAATTCGTCCTGTTCGTATGCAGTTGGATAATTTGAAGTGGGAGACTTCTACTGAATATAACGTTGGTCTTGACCTTGGTTTCTTAAATAATAAATTGAGATTTACTTTCGATTATTATCAAAAATATGTTTCAGACTTGCTTCAAAAAGATGTTACTATTCCATCATCAACCGGTTATGCTAAAGTAAACTTCTATAATTCGGGTGAGCTTACAAATAAAGGTTGGGAATTTAGAACCGATGTTGTTGCATTTCAAGATAAGGATTGGAGAGTTAGCACTTATGTAAACTTTAGCCGCAATATTAATGAGATTACTAAATTGCCCGAAAACTTAACGCAGGAGAATTATTCATTCAATAATAAGAACTATGCGGTGAGAGTTGAAGAAGGTCGCCCACTTGGTTCATTCTATGGATATCGTTACTTGGGAGTTTACCAAAATGATGACGCTACATATGCAAGAGATAAAGAGGGCAACATAATGAACAATGTTGAGGGTAAACCCATTGTAATGAAAAACGGTAATGCTACGGTTTATCCTGGTGACGCTATATATGAAGACATCAATCATGATGGTGTTATCAATGAATATGATATTGTTTACTTAGGTAACTACATGCCCGTTTTGACAGGTGGTGCCGGGTTGTCAATAAAATACAAGCAGTTTACACTTAACTCTTTCTTCCACGGAAGATTTGGTCAGAAAATTATCAACGCCACACGTTTAAATAACGAGTCGATGTATAATAAGAACAACCAAAGTACAGCAGTATTAAGACGCTGGAGAAATGAGGGTGATGATACTGATATTCCGCGTGCATTGTATAATGAGGGATATAACTTCTTAGGTTCTGACAGATTTGTGGAAGATGCATCATATGTGAGATTAAAAACTTTATCATTGACATATGCTGTGCCTCGCAAAGTATCTCAAAAATGGGGATTCAATAATATGAATGTGTTTATCACCGGATATGACCTATTTACTTGGACAAAATATACAGGACAAGACCCGGAAGTGTCAATACCGAGCAAGGCAAGCAGCTTGGCGCAGGATAATGCAAATACTCCTACATCAATCAGATTCTCTTGCGGTGTTAATCTTAACTTTTAAAATAATAAACAATGAAAAGGATCAAATATATATTAATACTAATAATATCAGTATCACTAAGTGGTTGTTCAGACTGGCTTGATATTCTTCCAAAGAACGAGCAGGTAACGGCCAACTATTGGAAGAATAAAGAGGATGTGGAGGCTATGCTGGCATCAGGATATTATTATATGCGTACCACAACTCGCTCGCTAATTGTTTGGGGTGAGCTAAGAGGTGCATCAATTTATGCTTATAGTGGAACAGAAGAGGGAAAATTACAGGACTTTCAGTTAACGCCCTCTACTTCACTTTCTAAGTGGGATGTTATTTACAATATTATAAATATTGCAAACTCGGTAATAGAATATGCGCCCGATGTATATGAAATTGATAATACATATACAAAAGAGGCTATGATGTCTCATCAAACAGAGGCATACTTTATGAGATCTTTAATGAATTTCTATCTTGTAAGAAACTTTAAAGAGGCACCTTTGGCGCTTGAGCCATATATCGACGACTCTGCTCCTTTTGCTTTGCCAAAATCGAGTGAAGAGGTTATAATTGCTCAAATAAAAGATGATATCAGAACTGCTTTAGGCACAAATGCAGCTAAAGAGTTCTATGATAGTGATACATGGAAAGATGCTACTAAAGGTAGAGTAACTAAATGGGCATTGTATGCACTGATGGCTGATGTAGCTTTATGGTCGGAAGACTATGACCTGGCAGTTGAATATTCGGATTATCTGATTAATGCTACTGCTAGCAGAAGGCCTGCATTCTTGACAATTCCGGAGGATTGGTTTACAATTTTCAATCCGGGCAACAGTAATGAGTCTATTTTTGAATTGAACTGGGACTATGCCGGTTTTAATCAAACTGCAAACAGTCCAAGCAATTATTTAAAAATTGCAACAAACAGCCAGTTTCAATATTCTGAAGCGATGGGTAAAAGATTTGAAGCAGAGGATAACTTTTTATTTGAAACTAACAGAGTACCGGTGAGAAGTCAATGGGGTGCTTATGTTACTTCATCTGAAGATGATTCGGATTTTAAGGTTTATAATGTTTGGAAGTATTGGGGAACAGAGCTTAATGACATCACTGCAACCAGAGTAAGAGAAGATGCAAACTTTATTATTTACAGAATGGCGGATGTGATGCTTATGAAAGCTGAGGCTCTTATTTGGAAAGGTGAGTCTCATTGGGCTGAAGCTCTTGAAATTATTAATCAGATAAGAAGACGTGCCAATCTGGATGATCTTGAGGTGAATCTGGCTGACACTAATGAAGTTGAGATGATGGGCTTTTTACTTCATGAGCGTGATATAGAACTTGCTGCTGAAGGAAAGCGTTGGTATGACTTATTGAGATTTGGAAAGTCAAAGAACTTTAAGTATAAGGAGGAGTTCATAGAGCTGATTATTGAAAATAATTCAACTGCTAACAGCAGCTGGATTCGTTCGGTTCTAAGAAATAGTAATGCTTGGTATTTGCCGATTGCTCAGTCTGAAATTGAAGCAAACGAGTTACTTGAGCAAAATCCATATTATGCTGTAACTAAATAAATTATTAAACATGAAAAAGATTAATATAATATTTTCTCTGTTCATTATTATGGCTTACTCTTGTAGTGACCCATATGAGAATACGACATACCAGGTGTATGATGTGAATCCTGTATCTTCTTATCTTGAGACAAGATCTGATGATTTCTCTGAATGGATTAAGGTTTTAAAATATGCTGACCTTTTTAATGCGGTAAACCAGGCTACTGAGTCTTTCACAGTATTTGTGCCCGATAATCAGGCGGTAAAAGAATTTTATACAAAAAAGGGTGTAGCGTCTATAGAAGAGCTGGGACTTGATTATGCCAAAGGTCTTGCAAGATACCATATAATAGCTGATTCAATTGGGTTGGATAAGTTTATTCTTGGTGGTATATTGGAGGCACGAACTCTTTCTGACGATAATCTGATAGTTACTTTTGATGAAACTTCGGATGAGGGAGGTTTTAACTCTATATATATTAATAATGAGGCTAGAGTAACTGAATTGGCAGTTGAAGTTTCTAACGGATATGTGTATCGTTTGGCAGGTGTGCTTAGCCCACTAGTTGAAACTGTGTATGACAGAATCAATGACTCTGATGAGTATACAATATTTAATGAGGCAATAAAACGTACTAAATGGGATGAAACTCTAAGTATAATTTATGAGGAGATTAGACAACCAAATGGTAGTACTATTGAACAAAAAAGAGAGTTTACTCTTCTTGCTGTATCTGATGCTTCATATAAGAATGATGGTATTTTATCTATTAATGATTTGATTGCCAAGATTGATGCCGAAAGTGATTATGAAAATCCGGAAAATGAGCTTAATCTGTATGTGGCATATCATATTTTGGAAGGAAATGTTTCTTTGTTCAACTTTTTTGATTTCAAAGGTAGTGAAAGAAAGAAATTGTGGAGTACTTCTGCTGATGTAGTGTTAGAGGTTTCATTACAAGCTGATGGCAAGTATTATTTGAACTATAATAGTGATGAGTTTAAAGCTAACTTTATAGAAAGCAAATCGGATGTTCAGGCTCGTAATGGTCTTGTACATCAGGTTAATGCTTATTTGCCAAAATGGGAGTCTATAATACCTACTACTGTTTATTTTGATTTTTGTGATTATCCTGAGGTAGCTTCTTATATAAAGAATTATGGTACAGCGGGACAGACTTATCAAAAAGCACATGCAACAACTGAATATAGAACAGATGTTTCAGGTTTGTCAACTTACACATATGAAGTAATAAATAAACCAGCTACTCCAACAACAAGTTTTAATTATGTTGATTACTTTACAGCAAAAGAAAATAGTAATTGGAAGAACTGTTATAATCAAGACCAGTTGATACTTAACCTTGGATATATGGGGAACGTTCAGATGAAGACGCCGGTTATTATTGCAGGAAAGTATAAGGTTACACTTGGATTTTGCTATGCATCTTCAATGAACTTTATGAGAACTGCAACTAGTGGTAGTAATGGTGGTGCGATGAGATTCTCTTTTGATGGTGAGAAGATTGCAGATTTTGCTCCATATCCATCGATTTCTGCAAATACTTTAAATGTATACACTTATGTTGTTTACAATGAATTGGAGTTTGAAAAAACAGGTGCTCACGATTTCAAGATTGTAGTAACTGACCCTGCTGCCGGAACTAATTCAAGTTTCAGAATTCTTTTAGACTATTTGTTGTTTGAACCAATTTTAGAAGATTAATTATTATGAAAACATTTAAATACTATATTACATTAGCTTTGTTTTCTTTGATCATCATCTCATGTAATGATGATTGGGACGCACACTATGGACTTGAGGAGAGTGAGGTTGACAATCAAAATATCTCGTTTGTAAACACCAGTGCGAAAGATTATATAAGCACAAACAAGGATCTTAGCTCTTTCTATTCTATGATGAAGGAAACGGGAGTTATAGATGCAATGAATGATGAAGAACAACTCTTCACAGTGTTGGTTGTAGGTAATGAAAATTATGATACTGAGGCTCTTCCACAGGGTGTTAGTATGGAGTTTATTGCAAAATCTCATATTTCGGATATTGCTCTTTCTCCGGCAAACTTAACCAATGGGCAAAGAATATTGATGTGGAACGGAAAATATGCAAGTATTTATCTGAATGATGCCAATGACAATTCACAGGCTATTCTTTTTAATGAATCTATGGTGGATGAGATTATTAAGGTGAATGATGGTTATATATATAAACTGAAGAGTTTTCTTAACACTCCAAAATCAATGTATGAAATAATTGAGGAGCTTGGCGATGACTATTCAATCTTCCGTGATCAGATTCTTTCAAAGAATCAGCGAATTTTTGATAAAGAAGCCAGCTTGCCAATTGGAGTTGACAACACAGGTAGTACTGTTTATGACTCTGTGTTTGTGGTTACAAACCCATATTTCAACGCAAAAAACTTTGATTTGATGTCGGAACTTCTTTCGGCAACTATGCTTATCCCATCAAATGATGTAATTAATGATGCTATTTCTGAAGCTAAAAGCAATCTGAATATATGGGGAATTGAAAGAGCAGACTCAATACTTTCAAATTGGGCTTTTCAGTCAATGTTTTTCGATAAGCAGTTTTTCAAAGAAGACTTTCAAACAAATGAAGACTTGACATCTATCTTTGGTAGTCAGTGGAGAACAACTGTTCAGAATGTGGATCTTGATCATCCTGTTAGCATGAGTAACGGTATGGCTTATTATGTGAAGAAATTGAAGATTCCGACCAACGTTCTTATATATAGAATAAAAGATTTTTTTAAATGGTATGAGTTTTTATCTGAAGAGGATAAAGATAAATATTATGTAACAGAGAACTTATCGTTTAGAGAGGTTAAAACAGATGTGGCGGCATGGTCAGGATGGCCGGCAGGAGGATTTCCGGAAATTGAGAATAGAGTTATATATTACAATTTCGAAGATAGAGATCTTGGTGAATTTAAATTAGATTTCACTCCATATATCTTTAAGAAGAACACTGATGGTTCTTATACAGCTCGTGCGTATAAGGTGCCTCCCGGCGAGTATGACTTGTGTTTAGGATTTAAGCAGAACCTTGGACATGACGTAGAGATTTCTTTTAATGGTAAATTTGTAAGGAAAATAACAACTTCTGAGCTGACATCCACTACTTTTCACTACGACCGTGGTGGACAAGGATATCCCGAAGGATACGATGTGAATAAAGCTACAAATCGTAGAAAAGGTAATTATGATCGAGATGGTGGTCGTGCTGGTATAGTCACAATTGATGGAGATGAAGCAGTTGAGATTTCTATAACGTTTCGCGGAGTCAATTTAGGTACTAGAACTAATACTATGTTTCACCACTGGTGCTTGAAGCCAACGAAAAATTGTTACTAATAATCATTTGATAAATTGATAATATGAAAAATATTAATAAGATATTGATAATACTTTTGTTTGTACTTGCAAATTTCACGCTTAACATAAATGCGCAAGTTAAACAGGTAGTAAGGGGAAAAATTCTTTCAACAGACAACAGACCCGTAGCCGGAGCTGTGGTATCTATTGAAGGGCATAGTGATATTGTGGTAAATGATGATGGTAGCTTTGAGGCGGAACTGACCGGTGAAGAGAAAAGGATTTCTGTGTGGGCATCAGGCTATCATCCTGTTGTGAAATTTATGAGTGGGAAGTTGTCATTTAATATAATGATGATTCCTGAAGATTCATATAAGTATAATGAGGTTGCTACTCTTCCGTTTCAAGCGGAAGAGAAGAACCCTCAGTTTACATCTTTAGAGAATATAAATAAGAGCAACTTTGTGTTGGGGCGTTCGTCAATTGATCGTGTTTTGTCGGGCCAGGTGGCAGGACTAAACGTTACTCACAGCAGTGGTATGCCTGGTGAAGGCAGTTACTTGAATTTGCGTGGTATCAAATCTTTTGTGAGTGACAATGCCCCACTGATTGTGGTTAATGGTATTCCTTATCTTCCTGATTCAAGAGAGTCGCAAATTATAAATGGATATACAAGAAATATTTTCCAATCATATAATATCAATGATATAAAAAATATCACTGTATTGAAAGGTGCCTCTGCTTCATTGTATGGGTCGTTAGGAGCAAATGGTGTGATTATGATTGAAACAGAGGGTGCTTCTTCTGATAATCTAGATACTAAAATTAGCTACTTCGGTCAGTATGGAGTGAGCTGGAACAACAAACGAATTCCACTTCTTTCGGGTAAGGATTATAACTCTTATTTGTCTGATATTGGTATGTCGTACTATTCAGATATGGAATCGTTGTTTTCTAACTTCCCTTTCTTAAGTAATACAACCGGTAAATATGATTATTTGTATAATAATAAAACTGATTGGCAGGATTTAATTTATCAAAATGGTTTTACAACAGATAATTTATTTAGAGTAGAGGGTGGTGATGCTATTGCCAAATATGACTTGTCGCTTGGTTATTCTCAGCAGGATGGTAATCTTAATAATACTCGTTCTTCAAGATATCATACATTGCTTAATACAAACGCAATGATCAGTAAGTCGTTTGAATTGTTTGCAACCTTTGGATTATCATATTTGAATGGTACTCTTCAAGATCAGGGTATGACGAACAGAACAAATCCTGTGCTTGCAGCATATCGTCAGTCTCCACTTCTTAGTCCATATAAAAAGGAGAGTGATAACAAATTGTTGTCAACATATGCTCCTTACTATTATGGTATCTCTAAGAATATGGATTTTGCAACAAGTAATCCGCTTGCAATTGTAAATACACTGGATTTGAGAAATCGCCAGTATGATGTTAACGTAAAAGTGGGATTCGATTATAAGGTTATTCCTGATCTTACTCTAACAGGTATAATTGGCTTGTATTATAACTATGATAGTGAACATATTTTTGTTCCGGGGCTAACTGATTTGACTATTGTTCCTTTCTCTGATCAATTTGGAGATATGTATAATACAGTGAAAGAGGGAATTGCTGAAACAAGAAACTTCTATTATAACTTTAATGCACGTTATAATAAAGTGATTAACGATTATCACAGATTTAATGCCAATGCAGGTGTGCAGGTGATAACCTCTAAAATGGAATATGATACGGGTACTGGTAGAAATACTGCTAATGACTTTTATCAATCACTTAGCAGCACTCAGTCATTAGGTAGATATTTTGCAGGTTATTTGGAAAAATGGAACTGGCTAAATACATATGCACATGCAGATTATAACTATAAGGATTTGTTGTCGGCATCTGTAAATATGTCTCTTGATGGTTCTTCATCTGCTGGCACTTATGGTAATCATATTTTTGTTTATCCTTCAGCAGGTGTAACTTTCTTTGGTAAAGACATTCTTTCACTTACAGATTCTCCGCTTGTGAACAGATTGAATCTTAGAACTGAGTATGGTTTAACAGGAAATAGTTTGTTCTCATCTAATTTAGGAAAATATTATTACACTTCTTTACCATATCAGGATATTTCGGGTATTGTAAGAGGTGGTATTTCTAATACTAAACTTAAGCCTGAAAGAACAGCGCAATTTAATGTGGGATTGGATATGACATTCTTATATAACAGACTGGATATGAGTGTTGAATATTATAACAGCAAAACAAGTGATGTTATTTTGGCACTTCCTTTGTCTTCTGTTTTTGGAACATCTAACTATTATGATAATATTGGTGAGGTTTCAAATAATGGCTTGGAACTTTCAGTACGTCTGACTCCTGTTAGAACTAAAGATTTTGAATGGTCTTTGGGTGGTAACATTGCTTTCAACAAAGGGAAAATAAACTCATTAGGCGGATATGATAAAATTGTAACTAAATTTGATGACGGCGTTCAGTTGATTACAAGAGTTGGTGATCCTGCATATCAATATTACGGATTTCAAACAGCAGGGGTATATTCTACTCAAAAAGAGGCTGATGATGCTAATTTGAAAAATCAAAAGGGACAAAGATACAACGCCGGTGATGTAATCTTTGTTGACCAAAATAAAGATGGAAGAATTGATGATAAAGATAGAGTGGCACTAGGCAGTTCAGAGCCAAAATACTTTGGTGGTATTCACTCTCAGTTTACTTACAAGGGGTTTGCACTGAACGTTGAGTTTGCTTATTCAAAAGGAAACGAGGCATATAATGGCGTGAGACGTAGCCTTGAGTCTGTATCTAATTTTGGTAATCAGAGCATGGCTGTTGTAAACAGATGGAACCTAGAGGGACAACAAACTTCTGTTCCGCGTGCTGAATGGGGAGACCCTGTAGGAAACAATGCTTTCTCTGACCGTTGGATTGAAGATGCATCTTTCTTGAAGATGAGAAATATAACATTAAGCTATAGTTTTGACAAAAAGGTTCTTAACTTCTTTAGAGCGGGTACAATTTATGTAACAGGTGAGAATCTTTTGACAATGACCGATTATCTTGGTTTAGATCCTGAGTTTTCATACTCAAGTGCAACAAGAACACAAGGTTTTGATTTTTCAAAATTGATTCAGCCTAAAGTTGTAAAGCTTGGTGTTAATTTAAAGTTCTAATTCAAATTTATTATTCAAATGAAAAAGTATTATATAAAAACTATAACTTTCTTATTGGTAATTGTGCTAAGTTCATCATGTACAGACTTTTTTATGGTTGATACTGAGAACGTTTTGGACCATACCGATTATATCAATGTGGAAAGTGAAATGTATGCCGGTTATATTGGTATTATAACCAAAGTGCAGGCAATTGGTGACAAAGCTATTTATATTACAGATACTCGTGGTGAGCTTTTGGAGCCTACAGTAAATACAACAGTTGAGTTATACAGCTTGTATAACTATGACGAAGACTTATCCGGAAACTCATATGCAGACCCTGCCGGATATTATGATGTGATAATTGCTTGTAATGATTATCTGTCTAAGATATACGACTATAAAACTGAGAATCCATCATCAATAAATATGACTCACTATGAGGCATTGGTAAGTTCTACACTTAGAATAAAAGCATGGGTGTATCTTACAATTGCCAAAATATATGGTGAAGCTGTTTGGTTTGATGATCCATTAAGAGAATATAAAGATCTGTCTAAGTATCCTCTTAAAAAGCTTAATGAAGTAGTAGTAGCCTGTAAGGATTTACTGAATAAAGGTTTCGATGGAGTAGACGGAAGTATTACTATGTCTTGGAAAGAGTGGCTGGATCCAAACACTCCTACTGGAGAAAGTGTGTATCGTTATTGGGACTCAATGACTCCTGAGTATTTTGCACTTTATGCAGAGTTGAGTTTATGGAATGGAGATTATCAGGTTGCAGTTAATCATATTTTAAATGCCATGAATAAATCTTTTGGTGCAACGTTAAATGATGCTACTGTTTGGTTGAGAAACGACAGAATGAATTCAGGATATCGTCAAATTTGGGATTACGCTAACCCTCTTCCACAAGAGAATGTTTCTGCAATACTATATGACTATTCAAAGAATCAGACTAATGGTTTGTTAAAACATTTTGGTTCTGTATATCCTAATGAGTATTTGCTTGCACCGTCTGAGGTGGGTATGGCAAGATTTAGTGATCCGGCATTCAATCCTCTTGGAGGCTCTACAGCTGATACTAGAGCCGGAGTTACTTTTGAAAAAGATTCACATGGCAATTTCGTTATTAAAAAGTATCGCCCTATAGCAAGTTCTGTTAGAAGATTTGCTTATCAGGATGATGTTCATATCTATATTTATCGTGCAGCCGACCTTTATTTTATGTTGGCGGAGGCATTAAATAATTTAGAAAGATATGATGAGGCTTCAGCAATAATTAATAAGGGTATTAATGGTACGTTCCCTAATGGTAAAGTGACCTGGGAAGGTTTCACTGATTTTTGGACAGGTACAACTCCTAATGGTGTGCGTAAATATCCACATAAAGGTATTAGAGGTGTATTTAATATTGCAGATAGACCATTCACAACTTCGGCTAAAGAGAATGACTTGGCTATTTTAGATGAGATGTTGCTTGAATTCCCTTGTGAGGGACGTATTTATCCGGCAATGATTCGTATTGCTCAGAGATATAATGATTACAATATTATTGCAGACAGAGTGTGTCCTAAATATTCTAATCCTGATGATATTCGCACAAAAATATTGAATGGGGGATATTTTATCAAATGGGATAATTTGAAATAGTATTAGAAAATCTTTTTTAATAAAATGAATAAAATTTATAATAGAACGCTTTTGTTTTGTGTAACCATCTTCTTCTCATTTGCATTTTCGAATGCAAATGAGAAGTTCCCGGATGGGTCGATAATTCCTGATTGGTTCAAGAACTATGCAAGAGTAGATGTAAACAGTTTGGGCAAGAAGTATGTCCTGACTGATTATGGAGTGGTGAATGATAGTACTATTATTCAAACAGAAAAGATTCAGGAGGTTATTGATAAAGTGTCTGAAGATGGGGGTGGAGTAGTGGTAGTGCCCAAGGGAACATTCTTGTCGGGGGCTCTTTTCTTTAAAAAGAATACTCATTTGCATCTAAGTGAAAATGGTGTTATAAAAGGTAGTGATGATATTAGTGATTTCCCTGTAGTGATGACTAGAATTGAGGGACAAACACTGAAGTATTTCCCTGCACTTATCAATGCGGATAATATGGATGGATTCACAATTACCGGCAAGGGTACATTGGATGGGAACGGGCTTAGATATTGGAAGGCTTTCTGGCTGAGACGTTCATGGAACTCAAAATGTACAAATATGGATGAGATGCGTCCAAGACTGTTGTATATTTCTAACAGTAATAATGTTCAGGTGTCGGGTATTACTCTTAAGAATTCTCCTTTCTGGACAAGCCATTACTATAGATGTGATTATCTTCAGTTGTTTGATTTGACAATCCTAGCTCCTGAGGCTCCGGTTAAAGCACCAAGCTCTGATGCTGTAGACTTAGATATTTGCAATAATGTTCTGATTAAGAACTGCTATATGTCGGTTAATGATGATGCTGTTGCTTTGAAGGGTGGTAAAGGTCCCAAGGCTGATGTTGATGAGAATAACGGTGGCAACTCAAATATTATTATAGAGGATTGTGAGTTTGGTTTTTGTCACAGTGTTTTGACTTGTGGAAGTGAATCTATTCATAACAGAAATGTTATCTTGCGCAGATCTACTTTGGATAAAGCAAAACGATTGCTTCAGTTGAAGATGCGTCCTGATACTCCACAAAGATATGAGTATATAACTGTTGAAGATATCACCGGAAATGTTGGAAGTTTTATTTTTATTAAACCTTGGACACAGTTTTTTGACTTGAAGGGTGAAACAGAGATTCCATTATCATATGCAGATAATATCACAATGCGCAACATAGATGTTGAATGTGGAAGATTTTTTGATGTTTCCAATTCTGAACAGTATAGATTGTCAAACTTTACTTTTGAAAACTTAAATATTAAGTCTCCAAACCCTGATGTCAACTCTAGTTTTGTTGATAATTTCAAGTTGAAGAACGTGAAAATTAATGGAGAGAAAAAATACTAATTTAATAATATACAAACTTAAATGAGATCAAAAATTATCTATTTATTTGTTGCCCTTATAATAGGGGTAAATGTTCAGGCTCAGCAAAAGAGTGATGAAGAGGCTATAAGGGCCGTTGCTGACAATATTCTTAAACAGCCTGTTACCCAATTTGTAGGGACTGAAAATAAAGTTATTTATAACAGCACAAAAGAAATTCCTAAGGGAGTAGATGTTAAGTTTAAAAGCCCTTTAAGTGAGTGGCATTATTCTAATGGTGTGCTAGATATGGCTCTGATTAATTTAGGTGAGTATCTTAAAGAGGATAAATACATCGAGTATGCAAAAAACCATGTTAGATTTGGTTTTGATAACTACGAGTATTTCAAAAATACATTCAGAAACGACAGACGTCATTGGCACTGGCCGTTTGGACAGCTTTGGAACTTCAAGGAGCTTGATGATTGCGGAGCAATGGGGGCTGCAGTGATTGAGGTGTATAATTATGATAAGAAACCTGAGTATAAAGAGTATATTGAAAATGCGGCTAATCATATTATGTATGGTCAGGATAGATTGGCGGATGGAACTCTTTGCCGTACATTTCCTCATGAAATGACAATATGGGCAGATGATGCATATATGGCAACATCTTTCTTGACTCAGATGGGTAAAATGTCTGGTGATTTTAAATACTTTGATGAGGCTGCAAAACAAATAATACTTATGGATAAGTATTTGTGGTGTGCTGAGAAGGAATTGTATTATCACTGCTACTATACAGATCTTGAACGAAATGGTGTTGCTCATTGGGGACGTGCAAATGGTTGGATTACTATTTCTAACGCTAATCTTATTGAGGCTATGCCCGAAGATCATCCGAGCAGAAAAGAACTTATCTCTATTTTGGAAAAGCAAATCGTTGGTTATTCAAAATGGCAAAATGGTAATGGCATGTGGAATCAGCTTGTAAACAGAAGTGATTCGTATGAGGAGTCTTCTGTTACGGCGATGTTTGTTTATGGTGTTGCCAAGGCTGTAAATAATAACTGGATTGACTCAGGATATGCCAGCATTGCAAAAACAGGCTGGGCAGCATTAAAGAAAAATCAAATTACTGAAGATGGTCGTTTCACTAACGTGTGTGTGGGAACCGGAATTAAGGAGGATCTTCCATTTTATTTCAATCGTCCTGTAGGTGCTAATGAAAAACATGGATTAGGTCTGGTAATTGATACTGCTGTGGAGATGATGAAACTAAATGCAAAGAAATAAATATAACTTACTAGGTTACTTTTGTAGTCAGTCTTTTCTTTTATTTATAATATTACTAATTGCATATTCTTGTGAAAGGAAAGAACATGACCGTTCATTTTATGAGCAGCTTGAAGTTGATTCTGACGAATGGATAGAGTTTGGTAATATAAAGTCACCAGGAATTGGCAGTATTGAAATTTCAAACGGAGATTACAGAATTGAAGATGGAGAGTGGACTAAAGATCAGGGTGTCTTGTCAGAAGGTGTTTTGTTGTCCGTTCGTCTGAAATCATCCAAATATCCTAATGATGTCACAATGTGTGAAGTCAGGATTGAGGGAGATACGATTCATTTTAGTGCAAAAACTAAAATGTTTGAGATGCCTCCGTCAACCGATGGAATACGTAACAGATATCTGGGAATTAGTGGTCCGGATAATCCTTCCCTTGGGGGGCCGGCTCCCAGATTTTCGAAATATCTGGCTAACAAAAGTAATATGGGCAGTGCAGTACGTGAAGGCTTAATACCAGATATTAAGCCTTTATTTGATGTTCAGATCAGAGATGCTGTAATTTGCATAGGACATGATGGAAGGTATTATCTGACCGGTTCTACAGGAGATGATATATGGCACTTTAATGATGGTGTTGAATTGTGGGTTTCATCAGATTTGGTTAACTGGGACTATATGGGACTGGTGTGGAGTTTTGAGAATGATGCAACATGGGAAAAGAAGTGGCGATTTCATCATAAGGCGGTAAGAGCTTTATGGGCACCTGAGATACATTATATTAAAGGGAACTATTATATTACTCACAGCATGCCTCCGGGTGGCAGAGGCTTGTTGAAAAGTTCAACGGGAAAACCTGAAGGTCCTTATGTCAATGCTTTGGAAAATGATGGGTACTGGGCTGATGATATTGATGGCTCTTTATTTGAGGACGAAGATGGCACTGTATATTATTTGTATGGAGGTGGTTGGATTGCCAAAATGAAAGAGGATATGAGTGGGTTGGCAGAAGAACCTGTGAAGCCAATACTGCTTAATCCGGATTTGGATCCGTCTCTTCATGCAAGAACTTGTGAGCCTAAGCGCAACTGTGAGGATATTGGGCATGAGGGCGTATTTATGTTCAAAAGATATGGCTTATACTATCTGACCGCAGCCGACAGTTATAAAGGCAGATACAGTAGTGTGGCTGCTGTATCCGAATCAGTTTATGGTCCCTATCGTATGCGCCATGAAGCTGTGCCATGCAGTGGCGGAACATCTTATTTTAAAGATCATGAGGGTAGGTGGTGGTGTACCTATTTTGGAAATGATAATCAGTCTGCCTTTCGAGAGATGCCCGCAATGATAAGAGTTGACTTTGCTGAGGATGGAAGAATATTTCCGGCGAAAGAACAACCATTTCTGGATTCGGAGAGTCAAAGAAATTGGGGTTTTGATTGGGTTAAGAACTGGAGTAGTTTGTAAGGTTGTGATAATCTTAATATTAAAGCGGACAAACCTGAGGTTAAAACCGAATATGTGAAAAACTTCTGCATGAAAAATGTAACAGTCAATAATGAGGTGTATAACATGAAATAGTCAGAATGATGAAAAAGAATATTTTAATTTTAACCATAGTCTTTATAGTTAGTCTTTTGCAGCCTGTAATGGCTCAAAAATATAATTTCAGATTTGATAATAGAAATATTAAAAGGCATATCAATATTTCAGAGAATAATATTTATGGTGTAAACGGGGCTTCTTATGGGTATGATCTTAATACTGTTCCCCAAAATGGTGAACCATACTTCTTTTCTATAGATCTTCCTGAAGGCAACTACAAGGTAACAGTTACTTTAGGCAATAAAAATGGGACTACCAACACCACAGTCAAGGCTGAATCACGCAGATTGATGTTGCAAAATATAAGTACTCCTAAAGGAAAGTTTATTAAGAAATCATTTGTTGTAAATACAAGAAACACATTAATAGGAGATAATGATCGTGTTAGGATAAAATCACGTGAAACCGGAAAGCTTAATTGGGATAACAAACTAACACTTGAGATTAATGGAAGTAATCCCGGAGTAGTTGCTATAGCAATAGAAAAGGTTAATGTTCCAACTATTTTTCTTGCTGGAAATTCAACTGTTGTTGATCAGGATAATGAGCCTTGGTGTGGTTGGGGGCAGATTCTGCCACGCTTTATGAACTCAAAAATTGCTGTGGCTAATTATGCGGAGTCAGGAGAGTCAGCAAGCTCGTTTATTT
>CAZHWC010000019.1:0-38663 GCA_964535975.1 uncultured Proteiniphilum sp. | reverse complement strand
AAAGCTGGGGACTACGCAAGCTTGCATATCCCATCGACAAAAAATCAACAGGATTCTACATCTTTTTAGAATTCAATGCAAACCCTTCAGCAATCGACAGACTGGAAGTAAACTTCCGTCGTGACGAGCGTGTTATCCGTTTCTTAACTATCAAACAAGACAAGTTCATGTTGGAATATGCTGAGAAAAGAAGACGTAACAAGGGCGGTAAGAAAGAAACTGTTGAAGCAGTTAAAGAAGAAGTTAAATCAGAAGAAAAGGAGGACTAAGAAATGGCTAAACAATCAGAAATCAGATATTTGACTCCAGTATCGGTAGATATTAAGAAAAAGAAATATTGCCGCTTCAAAAAGAATGGTATCAGATACATCGACTACAAAGATCCGGACTTCTTGAAGAAATTCTTAAACGAACAAGGAAAAATCCTTCCACGTAGAATTACAGGTACATCACTTAAGTTTCAACGTCGTATTGCGCAAGCAGTTAAAAGAGCTCGTCATATAGCTTTGCTTCCATACGTAACCGATCTAATGAAATAATAAAGGAGGAAAAGAAATGGAAGTAATTTTGAGAGAAGACGTAGCGAACTTAGGCTACAAAGATGATATCGTTAATGTAAAGAAAGGATATGCACGCAATTATCTTATCCCACAAGGAAAAGCTACAATTGCAACAGAGTCTGCTAAAAAAGTTCTTGCTGAGAACCAAAGACAACGTGCTCACAAATTAGCACAAATCAAAGCTGACGCAGAAGCACTTGCTGCTAAGCTTGAAGGCGTATCTCTTACAATTGGCGCAAAAACCAGCTCTTCGGGCACTATCTTTGGCTCTGTTACCAACATCCAAATTGCTGATGCTTTGCAAGAAAAAGGTTTTGAAGTAGAAAGAAAAGTAATCGAAATAAAAGAATCAGTGAAAGAAGTAGGCAACTACGTTGCTGTCGCCAGACTTCACAAAGAGGTTTCTGTAGAGATTCCTTTTGAAGTTGTTGCTGAGTAACTATTTCAAAAAAGCACACACTAAATATTAAAAGTTCCGGAACTCAGTTTCGGAGCTTTTTTTGTATCTTTTCACCGCATAATATGACTTTGAAACACCTCTCTTCTACCCTTTGCTTTGCCTTGGCGTGTGTATATCTAAAAAACGGTGTGTGACGACAAAGTGTAGATTAAGAAATTTGTGAAGTGAACCATTAGAAATATACAATTGTTATAAACTGAAAGGGAGGCATCATTTTTTGCTTCCCGGTATAACATTTTATTATCACAGTGCGCACTTCAATTAAGATGTTAATACATCAGTCCAAGTCTCATAGTGTGTGCAAACAAATGGTTCGGAGCCTGATATGCTGTATTATCATATACATTTCTTCTGCTGGTTCTGCTAATTCGAAAGGATATCATAACGCCGGCTCCGGATTTATAGGACATAGGTATGAGTATAGAGGGAGAGTTAATCACTATAACGCTCCGATAACTTTGTTTGATGTAAATTTAATATCAACAAATATTGACTTTAGGATTCTTCAAGGTCAAATAAATGAGACAATTATATTCTACTCTCTTACTTTTATCTCGATACTTTTTTTTCTATTAGTTGTATTATATTGTTCATATATACGAACCAGAAAGCGAAACAGGGCTCTTAAAGAAACAATCGCCAAGATTAACGAGGACATAGAAAAGCCTGAATGGCAGGTGAGGGATGCTCATCATGATTTTGTTCAGAGAGCCACAGCAATTATCAACAATGAGATGTGCAATCATCAGTTTTCATCAAAGGTGTTAGCCGAAAAGATGTTCATGAGTATTTCGCAGCTCAATCGGAGGTTGACAGCTGCCACCGGGCATGCTTCATATCATTTGATTGCAAAAACAAGAATTGAGGTTGCTAAAGAAAAGCTTGCGAACGAAGACAAAGCTATTAGTCAAATAGCGGCTGAGTGTGGATTTTATGATACATCACATTTTTCGAGAACCTTTAAACAACATACCAAAGTTACTCCTACCCAATTCCGTAAATCAATATAAGCAATGATTTATACAAAACATATCAATTGTTAATGCGGTACATATACAATTTTGTGAGCAGAATATCCTAACAATTTTCTCATTTGTACATTATATTTAGAATGCAAAGATTGGGGATAATACGGAATCCCGACAATACTTGTTCCTGTAATTTCGCAAGTGGCAGAGGTGTGTATGAAATGTATAAAGCAACAGCGCTCGACATTGACGTTTTATATTACTAAATCAGAGCGTATAATTAATAATTACGTTATTATGAAGAAGTTTTTATTAAAAATACTGGCAGGAGTTGGGATAATTATCCTATTGTCGTTTTACGGTTGCAACAAAGACAATGACATCGATACTGAGATGCAAAAGTTGAGGTATATACCGGAGAGAGTTGAAAATGTTGACGACACTCCCACACCAATTAAAAAGATTACGCCCATACCCAACAGGCCTATTAAGGAGTTTGTAGATTCTTATCCGCAAAAAATTTATTAATCCCTGAATTAGTTTGCTCACAGAGGTATAATAATGAATTATAGCTCTGTGAGTAAAATTTAAAACAAATATCTCATTAATAAAGTCAATATCAGAAAACAAACATTAGCCTAAGCCACATTGTTATAGGATATAAAGACAACACAAATAATATATGGAATTAGGAATTGGAATGTTTGGAGACATGGCTTATGATTTCCAAACCAAAAAGTATCAGAGCGCATCAAGCCGCCTGAAAGAAATAGTGGAAGAAGTGAAGCTTGCCGACGAGTTAGGTATGGATATCTTTGCAATGGGCGAACACCATCGCGAGGACTATGCTGTGGCAGCTCCCGAAATAATATTGGCAGCACTTGCCACAGTCACAAAAAATATCAAACTATCAAGCGGTGTCAACGTAATCAGCTCGGCCGATCCGGTGAAGCTATATCAAGACTACGCAACGGTGGATTTGCTATCGGGCGGGCGTGCCGAAATTATGGCGGGTCGTGGTAGCTTCATCGAGTCGTTCCCGGTGTTTGGATACGACCTAAACGACTACAACGAACTTTTTTCTGAAAAGCTGGATATGCTTCTACAACTTGTGGAAAACAAGCCGCTCACGTGGGAAGGGAAGTTCAGATCGCCTGCCAATAATCTGATAGTTTATCCACAACCGGAGCGCAAGATCCCTGTTTCAATTGCAGTGGGTGGCACACCATCGTCGGTGCAGCGTGCAGCAGAGTTGGGCGTGCCCATCGTGTTTGCCATCATTGGCGGCAACCCGGCACAATTCAAGCCGCTTATGGATTACTACAAAAAAGAGTATGAGGCTCAGGGACACGATATGGATAGTATGAAAATAGGAATTCACTCTCACACTTTTGTCAACGAAAGCATGGACGAACTGATGAACGACTATTTTCCCCGCTATGCACACTCAATGAACAAGATTGGCAGAGAGCGAGGATGGCGCGGATCATTCACACCCGAAAGCTTTAAGGCGGGCATGGGGCCTCACGGTGCTTTATATATGGGAAGTGCGGATGAAGTTACCGAAAAACTTATCAATACTCTCGAAATGTTCGACATTCAGCAATACATTGCCCATATAGATATTGGCGGACCAACCCACTTGCAGAATATGAAAAATATAGAGTTGCTTGGCGAAAAAGTATTCCCCGCAGTGAAGAAACACTTTGCAGCAAAATAATATTTTCAGATTTGAACGAAATTATTTGCTAAATAGAGAAAACAATTATATATTTGCACTGTAAACAAAAAAGCCTCCATCGAGTGTGACAGAGACTTATTTAATTCGAAATTCATTTAAGAATTACAATAAAAAATGTTGAAGCCAGGTTCCCATTTCTCTTACAGAGTTGGTCTTGTTTAAAGACTTCTTTCCGGAAGACGAAAATTATAGGTTTACCTATATTCGGGCCAGTTTCCAACACTTTCCGTAGTGCTAGGTCAATATATTGAATTGGTAACTCAATAGTATTGACAAATACATTAGTTTTTTACTAAACTAATCATCAATTATAGCAGGTGCTTCGGCATCTGCTATTTTTGTTTAATAAAGCTCCTCTCGTCTCAGTTACTTCTATAACAAGGACTATTTTACTTACGTATCTATTTACTTAACAAACTCACAACAAAACTACCAAACAGCAACATTATAAGCACAGCAATAGATACAAGTGCTATCAGAATCCATTTTAACATTTTGAGTATGGCTGCCAAGTTTGAATTATTATGCTCTGACGATCGTTGAAAGAAATGCAGCACCCCCATTGCTAAAACTATAATATCGTCTATCCACCCTGCAAAAGGGAAAGTATCAGGTATAATATCTAATGGCAAAACAGCATATAGAGCAGAAAGAATAAGTGCTCCCCATGCACCTGTCATACGTTTATGTTTAGTTATCTGATTTGTCATGGAGCAAATTTACATCTTTAGATTGAAGTACAAAAAAATAGGCAGCACATAATCTGCACTACCTATTATATATATTCTGATTAATAACTAGGGTACTGCCCTACTCTATTAATTCTTTGCTTTCAATATCTCCAATGTGTCTTGAGCAATTGTTAGCTCTTCGTCGGTTGGGATAATAAGAACTTTTACTTTGGATGTGGGCTTACTGATAACAATCTCTTTTGCACGAACTGAGTTGTTTAGCTCCTCATCAAGTTCGATGCCCATGTATTCCATGTTTTTACAAACATATTCGCGGGTGAGTGCCTGGTTTTCGCCAACGCCACCTGTGAACACAAGGATATCTAAACCACCAAGTGCAGCTGTGTATGATCCAACAAATTTCTTGATGCGATAGTTGTACATATCCATTGCAAGCACTGCACGTTCATTTCCGCTAAAGTATCCGTCTTCAATCTCGCGCATATCTGATGATATACCCGATACGCCCAATACGCCGGAGAACTTGTTGAGCAAAGTGGAAATACCTTGAGTGCCCATATGTTCTTTTTCCATAATGAAAGAAACAACGCCGGGGTCAACATCTCCGGAACGGGTTCCCATGATTAGTCCTTCAACAGGTGTCATGCCCATACTGGTATCTATTGATTCTCCGTTTTTGATTGCTGTAACCGAACCACCATTACCAATGTGTGCAGTGATAATGCGTTGCTCTTCGAATGGAACGCCTAAGAATTCGCATACACGTTTTGACACATATCTGTGGCTGGTGCCGTGGAAACCGTAGCGACGAATGCCATATTTCTCATAAAGTGAGTATGGAATTCCGTACATGTATGCATGGTCGGGCATAGTTTGATGGAAAGCTGTGTCAAATACTGCCACTTGTGGAGTAGTTGGCATAAGCTCCTGAATTGCATAGATACCTTTTAGGTTTGGTGGATTGTGAAGTGGAGCAAGTTCGATACAGTCGATAAGGCTTTTAATAACTTCATCGTCGATTAGCACACTCTCGTTGAAGTATTCACCACCATGAACCACACGGTGACCAACTGCCTCAATTTCTTCAAGAGATTTGATGCAGCCATGCTCTTCGCTAAGCAATACGCCCAAGATGTATTCTATACCTGCGCGATGCTCAAGCACTTCTCCTTCAAGCATTAGTTTGTCGCCATTTGGCAAGGTTGCTTTAAGGAAAGAGCCCTTCATGCCAATTTTTTCAATACCTCCCTGAGCAATAACTTCTTTGCTTTCCATTTCGAAAAGCTTATATTTTATGGATGAACTTCCACAGTTTAAAACTAATATTTTCATTTTATTATTCCTCCTTAATTAAGTATTGTTTTGTTTGGACCTGTTGGATTGCCATTTTCATCATAAATATAGAATCCTTTACCTGAGCGCACACCAATTTGGTTTGAGCGATAAAGTTTCCACAAAAGTGGATTTGGCTTGTAGTTTTTCTCACCAAAGTCGTTGAACATAGCCTCCATAAGGGTAACTAATCTTTCAATACCAACGATATCGGCAACACGGAATATACCATACCTTTGTCCATAAATGATAGTAAATGTTTCTTCTATACTATCCATTGATGATACTCTCTCAAGCAACATTTGGCAAGCTTCGTTAAGCATCACCACAAGAAGACGAAGGCTGACATTACCATTGCTTTCATTGATACGGTGCGGCTTGTAGTTGATAAGCTGTGAGAAAATCTCCATTTTGCTATATACTTCTTCAGAAGTGTACATTCCGCTTACTATTTCAAGAATCTTTGCATCAGGATGAGAAACGGGGAAGTAAAGACTTACGCAACGATCTTTATATTGAAGATCAGCAGCCAGCTCACTGATGATTACTGTGGAACCATTGGTGGCGATGATGGCGTCTCTGTCTAAAATATCTTCTAGTTTTTTGAAGATGCCCTTGCGCACGGGTGTGCTTCTGCGACCGCTCTCAGAATAGCGAGTACACTCTACTACCAGGTCGCAACCTTTGAAGTCTTCATATACAAGTGTTGGCTTAATGCGATTAAGAATTACTCTCATCTCGGCTTGAGTAAGTCCCCAACTTGTAACCTTTTGTTCTAACACTCTGTTTAACTCTCCAAGAACATAATCAATACGCTCCTGCGACTCTTCAAAGAAAACGACATCCATACCGGCAGTTGCTGCCATATTGATGATGTTACGTCCTTCTTTGCCAGCACCCACAACACCGATAGTAGAAAACATTGGTTTGTTTTGGCGCTCAACGTCAATGCTTAGCCCATAATTTTCTATTGGCTCTGTTATTGTTTTACCCATTGATTTGAATTATTTATTTATTTTGTTTTCATTCCTATTGCTTGGTTGGCAGTGATGGCAACCATGTTGTAAATATCCTCTACAGAGCAGCCGCGAGAAAGGTCGTTAACTGGTGCTGCCATTCCTTGAAGAACGGGACCAACCGCTTCTGCATTGCCCAATCTTTGAACAAGCTTATACCCAATATTTCCGGCTTCAAGAGTTGGAAATACAAGCACATTTGCTTTGCCTGCTATCTCACTACCCGGTGCTTTGCTCTCACCTACCGATGGAACTAGTGCCGCATCTGCTTGAAGCTCGCCATCTATTTTAAGTGTTGGATCTAACTCTTTGGCTATGCGGGTTGCTTCTGCAACTTTATCAACCATTTCGTGTTTTGCACTTCCTTTGGTTGAGAAGCTTAGCATTGCCACACGCGGATCAACACCAACTAGGCTTTTGGTGGTTTGTGCTGATGCAACAGCAATTTGTGCCAGCTCTTCGGCATTGGGGTTTGGCATAACTGCACAGTCGGCAAACACAAGAATGCCGTCTTCGCCATATTGTTCTGTTTTCGTGAACATAACAAATGCGCCTGAAACTACATTTATTCCCGGAGCTGTCTTAATTATTTGAAGCGCAGGACGCAAAACATCGCCTGTGGTATATTGAGCACCGGCAATTTCTCCATCAGCATCTCCATTTTTAATCATCAAACAAGCTAAGTATAACGGATTTTCAACAACCGAAAGAGATTGTTCGGGTGTCATTCCCTTGCTTTTGCGTAAGTCAAACAAAAGATCTGCATACTCTTGCTTTTTTGGATGGTCGGCTGGATTCACGATTGTAGCATTTTCAATATTTGCAAGATTAAGTTCTTTTGCAAGTGTTTTTACTTCATCAGGATTACCAATTAAGATAATCTCAGCTACTCCATCTTCAATTAGCTTATCAGCTGCTTGAAGCGTTCTTTTTTCCACACCTTCGGGGAGGACAATACGCTGCTTATTTGCTTTTGCCCTTTCAATAATCTGTTCTAATAAGTTCATTTTGAATATTTGTTTTGGTTTTTCCAACAAGAAATTGGGAGAAACAACATTTTATTTATTATTTCCCACAAAAGTACAAAAAAAAGAGTAATATGAGTAACATAATGATATGGAATAATTTAATGAGGGGGTTAACCATATTTAAACGGCCTTTTTATTATTTGTACTTAATAATTGGGATGTAAAAATAAAAGATTAGATTTGCAATAATTGATACTTGAGAAATTAATTTACCATAGGGTTTTAATAAAATAAGTCTATATGAAACACTTCAAAAAGGAAGCCATGGCTTATATTGGCCTCACGATTATGACTACAATAATTGGCTTTTCATTTATATTTGTAAAGATTGCTCTTAAGCACGCTCCGCCTATAGACTTGTTGGCTCACAGGTTTACGGCAGCCACCTTGGGATTATTGATTTTTTATATTTTCTATAGAAGGCAAAGACCGGACATTGGCAAGGAGATGATTGTTCCACTGCTAACGCTCTCTGTATTCTATCCGGTATTATTATTCTCGATGCAGACTATTGGGCTGAGATATACTACTGCATCAGAAGCAGGGATAATAAGTGCAGCAGCACCTATAACTACGCTTATTCTTGCCTCTGTTGTTCTTAAAGAAAAGAGTTCGGTGTGGCAAACCATTAGCATATTTTTGTCTGTGGGTGGTATTGTATATATAATGTATAAGAATGGGATAAGCAATATTAGCGGAGAAACACTGAAAGGGAATTTCTTTATTCTTCTATCGGTGTTGGCTATGTCTATCTATTTTGTGCTGGGGCGGAAGATGACCCAAAAGGCCAATGCAATGGATATTACTTTTTTCATGACGGTTACGGCATGTATTGTTTTTAATCTTCTTGCTGTATTCTCTCATTTGAAAACAGGCTCTCTCCCACTCTACTTTTCAGCTTTCAAAAACTCTGAATTTTTATGGGCAATACTTTATCTGGGTGTGTTGTCTTCTTTTCTCACATCATTCCTCACAAATAATGCTTTAACAATAATTCCTGCATCTCAGGTTTCGATATTTAACAACCTTAGCCCTATAATAGCAGTGTTTGCGGGAGTTTTATTTCTTAATGAAACATTACACCTATATCATGTCGTTGGTGGTATTATGGTGGTAATTGGGGTTGTGGGTGTGAATGTAATGAAAGAAAAGAGACCGAAACAATAAAATGTTCGGTCTCCTAAGTTAACTGTTATTTTCTTTTATACCTTTCGTTTAATTTAGTAGAGATTCAATCGTCTCAGCTGTAACCTCTTGTGAAGGTCTGGTTGCATAAGCATCGGCAATATTAAAATCTTTATCGATAAGGATAAATCTTGGGATAAACTTTAAATCCCATCCTTCGCCAAGATTTGGGTCTGCTGTATGATATTGCTTAAGTTGCTTTTCGTTTGCTGCAAGATAGTTTAACCATTCTTTCTTTCCTTTATCGGTAGAAATAGTAAGGAAGGTTACATCTTTACCGTCAAACTGTTTTGCCATTGCCTCAAAATAAGGAGACTCTTGTATGCATGGACCACACCATGTTGCCCAGAAGTCTAAATAAATTACCTTTCCTTTGAAATCGCTAAGCTTATAACTATTTCCATCCGTATCTTCTAATGCTATATCGATTGCGGGTCTGCCGGGAAGCAATTTGCTTGCTGCCTCTATTTTACCTCTCATCTCATCTGCAAAGTCTTTATTTGCTACATTATTGGCAAAGTTTGTTACCTCATCAATGAGTTCTTGTGAAACTGCACCACTAAGTTTGTATGACAATGCTGAAGCTTCATAAAGCTCTTTTGTTCTCGTTGGCATTTCTAAGCCTGCAAACCATAGCTCTTTCAACTCGTCATTAGAATAATATGAGAATACATCTCTTACAACTGCAACATCCAAATACTCTGCCTTATTTAGTTTTGCAAACATAGGAGCTACAATAGGAGCAAGGTTTTTCATAAACTCATTACGCTCGGGCAGCTCAAACTCAAGTCCTTTTTGTCTGATGGCATATCCTGCATAACTATAGAAACTGATATAGCTATTAACCTGATCTGCAAGAATACGCATGCTCTCCAGCTCTTTAAACTTGCTATCGGCAGTTTGTAGCGCATCAAGCTCAGCCTGCCTTACAGCTGCTAAGCTATCTATAAGCAATTTTGTAGCATCAAAGTCTCCAACAATATTTCTTCCCGCTTCAAGAAACGATCCGCCTTTAGGAAAAAGACGTTTCTTCATATAAGTATTTATCTCAGAACTAGTACCACTAAACTCAGCGTCTGAATTAGTCTGTGTTATCTTAACAACAAGGTCGTCACCGGGTGAGAGATAAATTGTATTTCGGCTTAAATTGTAATATCCTGGCTCTGTAAGAACAAAGGTTGTATCAAAGTTGCCGCTTTCATCAGTTGTAAGTATAATATCACGAAGTTTTCCAAGTTCGGAGGAAGCCCCGTTGTAGGACATAGTGACATTATTTCCTGAACTTAGATCAACAAGCTGACCGCTCAGGTGAACGGTTTGCTCCACTTTTTGCTGACACGAAAATAATGATGCCAGCATTACGAAAAAGAATAGTTTTTTAAAAGTTCTCATAATAAATTATTAATAAGTATTTTGTTTAATAGCCCCATTGCTACTTTCGATCTCTGTATCGTGAATTGGTGCGGCAAATCTTCTTGAGCCCTTTTCCAACTTATAGGTTTTAACAGGTCCGGATGTTGTGATTGCGGAATTTGTGTATGAATAAAACTCTCTGGTAAGTTCAGGAATATCATCAAAAGTCTCGGAGTTGTTATTAAGTCGTCTGATATCATTCCATCTCTGGCTAAATGGCATCTCGCGTCTTCTCTCGTCAAGGATCTTAAGAACAGCATCTTTATTATCTGTTGCTGTCAGGTTAATGGTTGCTGATGGAGCACTGCTATCAATACGTTTGGCTCTTAGTTGATTAACAGCAGTCATTGCCTCTCCAACCTTATTGTCACGAGCAAGTGCTTCGGCTTTTATTAATATCATCTCTGCAACTGTTGGTCCACTTGGAATCCTATCCTTATAAAAGAACACATATCCCGGATATTCATAGGCAGGGTTTGTCAGTCCTCGATCATAAGAATAATTTTCAACCATATGATATTTATATCTTAAATCGTAAGCTTTGTCATAAAGTGCTAAAAGCTCTTTGCTTGGCACATACCACCATGATTCATGATATAACATGCGGAAGTAATAGAATTCTTTCCACTCCATCATATCTGTCATATCTGTTTGGTTATCGTGGGTGTAAGGATATTTTATTTCTACGGCAACTCCACCTACTGTAACGTTAGAGGGATTATTGCTATATCTCATTTCCGTGTTATAGTCAATCAAAACACCATGTTCTTGCAGCGCAACATTTGCATGTTCTAATGCTTTTGGATAATCTCCTTGCGTTAGATAGAATCTTGCAGCAAATGCGTTGGCAGATGCTTTGCTTCCTCGCCAGGATTTGTATTTATTATTAACATAATCCATCTTGTTTGTAAGCGTCAATGCTTCCTGAAGGTCGCTCTCAATCAAACTATAAGTTTCTTCTAGAGTTCCTCTGGCAACATTTTCTTCAAAACTTGTTGACTCTTTTAGAGTTAGACCCAATTCATTTTTATTTGCTTCATTATATGGCAAACAATATGTTTGAGCAAGATTCCAAAGGCTATATGCTCTCATCAAATGAGCTTCACCTTTTAGCTTCTTTTTCAACTCATCAGATCCACTTACCTTAGGAAGGTTGTATAAAACCAAGTTTGCAGTAAATATCTTGTTGTATTCTGAACTCCAATAACCTTCTCGAGTATCGAACGGAAGATTGTCGATATCCCATGTAGCAAACTGAACACCTGCGACCGCATATGCATTTGATCTTGCATCAGTTAGCTCCTTGTAAAGTCCATAATCGTCCGTACTATAAATTAATGTTCTGTTACCCTCTTGATAAAGTGAAGAATAATTATTCAACAGGTAATCTAATTGCTCTACAGATGTAATTGTTAATGATGAATTTTTGCTAGGCTTTTCATCCAAAAAGTCATTACATGAGTAGGATAAAATTAGAACAGATAAAACTATTATTATATTTTTAATTTTATTCATGACTATCATTTTTTAAAAAGTAAGATTTAATCCAAAAGTAACAGTTGGTGTAGGCCTTAGAGATCCCATAGGAAATTCCGGATCTTCATTATATTTGTTGTTGGTCAAAACAAACAAATTATTTGCCTGTCCGTACACTTTTGCTGAACGCAATCCTATTTTTCTAAGAAGAAGAGGATTCACATTATATGCAATATTTAGCTCCTGCATTCTTACGTGATTTGCACTTTGCACTCTATAATCTAAATAAGGATAAAATCTATCCCAGAAATAATACCTTGGTTCTTCTTTTCCAAATGGAATTGGCACTACTTTCTGTGGATCGCCATTCAGCACTTCATTATAAAGTTTGTTTGGCAATGCACTTCCACCCGACATACTTGGATAATTAAAAGTAAGACCATTGAATTTATGACCAAATTTGCCTGTAAATATAAATGAGAGGTCAAAGTCATATATTTTGAAAGAGTTGATTAGACCAATACCAACAGGAGCGACTTTCGTGCCCATATTAAGCATATAGTCTCTTCCATCTCCGGGGGTCCAACCTGTGAAGTCATATACCTCATCTCCCTTACCCTGAACAATAGGCTGCCAGTTTGGATTGGCTTCAGTACCTTGATTTTCTACCCCTGCATACTCAAAAGCCCATAGAGTGTTAGCATTATAACCTTGAACATATGCAGCTGTTCCGCCACCATAAAGATCATATGCATTATATGTAGTCTTAAACAACTCGTCAATATTATTATAGTTATATGAGAAGTTCACACTTCCTGTCCACACAATATTGTTTCCTGATAATTTAGTTGTTGTCCCAAGCTCAAACTCAAACCCACGGTTAGTCATCTCAGCCATATTTAGTTTCTGAGTTTTAGTTCCGTTTACAGCAGGAATGCTCATACTTACTATTAGGTCTTTTCCTTTCTTATTATAAACATCAAGCTTTCCAAACAGTTTACCCTTAAACATATCAAAATCTACACCAACGTCAATAGTGCCTGTCTTCTCCCAGCGTAATGTCGGGTTTCCATAGCTACTAACAGTTGCCGTATAGTCTTGTATATAAATATTCTGTGACCCGGGAACTGATATCAATGGCATAAAAGATGTTGATTTATCTACGTTACCATTATATCCATAAGTAGCTCTAAGCATTAATCTGTCTAACCAGCTGATATCACTCATAAAGTCCTCTTTGCCAATATTCCAACTTGCACCTATTGACCAAAATGGAGCATATCTATACTTTGGGTCATCGGTAATAAGGTTTGAAGCATCAGTTCTTGCTGAACCCGAGATAGTGTATTTACTATTGATAGTATAGGCTGCATTAGCATATAATGATACGTATCTATCTGTAGAATATGAGAAACTATGAGTATATGGAATTGTGAAGCTGCCACCTGTCCAGTTTGTAAGCTGTAGAGCCCCACTACCACCGGATCCATTTGGCAATGTTCCAACTGTAAGCCTGTTATCATCATACCCAAATGTGCGTGGGCTTGATGTAGTTTGATATACAATATTCTGAATCTCAGTACCGGCAATAGCACTAAACTGGTCTCTTCCGAAAAACTCTTTGTTATAGGTTAGTTGATTTCTCCAGTTATAAGAAGTTCTTTCTGATTTGTTCTGATCAAGTATTCCACCCTTTGGATGGTTTGGTTTTACAGTATTGGTAGCTCTATCCCAACTGCTGCTAGTATTGACTAAGTATCTTACTGTGTAAGTTTCCTCTTTATAATAATTTTTTGTTTGACCATTTAAAAGCTCATATTGGAACTTTGTATCTAACGTTAGACCATCAATAATCTTAAAAGTTAAACCTGCCTGAACACGTGAATTTAAAGTGCTTGACTTTAAGTCTCTATTCGCAATTTCAGTTAATGGGTTATATGACCAGTCCTGATATGGGAATGATTCATGTGGAACATATCTTTCAATATTAGGCCAATAGAACGAACTTGGTAAAGAATTGCGATTGCCATCTTCATCGAGAAGCATATGGTATCTAGAACCTGTATACATCTCGCCATTATTATTACGATTTGACATTACAAATGTTCCTATAAAAGAGAAATCAAGCCACTTAAAGATTTCAGCATTTGTTCTGAAACTTATATTGTACTTCTCATCATCGCTACCTTTATAATTTGACTTGTTGCTTTCATACATTAAAGATAAATAGCTTGACGTTCTGTCACCCTTTGATGCTACACTCAAATTGTATTGCTGTGTAAAAGGGTTCTGAAGCATTAGATCTTTAATCTGCCCGCGGTTATCACTGTTTCTGAGTTTGTCTAATATATTATTCAATTCGCTTGTTGACAAAAAGCCCAGCCTATTTTCATTCATTGCTTCAACCGCCTGCGAATAGCCTCCGGTTAAACTTGTATTACTATTAGGTATTGGCGACCATGGGCCTCCAAAAAAGTCTGAATTAAATCCCTTTTGCTCATAATCAATTATTTCGGCAGATGAGGCCAAAGGAGACAGATAGTCAAGATCTATTTTAGGGGCATACTTCATAAATGAATTGAAGTTAACCGTCAAGCCTTTATCTCTAGAACCTGACTTAGTGGTTATTACTATAACACCATTAGCAGATCTTGCTCCCCAAATTGAAGTTGCAGCAGCATCCTTTAAAATTGTAATATCCTTAACATCATTAGGATTAATCGAAGAAAGACCGCCTTGAATAGCAAAACCATCAACTACAATCAATGGTTGAGCGACGGCCATTAAACTAGACTGACCACGAATTTCAAATGATACATTACCTTCAGCATCTGTTTTTGCCTGAACACCCGAAGATGTTCCTATAAGACGCTGACCAATATTGGTAGTTGGCTTCTCAATCTGGTCAGACTTTATAAGGTTGTAAGATCCTGTTGCTCTCTCTTTTGAAATGGTTTGATAACCCGTAACCACAACCTCATCAAGAAGCTCTGAATCATCATAAAGAATAATTGTGTGAACGGCCTTCCCTTTTAACAGAACATTTGTTGATTTCATACCAACAAATGACACCTTTAACTCCCCGTTGGATGCAACTCCCGGAATTGAAAACTTTCCGTCTATATCGGTAACACTTCCTTTGGATGGTTGACCAACAACAACTACTGTGGCACCAATTATGGGTGTACCAGTTTCATCTAGTACTGTTCCGCTCACATTAATATTTTGAGCAAACAATACAATAGAGAAACTCCACATAAGAAGAAATAGAATTTTCTTAATCATAATCATATAAATTAAATTAATAACACCAAAACATTAAACATTATTTTCAAACATCATTATGTGAATGAATGTTTAAAAATATCCTACTTTTACAGATTAATTATACTTTCAGGCAAATCCAACAATCATATTTATTTGACATCAAAACAAGCATTTCAAACTATAATATGAATTATTTTTATCAACAAAAAGTCATTTCATAATCATAACGCACACTAAACTTTGCAAAGATAAAATAGTTTTTGAAGAATCATGCTATAAATAAAAATAAAAAGACTATATTAATTGACATTTATTTATCATATGATTACATTTTTACACATTTAACTCATTTCTATTTTTAACACAAATTACAGATAAAGGAATATGAAGTCAAAATACCACCTTGCATACATACCATAGTGGCGATTGGTGTAGTAAGTATTAATGTATACAAAAAAACCGCAAACAGGCTGTTTTCACTTGCCTATTTGCGGTTATATAGTAACTTCAAATTAATCTCACATATAAAACTACACTATAAGAGACGAAGTCTGAGCCATCTTACGTTTTATTTCATCTGTACACAAATTACCGATGCTGCCGGCATGTGTGTGGTTTACATTATGGCTACTGTGAAACAAGCCCTCATTAACTTCTCGTCCCACCTGTTGGTATGCCTCACGAAATGGGATACCCTCTAAGACCCTTCTGTTTACCTCCTCAACAGTGAAAAGATATTTATACTTATCATCCGACAAAATGTCGCTATTAACACTTATATGACTAAGCATAAAGTGCGACATCTCAAACAATGAGTTTAGGACCTCAATAGCAGGAAAAAGGGTTTCTTTTAGTAACTGAAAATCTCTATGATAACCATGAGGCAAATTTGTGGTCATTAGTGCCATTTCGTTAGGCAAGCTTTGTAAGCGATTGCTGTGTGCGCGGATTAATTCCCAAACATCAGGATTTTTCTTATGTGGCATAATGCTAGACCCGGTGGTGAGATTGTCGGGATATGATATAAATCCAAAATTAGAGGATAGATAATTGCAATTATCAACGGCCAATTTATTTATTGTTGATGCAAATGATGCTATACTGAATGCAAGTGTGCGTTCAGTCTTACCTCTACCCATCTGTGCCGCCACAACATTATAGCTCATTTCGGCAAAGCCAAGCTCATTGGTTGTCAATTCTCTATCCAAAGGAAAAGAGCTGCCATATCCTGCTGCCGAGCCTAGCGGATTCTGGTCAGCCACTTTGAAAGCTGCAACCAATGTCTGCATATCGTCTATAAGAGCTTCGGCATATGCACCAAACCATAATCCAAATGATGAAGGCATGGCAACCTGACCGTGGGTATACCCTGGTAGTAAAACATCCTTATGTTTCTCGCTTAACTCCTGAAGAAGCTCGAACAATTTAATTGAGTTTGTTTTAATAGCCCTAATTACATCCTTGAAGAATAATTTTAAATCTACCAATACCTGATCATTACGAGAGCGTCCTGAATGTATTTTCTTTCCTATCTCTCCCAGACGTTCTATTAAAATAGATTCAACTTGAGAATGGATATCCTCAACATCATCGGCAAGATGAAAGTTGCCTTTCTCTATTTCTTGCAAAATGTTTTCTAGCTCTGCACGCAATATTTTTTCTTCATTTGCTTCAATAAGACCAATAGATACCAACATTTTGATATGCGCCATTGAGCCAATGACATCATATTTAGCCAACTTCATATCTAGTGCGCGATCATTGCCTACAGTAAAATCTGATACTAATTTATCTGAATCAAATCCTTTACTCCAAATTTTTGCCATTTTATTTTAATATTTTTCTTTTGCTATTTGTTCTACAAAATTAATATAACCTTTAATTCCTTGCCCTATTTCATCTATCAATACAAACTCATCGGACTGATGTGAACGTGCTGAGTCACCAGGCCCCATTTTAACGGCAGGACAACTAATCCTAATCCAATCAGAAGTAGTAGGTGAAACATAAGATTCAATGCCAAGACTGTTGATGGCATTCATTAAAAAATGATTGCCAGGCGTTGCTGAACTTTTGTTTTTAAGATTTCGGGCTGTAAGTGTACTTTGAACTTCAGATTGCAATATTTCCAATATTTCACTATTATTATATTGATCAGTGGGACGGATATCAACAACAAAAGAGCACTTATCAGGAACTACATTATGCTGAGTTCCTGCATTAATTTGTGTGACAGTAATTTTTACCTCTCCCATTGTTGACGATATCTTTTTCAGCTTATAGTTCTTTATCTTTTGTATATCATCCAATGCAATGTATAATGCGTTAACTCCTTCGTTTCGTGCAGCATGACCACTAACACCTTTAGCAACTCCATCTATAACCAACAAACCGCGCTCAGCAATTGCAGCTTTCATTTGAGTGGGTTCACCAACAATTGCAAAATCAATCTCACAAGACAACTTACTCCACAGATGCGTCATTCCACCGGGACCCGAGTTTTCTTCTTCGGCGGAGAGTGCAAGCAGTAAATTAAAAGGCAATATAGTGTTATAAAAATGAAGAAATGTTTGAATCATTGAGACCACACTTGCACCGGCATCATTACTTCCTAAACCATATATATGAGTTTCTGAAATGGGGGGGCTGAATGGATCAAAAGTGTACCCACTTGCCGGTTGAACTGTATCTAAATGCGAATTTAGCATCATAGTTGGCTTATTCTTATCATCATGGGGTTGCCTAAAGATTATATTATTACCTACTATTTCAGGCTTTACACCTCTATTTGAGAAATAAGACAACAAGTATTCTACCCTCAACTCTTCTTCTCCTGAAAATGACTTCAGAGATACTAATTTACGCAGAACTTCTACAGCCTCTTGCTTATATAAATTCATCATAATATCATCTTAAAAGAACTGTTCCATGCTTCGACAAAAGATTTTTGGCATGAAGTATTACAACCTCTGACACACCGTCATCAATTGCTTTAAATGAATTATCAATTTTAGGAATCATTCCTCCGGCTATTACACCCTCTGACTTTAGTATTTGAGCTTCTTCTTTATTTATTTTCTCAATAATACTTTCCGGGTTATCAACATCTCGCAACACTCCCTCCTTTTCAAAACAATAATAAAGAGTTGTTTTATAATTATGCGACATTCCTGCTGCTATTGTGTAGGCAATGGTATCTGCATTTGTATTAAGCAAAGATCCATTTTCGTCATGAGTGATTGCACAAAAAACAGGGGTTGATGAATTTTCCAATAATAGAGTAATAAATTTGGTATTAAGCTTGTCCGGATTTGGATCACCAACAAAACCAAAGTCAACCGGAATAGATGATCTTTTATTGGAAGGAATGACATTTCCGTCCGCACCCGAAAGTCCAACAGCATTACAACCAATAGATTGCAACGCAGCAACAATACTTTTATTTATCCAGCCTGCATATACCATAGTTACAGTTCGGATTGTATCAGCATCCGTAACTCTACGCCCCTCTATCATCTTTGTTTCTATACCAAGTTCTTTAGCCATTTTTGTAGCCATAACACCACCACCATGAACCAATATCTTATGTCCACTCAGTTGGTTAAAGTCACTCAGGAAAGATTGTAGAGCTTCTGGATTGTCAACAATGTTCCCGCCAATCTTAACGATTGACAGAGTTTCCTTTTCATTCATGTTCGTCATCATCATTTAATAATACCACTACAATCCCTGTAGTATTTCTTTGAGCACACTCTGAGCTGATACTACCCTGTTGGCTGCTTCTTGTATAACTATTGATTGAGAGCTTTCGATAACATCATCAGTCACAATCATATTTCTTCTTACAGGTAGACAATGCATGAAAAATGCATTATTGGTTAATGCCATTTTTTGACTATCCACAGTCCACGATCTATCTGTTGACAATATTTTTCCATAATTAGGGTCTCTAAAAGCTGACCAGTTTTTAGCATAAATAAAATCAGCATCTTTATAAGCCTTCTCACGATCATATTCTACAATAGCATGTCCAACAAACTGATCATCCAATTCATATCCTTCAGGATGAGTAATCACAAACTCATAGTCAGTAACATTCATCCATTCGGCAAACGAGTTTGGCACTGCCTGTGGCAAAGCACGAGGATGCGGGGCCCATGTGAGCACAACCTTAGGACGGTCAACCTTTTTAAACTCTTCTATTGTTATTAAGTCGGCATAGCTTTGTAGTGGATGACGAGTTGCTGCCTCCATACTAAAGACAGGCTTACCGGAGTATCTTATAAATTGGTTTAGTATAACCTCGTTATAATCATCTTCTTTGCTTTCAAACTGAGCAAAAGAGCGAACACCGATAACATCACAATAACTACCCATCACCGGGATTGCTTCAAGGATATGTTCCGGTTTGTCACCATCCATTATCACGCCCCGCTCTGTCTCAAGTTTCCAGGCTCCTTGATTAACATCAAGCACAATCACATTCATGCCAAGATTAAGGGCAGCCTTTTGAGTGCTTAGCCTTGTTCGAAGGCTGGAGTTAAAGAAAATCATGAGTAGTGTTTTATTCCTACCCAACTCCTGATCGGCAAAAGGATTAGCCTTTACATACATAGCCTTTTGAAGAGCTATGTTTAAATCGCCTATATCTTTAACGTTGATAAAATGTTTCATTTATTTATAGGTTTTTGCTTTTATGAAGTTATACTTTTCAGTTTTTGAATAAATATGTCAATTTCTTCCTTTGTAACAGTTAGAGGAGGCAGTATTCTAATTACATTATTCTTAGCACCACCTGTAAAAATATGATCTTCGAACAACAGCTTATTTCGTGCATCTGAATACTCTGGCTCCATATCTATTCCCACAATCAGCCCTCTACCACGAACCTCTTTTACACCCTTGCATGCAGACAACTGGTCAATTAAATATTCACCAACAATTCTTGCATTCTCGATTAATGATTCATCCTTCATTACGTCAAGAACAGCAGTGGCTGCAGCACATGCCAGATGATTTCCACCAAATGTGGTTCCCAGCATACCCTTTTTAGCCTCAAATTTTGGAGATATAAGTAATCCCCCAATTGGGAAACCATTTCCCATTCCTTTAGCCAATGTTATAATGTCCGGTTTTATTCCGGCATGTTGATGAGCAAAGAATTTCCCTGTTCTACCATAACCGGATTGAACTTCATCAATAATAAGGACAACACCATTTTCTTCGCAAACAGCAGATAATTGTTGCAAGAACTCATCGGTTGGCAAATATATTCCGGCTACACCTAAAATACCTTCAATAATAACAGCTGCCACATCTCCCTTTTCTATTTCGGCAGTAACAGCCTTAATATTATTAAGAGGAACAAATGTAACATTATGTCCTTGATTGAACAGAGACTGGATTGTGGGATTATCCGTCACAGCAACAGCCCCTGATGTACGACCATGAAAAGCCTCATTGAATGTGATAACACGACTCTTGCCTGTGTGAAATGACGCAAGCTTGAGAGCATTTTCATTTGCTTCTGCACCTGAATTTACAAGAAACAATGTATAGTCGGAATACCCGGACATACTTCCAAGCTTTTCAGCTAAATTAGTTTGAAGACTATTTAAAACAGAGTTTGAGTAAAAACCAATTTTTGAAAGCTGATTCTGTATTGCCTCAACATATTTAGCGTGAGAATGACCAATTGATATAACTGCATGACCGCCATACAAATCCAGATATTCAATCCCCTTACTATCCCATACTTTACAGCCCTTTGCTCTTACCGGCTCTATTGGCCACAAGCTATATACATCAAATAATTCCATTACTATTTCTATATTTTGAAGTTATTAAAAAGCACTTCCTTTTAGTTTAAGCGCTGTGGTTTCATCTAGCCCAAACATAAGATTCATATTTTGAACAGCTGCTCCTGATGCTCCTTTTATCAGATTATCTATAATAGACGTAATATAAATGTAGCCGTTATGAAACTCCACATGAAGAAGAACTTTGTTTGTATTGACTACCTCTTTTAGAGATATTGACTTGTCGGAAACAAAAACAAATGATGATTCTTTATAATACTCCTTGAATAGATTAAGAACCTCTTCTTCTGACATAGAATTATTCCATTTGGTATAAACGCTTGCAAATATCCCACGTGTAAAATCTCCACGCATAGGCACAAAGTTAATTTGTGGGACTGAAGAGCTACCTCCGCTTTTCAATGTATGTGTTATCTCTTCTAGATGTTGGTGCTGGAAAGCTTTATACACTGATATGTTACTATCACGATAACTAAAATGAGTAGTGTCGCCTGGTCTCTTACCGGCACCTGTAGAACCCGTAATTGCATGAACATGAATATCATCCACAAGAGCATCAATTGAAGCCAAAGGCAGAAGCGCGAAAATAATTGACGATGCAAAACATCCGGGATTAGCCACATAGTTTGTTTTTTTTATCTTTTCGGAGTTTAATTCACATATTCCGAATATAAACTCTTTATCCATAAATGTTGAATCATTTCGGAAATCATTCCCTAGATCTATAATCTTGCAATGATCGGGAAGTTTATTTTCCTGCAAAAATGAACGCGACAAACCATGACCTAAGCAAAGAAATATTACATCAGGATTCACAAATGTATCAGTAAATACTAAATCTGTCTCTCCAAGCAAATCTCTATGCATCTCCGCAATTGGCATACCAACAGAAGTGGTGCTTATAACAGATTCTATTTCAACATTTGGGTGATTCAACAATATACGCAGAAGTTCACCTGCAGTATACCCTGTTCCTCCAACTATACTTACTTTTATCATTTTTGCTATTTTTCGTCGTGAATTGAATAATATATCTTCAACGGATTTGCAGTAACCTTTGTAAATCCAATGACATCCTGACCTGAAAAAGACTTGTTAGTCTCTCCATATTCTCCAAACTTTGAACTCATCAAATCATATTCCGGCTTGCAACCAAGTACTGAAAAATGATATGGACGCAACTCAACCTCAACCTCACCAGTTACATACTTCTGAGTATCATCTAAGAACACCTCAATATTACGCATAACCGGCTCTAAAAACTGTGCCTCGTGCATTAATTGACCGTACCATCCCGAAAGCTGCTCTTTCCAATACATCTGTTGCTTGGTAAGAGTATGTTTTTCTAGAAGATGATGAGATTTAACAATAATAAGTGGTGAAGGTGCCTCAAAAGCAACTCGACCCTTGGTACCTATAATAGTATCGCCAACATGAACATCACGACCAATACCATACTGAGATGCCACCTTGTGTAATTTAGTTATTAGCTCTACAGGAGATAACGTCTCACCATTAAGTGATACAGGCTCGCCTTTTTCAAAACCAATTGTTATGCGCTCTACCCCGCGATTTGCTACTTGAGAAGGGTAGGCCTCTTCTGGCAGCACACCTGCTGAAGTCAGAGTTTCTACCCCTCCAACACTTGTTCCCCATAATCCTTGATTGATGGAGTATTTTGACTTCTCCCATGAAAACTCAAAGCCTTTTGACTTAAGATAATCTATTTCATATTGTCTTGTAAGAGATAATTCACGAACGGGAGCAATAATCTGAACATCCGGAGCAAGTATTTCAAAAACTATATCAAAACGTATTTGATCGTTTCCCGCACCTGTACTTCCATGTGCCACAAACTTAGCACCAACTTTTTTCACATGATTCAATACCTCCATAGCCTGAAAAAATCTTTCAGAGCTAACCGATAAAGGATAAGTATTATTTTTTAACACATTGCCAAAAATCAAATATTTGACTCCACGGTTATAATAATCCTCAACTGCATCTATACATGTATGAGTGGTTGCCCCCAATGCAAGGGCACGCTCTTCAATTCGATGAGACTCCTCAGCTGAAAAACCACCTGTATTTACAACTACAGTATGCACTTCCATTCCTTTTTCATTGATTAGATATGGAACACAAAATGAGGTATCAAGACCTCCGCTAAATGCTAAAACTACTTTTTCTTTCATTTTACTTTTAAGCTTTTCGCCAACACAAACACTAGTTAGCAATTATTAATAAATGGATTTGTTTTAATCTATAAATCGTTATACACTATGAACGCATTACTTCTTATACAGCTTTTTGGGTGGTCTCACCTTTACTACGGGCTTAACAACCTTCTTTGCAAAAGAGCTATTTATGCCAGTTTCCTCCTTTTTAACATCTGCAGGATCAAAAAGTAGAGCTGTACATAAACACATCTTATAATCGTTACGCTGAAGAATATCAAAGTTACGACAACCCTGACATCCTTTCCAGAACTCCTTATCATCAGTAAGTTCAGAATAAGTTACAGGTTTAAAGCCCAACTCTGTATTCATCCTCATCACAGCCAACCCGGTAGTTATACTAAATATTTTAGCACCCGGATACAACTTTCGAGATAGTTCAAAAATATTACGCTTAATTCGTTTGGCAAGCCCCTGTCCGCGGTAGTCGGGATGAACAATCAATCCGGAGTTGGCTACAAAGCGCTTATGACTGAATGTTTCAATATATGAGAAACCTACCAGCTTGTCCCCATCAAGGGCAACAACGGCTTTTCCCGAGCTTATCTTCTCGGCAACATATTCGGGACTTCTTTTGGCAATACCTGTGCCACGTGCCTGAGCAGACACATATATAAGTTCGCAAATTTCTTCGGCGTAGCCTACATAGCTACTATTGCCTACATGAATTACAACATTCATCGTACAATGTTAATAAAATGGTGATTGAAATGATGCCCTAAATGGCAAGTGAAATTATAAATGGAAAGAGGCGCAGACTTGGGTTAGCCTGCAAAATTAAAAGCATCGTCGGACTACAACTGATGCGTTCTGGTAATAAATATGTGAATGATTATCACTTTTCATTTGGCAAATGTAAACAAAATATTTAAATCACGTGCAAGTTTTGAATAAATTATTTGTATTTTGATATAAAAACGAACAAAACATCATTTTTTTCGATAGTTTAATAGCTTTTTCGAAATTGATTTTGCTCGTTTTTTATTTTTTCTATATTTTTGCTCTCTCCTTGATATAAATCAGGCTGGTTGTTTCCGTCTTTGCAACAATTTAGACCAGCACACTTTTAACCATATAATATTACACTAAAAAAGATGAGCATTAATAAATATCGTAGCTTTTCACTTCATAATTATAAAGAAATACCACAAATAGGCAAACTACTAGAAAATGATATTGAGGCAATTGATGTTGTTGGACAAGTGTTACCTTTTAAAGCAAACAACTATGTTACTGAACAACTAATAGATTGGGACAATATTCCTAACGACCCAATTTTCACACTTACGTTCCCAAGGAAAGAGATGTTGTCAAAATCCAACTACAACAGAATAAAGGAGCTAACGCCAACTAGCGATATTGAGAAGCTCAAATCGACAGTTAATGATATCAGAATGAAGCTAAACCCTAATCCGGCGGGACAGAAAAGAAACATCCCAACTATTGACGGTCAAAAACTCCATGGGGTTCAACATAAATATAGAGAAACCGCTCTTTTCTTTCCAAGCCAAGGTCAAACTTGCCACGCATACTGCACATTTTGTTTCAGATGGCCTCAGTTCACAGGAATGAATGGAATGAAGTTTGCGATGAGAGAAGCTGATTTATTACATAAATACCTACTTAAGAATAAAAAAACAACTGACATACTGTTTACCGGAGGTGACCCAATGACTACATCAGCAAAGATTATGTCAGCATACATTGAGCCACTTCTCACAAAAGAGTTTGAACACATTAGAAATATACGAATCGGCTCAAAATCTCTTTCATACTGGCCATACAGATTTCTGACTGATCGAGATGCAGATGATATGCTTGAATTATTTGAGAAAATAAAAAAATCGGGGAAGCATCTTGCATTTCAAGCACACTTCAATCACCCTAAAGAGCTATCAACAGATACCGTTAAGCAAGCAATAGAACGAATACAAAATACCGGGGCGATAATAAGAACACAATCTCCACTTCTCAGATATATAAATGACAACCATAAGATATGGTCAGAAATGTGGTCAGAACAGGTAAGGCTGGGATTAATTCCATATTATATGTTCATTGCAAGAGATACCGGCTCAAAAGCTTTTTTTGAGGTACCACTAACCAAGGCTTGGGATATTTTTAGAAAAGCGTATTCAAATATAAGTGGAATAGCCAGAACAGTAAGAGGACCAAGCATGAGTGCAGAACCAGGCAAAATACATATTATTGGAGTTTCAGAAATCAACGGAGAAAAAGTTTTTGTATTAAGATTCCTTCAATGTCGAAATCCGCAAATTGTAGATATTCCATTTTTTGCTAAATATGACAACAAAGCCACATGGTTTGAAGAACTAGTTCCTGCGTTTGGAGAAGAGCAATTCTTTTTTGAGAAAGACAATCTAATCAGCAAGATGCAAGGTGGTTTTTACAAAAGCTGGGAATAGATTCCAATGTTATCAACCAAACTCTCACTTTTCAACAAAAAACATAACATTTTATTTAATTAACACCGTATTAGCGGAATTATTGCTTATTTTGTTTTTCAATCATTTCGAAATTACATGGGTAAAATAATATCGTTAGCAAATCAAAAAGGGGGAGTAGGTAAAACTACAACAACTATAAACTTAGCAGCTTCTCTAGCTGCATTTGAAAAAAAAGTTTTAGTAGTTGATGCTGATCCTCAGGCAAATGCTTCTTCAGGGCTTGGTGTTGATATAAGAAACTTAAAAAACACCATATACGAAGGACTTATTGGAAAATGCAGCCCAAAAGAAGCAGTTATGAAAACGCCATTTGAGAATATAGACATCATTCCTTCTCATATAAACTTAGTGGGTGCTGAACTTGAAATGGTACAAATGGACAGCAGAGAAAAAAGACTAAGAGAATTATTATCTCCACTAAGCAGCCTGTATGACTATATTCTAATTGACTGCTCACCTTCATTAGGTATAATCACTGTTAATGCTCTAACTGCTTCCGACTCAATAATTATTCCGGTACAATGCGAATACTTTGCTCTAGAGGGATTAAGCAAACTACTTAACACAATCAAGATTATAAAATCCAAGCTTAATACGAGACTTGAGATAGAGGGATTTGTATTAACAATGTATGATTCAAGACTAAGACTACACAACCAAATATACGAAGAGGTGAAAAGCCACTTCAAAGAATTAGTATTTGATACTGTAATACAAAGAAACGTAACCTTAAGTGAGTCACAAAGTCATGCAAAACCGGCATTGATGTATGATGCTGGCTCAAGAGGAGCTATCAATCATATGCAACTGGCTCAGGAGATTATAGAAAAAAATGATTAACTTTGCAGGCTATCTTTAAAAAATATGGGTAAAAAAAATGCATTAGGAAGGGGTTTAGAAGCTCTTATTTCGTTCAACGAAGAGGAAGAGTCACAAGGTTCAATATCTATATTAGAGGTTGAGCTTGGCAAAATAAGACCAAATCCCGATCAGCCACGAACTTTCTTTGACGAAGAGGCTCTTGAGGAACTTGCCGCCTCAATTAAGAAAATTGGTATAGTGCAACCAATTACACTGAGACAGGAAGAAGACGGTTTTTATCAGATTATTGCTGGTGAAAGAAGATACAAAGCTTCTCTGATGGCCGGCTTGAGCACCATTCCTGCTTACATCAAGGCTGCATCAGATAATGAACTGATGGAGATGGCCCTTGTAGAAAACATACAACGTGAAGATTTAAACTCAATTGAAATTGCCCTGGCATATAAAAACCTTATTGAAATGCTATCTATTACTCAGGAGCAATTAAGCGAAAGAGTTGGAAAAAAAAGAGCTACAATTTCAAACTATCTTAGATTGCTAAAGCTTCCGGCAGAAGTGCAAATGGGAGTAAAAGATAAGAAGATCGACATGGGACATGCACGTGCCTTGGTAACTATTGACAATCCTGAACAACAACTGGAGGTATACAACCTGATCTTAAAAGAGGGATTGTCTGTAAGAAAGGTTGAAAGCATTGTACGTAAACTAACAGAACAAAACAATAATAAGGATAATCAAAACGAAGGCGTAAAAAAGGCTCTTAGCGATGACTTCGATGTGTTAACACAACATCTCTCCAATTACTTTAACACAAAAGTTAGATTTAATTGCAACAAGAACGGGAAGGGTAATATTACAATTCCTTTCTCAAATCCGGAAGAGCTGGAAAGAATTATTACGATGTTTGACACAATGAAAAAATAAGAGTATGACAAGAGTCCAAATAATATTTTATAATATTGCGCTATTCTTCATTGTTGCCGGTGCAAATTCTTTTGCTGGGGAGATTATTCTTAACGTTGACTCCACATCTGTTCCCACAGCATCAAATGAAGTAATAAATATTGCAGACTCTGTTATTATTGAAAATATCACACCATCTATATCTATAGAATCAATAGACAGCATAGGCAATAAGGCTAAGGATGAATTAAACAGTATTGAAATTAAAACATTCAAGCCAAGTCCTAAAAAGGCTGTTCTTTACTCTGCTTTATTTCCCGGTCTTGGGCAGATATACAATAAAAAATATTGGAAACTTCCAATCCTTTATGGTGGATTTGTAGGTGTTTCGTATGCTATAACCTGGAACAACAGCCACTATCAAGATTATTTTAATGCTTATAAAGATATCCTGGACGACAACCCTGAAACAAATAGCTGGCACAATCTTGTCCCATATGGACGAGATCCGGAAAGTATTGACAAGAATTGGTTTACGGGTGTATTAAAGGATCGAAAAAATTACTTTAGATATTATAGAGATCTAAGTATAATAATAGGTGTAGCACTTTATGGATTAGGTATAGTTGATGCATATGTTGATGCACAACTTTTTGAGTTTGATGTAAGCCCTGACTTATCATTAAAAATTGAACCAGTAATGATGCAGAAAAATAGCAACACCAATTTTCTGGCTGACTCCTTTGGTTTTAAGTGTAGTTTTAGTTTTTAACCACATTAATCAATTGTGGAATGGAGCCGTTTACTCCATGTATTAATAAAGAAACAAAATGAGAAAAATTATTTTATTCTTGTCTGTAATTCTTGTTACAGCTTTTAGCCCTGAATTATTTTCGCAAAATAAGAACCTTATTGATGACAGCGAAATAATTGCGCCTGAACATCTAAGCAAACAATTAGCTACTTTGCTTCACGATTGGCAAATTGATCTTAGCAGTTCTAACAACAACTGTAAAAACGGTTCTAATATAATATATGACGATAGCATTTACACCAAGCGACTTTATGATTTCCCAACAGAAATGGAGTTATCATATAATCAGGTAGTAAGGAAGTACATCGACATGTACACAATACGACGTCGCGATTTGGTTAGCTATATGCTGAGTGTTGGAGAATATTATTTCCCAATGTTCGAAGAGGCTTTAGACAGAGAAGGACTTCCTCTGGAATTAAAATACCTTCCTGTGATTGAATCTGCTTTGAACCCAATTGCTATATCGCGAGTTGGAGCTACAGGACTTTGGCAATTTATGTTGAGAACCGGACAGGGATATGGGCTAGAGGTAAACAGCTTGGTCGACGAGCGACGAGACCCATATAAATCAACTGAAGCAGCAGTAAAATATTTAAAAGATTTATATGCAATATATGGAGACTGGAATTTAGTAATAGCTGCATACAACTGCGGTCCCGGAAATGTAAACAAAGCAATTACCAGAAGTGGCGGCAAACGTGATTATTGGGAAATTTACTTCAATCTACCCAAAGAAACACGTGGATATGTTCCGGCATTTATTGCTGCCAACTATGTAATGAACTATTACGATTCACATGAAATATGTCCTATAGAAAGTCAGTCGGATATGATAACACTTGACACTATACACGTAAACGATCAAATTCACTTCAATCAAATTTCAAAAGTACTAGATATTCCTATAGAAAATTTAAGAAGATGGAATCCTCAGTTTAAAAAGGATATTATACCCGGCAATTTTAAAAGCTATGCCTTAGTCTTGCCCACAAATAAATCTTATGCTTTTTTAGAGAAGGAAAATGCAATTATCAATTATAACAAAGAAAACTTGATTAATCACAGAACAAATACTGACAACTATATTGCTGGAACAAATACATCGTCAGGCACAACATCTGGAAACACTTCTAACATATATTACAGAGTTAGAAGCGGGGATACATTATCAAAGATTGCATCTAGAAACGGAACAACAGTGGCTCAGATAAGAAGCTGGAATAATCTTAAAAGCACAAAATTAAGTATAGGCAAAAATCTCATTGTTAAAAAGAAGCCTGTTGTAGAACCCAAAATAAATGAGCCATCTCCTCTTATTGCAAACAATACTCAACAATCACATACAGTTACAAAGTCTGTAAACAAATACTATCGAATAAGAAGTGGAGATAACTTAGGAAAAATAGCCTCAAATAATGGCGTAACAGTATCACAACTAAAAACATGGAATGGACTCAGAAGTGATAAAATCTCAGTAGGTAAAAATCTAATCGTTAAGAAAGAAGTTCAAGTGGTTGTTAAAGAAGAGCCTGTACAACCTTTAGTAGATCCGGAAAATGCCCCGGATGACATCACTCTAAACCCAAAAGAAGAGCTTCAGATTAATGTATCTGAGGTGGTTGACGTCAACCCATCTCTTGTAAATCTAAGCGAAGAATAGATTCAAAACAGGACACATTATATTAAATTATACAGAGAGTACCCGAAAGAAATTTAAACTTCTTATCAGGTACTCTCTTTCTTTTACTATCTTCGTAAATCTTTAAACTAAAATACATCAAGAATAACTTAATTAAGATTACTATGAACTTACTTGAACAATTAAAACAGTTTACCCAGGTTGTTGCAGACACAGGCGATTTTAAATCAATTGAAACATACAAGCCAATCGATGCAACTACAAACCCCTCACTTATCTATGCAGCATCCCAAGATCCAAAGTATAAATACTTGATAGACGATGCAATAAACTATGCAAAGAAATCATCCAATAACGATAAAGAGATATTAAGCAAAGCAATGGATAAGCTGGCTGTAAACTTTGGATTAGAGATTCTAAAAATTGTACCCGGCCGTGCATCCACCGAAGTCGATGCAAGATTATCATTTGATACATACGCAACAGTTGCTAAAGCAAGAGAATTAATTAGACTTTACGAAGATAACGGCATATCCAGAGATAGAGTATTAATCAAGATTGCCTCGACATGGGAAGGAATTAAAGCTGCCGAAATAGTAGAAAAAGAGGGGATTCACTGTAATCTCACTCTCCTATTCTCGCAAGCACAAGCAATAGCATGTGCAGAGGCCGGTGTTCGACTCATATCTCCATTTGTTGGTCGCATATTAGATTGGTTTAAAAAGGATCTCGGAGTGAGCAGTATTCCCGCAACAGAGGATCCGGGTGTATTATCTGTACAAACAATATACAATTACTATAAGAAATTTGGATATAAAACTCAAGTAATGGGAGCAAGTTTCAGAAACAAAGAAGAGATATGTGAGCTTGCTGGAAGCGATTTACTTACAATTTCTCCATCACTTCTGAAGGAGCTTGAACAAACTGAAGGAGTACTAACAAAGAAACTAGACGAGGAAAAAGCCAAAGATATGGATATTGAAAGAATTACAGTAGATGAAAAGACCTTTAGATGGATGATGAACGAAGATGCAATGGCAACGGAAAAGCTTGCAGAAGGAATTCGCAATTTCACTAAGGATTTGATAAAACTTGAAAATCAGGTAAAAACTCTATTATAAAAGCTCATCATTATAAACTAAAAAAGGCGTTCTAAAATTTTAGAACGCCTTTTTATGTATATGGAATAAATCCAATATATTAAATCATATTATGATAATGATACACGTTTGAAAGAAACAACTGTAAGTTCTTTATCAGATTGTTTGATAAATTGATCAATTGTCATCTTGTTATCTTTAACATAATCTTGTTGTAACAAAGTATTGTCTTTGTAGAACTTTTGCAAAGAACCTTCTGCAATTCTATCCAACAAGTTTTCAGGTTTGCCAGCTTCGCGAGCTTTTTCACGAGCAATATCAAGTTCCTTTTCTTTAATTTCTGTCGGTATAGAGTCAGAATCAATAGAAATTGGGTTCATTGCAGCAACTTGCATCGCAACGTCTTTAGCAACATTTTCAGAAACATCAGCTTTATTAAAACCTACAATAGTTGCAAGCTTATTACCCATGTGTATATAAGAAACAACATGATCTGCTGTAATATTTTGATAATCGCTAAGCTCCATTTTCTCGCCTGTAGCACCAATTTGGTCAACAATCAATTGAGAGATTGCTCTACCGTCGATTTCTACATTTAAAAGGTCTTCTAATGTAGCTGCTTTAGATTCAACAGCTGCATCTAATATCTTCTGAGTAAGATCTATAAAATCCTGGTTTTTTGCAACGAAGTCTGTTTCGCAATTCAATGCCACAACAGCTGCAAAGTTACCTTCTGTTTTTGCAAGAACACAACCTTCGCTAGCATCTCTATCTTCACGCTTAGCAGCAACTGCCTGACCTTTTTTGCGAATAATTTCCACAGCTTTGTCAAAGTCGCCATTTGATTCACTCAATGCACTTTTACAATCCATCATTCCAGCGCCTGTCATTTTGCGCAAATGTTGGATATCTGCCATTTTAACTGCCATTTTTTATTCCTTAATTTAAAAGTTATTATTCTTCGTCTTCAGTAGCAAACTTACCTGCAACAGCTGCGTTTAAAGCATCTTTGTCCTCTTTCTTGATTCTTTCTTTCTTTGCTACTTTAGATTTTCTTTCTCTCCTTGCGCCTTCTTCTCCTTCTGCCATCTCTTCAGCAGCACTTGCATCAGCCTTTTCAATTTTGCGCTCTTGCAAACCTTCCTTCATTTCGCTTGTAATATACTCCAAAATCATCTCAATTGATTTAGTTGAGTCGTCATTTGCAGGAATTACAAAATCTATATTATCAGGGTTTGAGTTAGTATCAACGATTGCAAAAACAGGAATACCTAATTTATTAGCTTCTTTCACTGCAATATGCTCTTTCATAACGTCAACCACAAAAACTGCTGAAGGCAAACGAGTCAAATCTTGAATTGATCCAAGCATAGTTTCAAGTTTTGCACGTTGACGAGTAATTTGCAATTTCTCGCGTTTAGACAAAGTCTCGAAAGTTCCATCTTTAATCATCTTATCGATAGTACCCATTTTCTTAACTGCCTTACGAATGGTAGGGAAGTTAGTAAGCATACCACCCGGCCAGCGCTCTACTACATAAGGCATGTTAACGTCTTGAGCTATTGAAGCTATAACGTCCTTAGCTTGTTTTTTTGTTGATACAAAAAGAACTTTTTTGCCAGATTTAGCAATTTGTCTTAATGCCGCAGCAGATTCCTCTACTTTAGCTATAGTTTTGTGAAGGTCTATGATATGAATTCCGTTACGCTCCATAAAAATATATGGTGCCATTGCTGGATTCCACTTTCTTTTCAAGTGACCGAAGTGTGCTCCGGCCTCTAATAATTGGTCAAATTCTAATTTTGCCATTTTGTTTTAAATTTGTTTTGTTCGTTTACTTTCTTTTTCTTAGTCGAACTACAGGGTAAGATACTTATTACATAGTAAAAGTAACGTCCCTATAGTTTAGATACTAAACGTAATTAGGCGGCAGGGGATACCTGCCTCAGATATCTTTTGAGATGAAACATCATCAAATAGTTTCTCCGCAAATTAACGTTTTGAGAATTGGAATCTTTTTCTAGCTCCTGGTTGTCCTGGCTTCTTACGCTCAACAACACGTGGGTCGCGAGTCATAAATCCTTCTGCTCTTAGTGCAGCCTTATCTTCAGGATTAACCTTTACTAAAGCACGTGCTATAGCCAATCTTGCAGCTTCAGCTTGTCCTCTATAACCACCTCCCTGCAAATTGATTTTGATATCATACTTTTCAGCTACATCGAGAGTATTCAATGGCTGTTTTACGATAAACTGCAAAATAGAAGAGGGGAAATAATTTTCTAGTTCTCTCTTGTTAATAACTATTTTACCTGTTCCTTCGCTCATGAATAAGCGAGCAACAGCGGCTTTACGTCTTCCGATTGAATTTATTACTTCCATCTTATTATTTGAGTGTGTTAATGTCTAATTGTTTTGGTTGTTGTGCTTGATGTGGGTGTTCGCTGCCAGCATATACATACAGATTTTTCAATACTGCATCACCTAGCTTATTTTTTGGCAACATACCTTTTACCACCTTGCGGAAAAGTCTGTCAGGACCGGCATTCATCAGGTCTTCAGGAGTAAAAGACTTCTGACCACCAGGATAACCAGAATGGCGGTAATATGTTCTATCAGTCCATTTATTACCTGTAAGCTCTACTTTATCAGCATTTATAATGATAACATTATCACCACAGTCAACGTGTGGGCTGAAACTTGGTTTATACTTACCTCTCAACAACTTAGCAACCTTAGAGCTAATGCGGCCTAATGATTGGCCTGTTGCATCCACCACAACCCATTCTTTTTGAGCCGTTTCGTTATTAACGTGTTTAGTTTTGTAACTTAAAGTGTTCACTTTACTTTTTGTTTTTAATTCGTTTAATAAAATTCAGAATTATGATAGCTCTCCATTTTTGTCTGGCTAAGGGACTAAAAGGCAAATAAGAAGCTATGAATCAAACTCTTATACAAGAAATTTTAATAATCGGACTGCAAAGATACAATAATCCAAGTTATTATCAAAGGTATTACTGCATAATATTCAGCACTATAAGAGTTTTTTTGTTTACTACAACATAAGAGTTGCCGGACAAACAATTTAAAAAAGGTATAAGACCGAGGTTCAATAAAGTTCAAAAATAATTATATAGTATGCTTATCATTAAGTGGATTAAATTCGCAAGACGAACAGCTGCCACACTTTCGTGACGATTCCTTGCTAAAGAAAAAGCGCAATATCCCCCTTAGCAATATAGTCAACACTATAACACCAATTAAAATAACTATATACATCTGCAAATTCATATCAATATAACAATATTGAAATACGAATAGTTTAAAACAAACTACCAATCTGAAAGACAATAAAGGCAAACAACCAAGCCAAACCGGTAGAATAGAATACACTAAACATAGCCCATCTCCAATCATGAGATTCCTCCTTTATGGCCACAATCGTAGCTATACAAGGGAAATAAATCAGAGTAAACAATAAGAAACCTATAACTACTAAAGGCGTAAACACAGGAGTTCCGTCAGGATGCTTTTCAGACAACAGTCGTGTTTGAAGCGATTGTTGATCTTCGCTATCACCTGTATACAACACCCCCATAGTACTTATCACAATTTCTTTGGCAGCCATCCCGGAAAGAAGACTAACAGAAATCTTCCAGTCAAAGCCCAAGGGCTTCATCACCGGCTCCATAAAATGCCCGATTTTCCCGATATATGAATTAACCTGATGATCGGTATGCTTAGCAAACTGCAACTCCGAAATCATAAGCTCCTTGTCAGCTGAAGGCATCACAGAAGCCTCAACCTGTGATAACTTTCTATCATAGTTCTCGTCACGTTCTTTATTTTGTGGGAAATAGCCTAAAAACCATATCACAATTGAAGCAATAAGAATTGGCCCCCCCATCTTCAACAAATACATTTTTGAACGCTCCCACATATGAGTAATTACTGACTTAACTGTTGGCATTCTATATGGAGGCAATTCCATTACAAACGGAGTATCCTCCTCTTTAAAGAAACTTTTGCGCAACAGCAAAGCAGTTACAACAGCCACAAGTATCCCAACACCATACAAACCCAGCATAATAAAACTACCATGCTTGGCAAAAAATGCACTTACAAAGAGAATATATACCGGAAGACGAGCACTACACGACATAAAAGGAACTATCAGCATAGTAATCATACGGCTATTGCGACTCTCAATCATACGTGTCGACATAATTGCAGGCACATTACATCCAAACCCCATTATAAGGGGAATAAAAGATTTGCCATGAAGTCCAATCTTATGCATCAGCTTATCCATGATAAATGCAGCACGCGCCATATAACCCGAATCCTCCATAAAAGCAATAAATGCATATAAGATAACAATGTTTGGCAGGAAAACAATTACGCCCCCTACTCCACCAACAACACCATCAACAATTAAATCCTTTAAAGGACCATCCGCCATACTTGCTCTGATTCCATTACCTATAAAAGCCACCAAACTCTCTATCCAATCCATCGGATATTCACCAAGCCTGAAAGTAGCTTCAAACATTATCCAAAGAAATATAAAGAACAAGGGAAGCCCAAAGTATTTATTTGTCAAAACAGCATCCAGATGCTTTGTTTGAGTATGAATGCTTTGTTTATCCTCCAAAGTTTCATGAAGAGCACCAGATATAAATCCATATCTTGCATTCACAAAAGCCGACTCAGCATCCTCCTTAAGCAGACGCTCCATATAGTCATTTTCCTTATCCCTGCGTGCAATATACTCATGTCCTTGTTTCAGCTCTGAAATGTCTTTTTCCACAGCTTTATCACCTTCCAAAAGCTTCACGCTGATATACCTCAACGGCATATTCAACTTTGCGACAGAACTACCTGCACCCGACAATTCACGCTTCATAACAGAAATAGACTTCTCAAGTACCCTGCCATAAGGAATCGTAACTCTTCGCCCTGTCCCTTTACTCTCGTGAGTTTTTATAACACAGTCAAGCAATTCAGGTATTCCAACTCCCTTCTTTCCAACAGTTGGCACAATAGGAACATCAAGCATAACAGACAAAGCCTGATAATCAAAATCACGCTCACTCTTTTGCAGCTCATCATACATATTAAGAGCTACAACCATTGGCTGTTCAAGCTCTATAAGCTCGGTAGTAAGATACAAATTACGCTCTAGGGCAGAGGCCGAAACCACATTTATAATCACATCCGGCTTTTCATCGAATATATATTTCCTCACATACAGCTCCTCGGGAGAATAAGCAGACAAAGAATAAGTCCCGGGTAAATCTATTAATCGAAACGTATATCCTCGGTGCCTAATAAAACCCTCCTTTGCATCAACAGTAACACCTCCATAGTTTCCCACATGCTCATGCGCACCTGATGCATGATTAAAAATCGAAGTTTTCCCAGCATTAGGATTTCCTACTAAAGCCACATTAATTATATTAGACCCCCCTTCATGCAAAAGTTCTCTTTCTTCAACTGCAAGTTCGTCATCCTCATCAAAAAGATAATCATCGTCAATCTGAGTAAACAACTCCTCATCAAAATCATCATAGATTGACGCATCCTCCTTAAGTTTTGATATCTCAATCATGACAGCCTCACTCCTGCGAAGAGAAACCTCATAATCCATTATACCATATTTTATTGGATCTTTAAGTGGAGCATTAAGTATTGATTTAACCTCTTGCCCTCGCACAAATCCCATCTCAAGAATTCGTTTGCGGAAAGCACCGGTTCCGTTAACTTTTAATATAAATGCCTTATCACCAGTTTTAAGTTCAGATAGTCGCATGATTAATTAGAAAGAATATAATTGAAATACAAAGGAACACATTTTATAGATAAACAAAGATACTTTTAAGATACATTATTTATAATCAGTACAAACAAGAATATCTGAATTAAAGAAAAATTTCATTATTTAGCTATTAGACCAAAGCAAAGTCACTTTTTATTTGTATTTTTGTAGCATATAAAACAAGAATTTAAAACAAACATTATCTTATGGCAAAAAAACCATTTAAGTATCAGGAAGCATTTCCATTATCAAAAGACACAACAGAATATTATCTTTTGACAAAGGATCATGTCTCAACGGCAGAGTTTGACGGTAAAGAGATTCTTAAAATCACACCGGAAGGATTAACCCTTATGGCCGAAACAGCATTTCGTGATGTTCAGTTTCTACTTCGTCCCGATCATCAGAAACAAGTGGCACAAATCTTAACAGACCCGGAAGCAAGCGACAATGACAAATTTGTTGCTCTAACCTTTTTGAGAAATGCAGAAATTTCTGCAAAAGGCATTCTACCATTCTGTCAGGATACCGGAACAGCAATCATTATGGGTAAAAAAGGGCAAAGAGTATGGACAGACGGTTGCGACGAAGAAGCATTGTCACTTGGAGTATACAACACATACACCAACGAGAACTTACGTTACTCTCAGAATGCACCTCTAAACATGTATGACGAGGTAAACACCGGCACCAACCTACCTGCACAAATAGATCTTTATGCAACAGAAGGAGACGAATACAATTTCCTATGTGTAGCAAAAGGTGGTGGTTCGGCAAACAAAACATACCTATATCAGGAAACTAAAGCATTGCTAACTCCAGGAAAGCTGGATGATTTCTTAATTGACAAAATGAAATCGTTAGGAACAGCAGCCTGCCCCCCATATCACTTAGCGTTTGTAATAGGTGGCACATCAGCCGAAACAAATCTGAAGACTGTAAAGCTTGCATCAACAAAATATTACGACAACCTGCCAACAGAAGGCAACGAACATGGTCAGGCATTCAGAGATTTAGAACTAGAAGCAAGACTTAAGAAAGCATCCGAAGAACTTGGCTTGGGAGCACAATTTGGCGGAAAGTATTTTGCTCACGATATCAGAGTTGTCAGACTACCTCGTCACGGCGCATCTTGTCCCGTGGGAATGGGAGTATCTTGTTCAGCAGACCGAAATATTAAAGCGAAAATCAATAAAGAAGGAATCTGGATTGAAAAGATGGAAGACAATCCGGCAAGACTTATTCCGGAAGAATTCCGCCAGGCAGGCGAAGGTGGCGGCGTTAAGATAGACCTTAACAAACCAATGCCCGATATTTTAGCAGAACTCTCAAAGTATCCTGTTTCAACTCGTCTATCTCTAAACGGCACTATCATTGTAGGAAGAGATATAGCACACGCCAAACTTAAGGAAAGAATTGATAACGGCGAAGGCTTGCCACAATATATAAAAGACCACCCCATCTATTATGCCGGTCCTGCAAAAACACCGGAAGGATATGCCTCAGGATCGATGGGACCAACCACAGCCGGAAGAATGGACTCATACGTAGACCTTTTCCAATCACATGGCGGTAGCTTAATCATGCTTGCTAAAGGAAACAGAAGTCAGCAAGTAACCGATGCTTGTAAAAAACACGGAGGCTTTTATCTTGGCAGCATTGGCGGCCCTGCAGCCATTCTTGCTCAAGACAGCATCAAGAGCCTAGAGTGTATTGAGTATCCAGAATTAGGAATGGAAGCCATCTGGAAAATAGAAGTAGAGGACTTCCCTGCATTTATTTTAGTTGACGACAAAGGAAACGACTTCTTCGAAGTAGTAACACAACCAAATTGTTCGTTCTCTTAAAATACTAAATCACATATAAAAGACAGAGGGTGTATCACAAAATGATTCACCCTCAATT
>CAZHWC010000018.1:11912-39066 GCA_964535975.1 uncultured Proteiniphilum sp. | reverse complement strand
TTAAATTTATCCTGAGTTTTATAAACATTGACTTGTGGACTGTTGAATATATCCTGGGTTTGATATTTTTAATAAGCAATCAGTCAGCTAATTCAATGGATTTGCTTAATTTTGCAACAAATAGTTCTTGTTGTGTAACAAGACGTATATAAACTTACAATGAATAATAATAACAAGTCAAATAAAAAGGAGAAGAAAGGTCAAAAGAGTATTAAGCGTGGATTTATCAGGCTGCTGTGGGCTGGTATGCTTGCTTTTGTGATAGTAACGGTGGTTGCTTTCTCGCTTATCTCGTCAGGAGTTATAGGTTATCTGCCGGATATTGAGGAGCTTGAAAACCCAATTGATAAGTATGCTTCGCAGGTTATATCTTTTGATGATCAATTGTTGTTTACTTATTCTCAGAGTAGTGATAATCGTATTTTTATTGATTACAGCGAGCTGTCGCCAAGTTTGATTGAGGCGTTGGTTGCGACCGAAGACCAAAGATATTATACACACTCGGGTGTGGACGTAATTGGTCTTGGGCGTGTGATTTTTAAAACTCTTCTTTTTCAGCACGAGAGCAGTGGTGGGGGAAGTACAATCACACAACAGTTGGCAAAGCTTTTATACTCGCCAAAGGCGCGCAACAAGCTGCAACGTGCTTTTCAGAAGCCCATTGAGTGGATTATTGCTGTGAAGCTTGAGCGATACTATACTAAGGATGAGATTATTAATCTTTATCTAAACAAATATGACTTCAATTATAATGCTATCGGTATTAAATCTGCTGCCAAAACCTATTTCAACAAGTCTCCGCTGGATTTGAATGTTGAGGAGTCGGCAATGCTTGTTGGAATGCTTAAAAACTCATCGTTATATAATCCGGTGAGAAGACAAGAGCTTACTCTAAACAGGCGTAATGTTGTGTTGTCGCAAATGAGAAAGAACGGGTACCTGACTTCAAGTGAGGCCGACTCGCTGTCTAATCTTCCTTTGGGGATTGACTTTAAGCGTGTCGACCATATTTCGATTCCGGCACCATATTACAGACAGCATCTTGCAAAAATTATGATGGCTAAAAAGCCAACTAAAAAGAATTATGCTGCGTGGCAGGCACAGCAGTTTTTGGAGGACTCTATTTCGTGGGAGAAAAATCCGCTGTATGGCTGGTGTACCAAAAACAAAAAATCTGATGGTTCTGAGTATAATATTTATACTGACGGACTAAAAATATATTCTACTCTCGACTCAAGAATGCAACTTTATGCAGAGCAGGCTGTGGAGGAGCATTTGGGCGGATACTTGCAAAAACACTTTGATGATGAGAGAAGAAGCAAGAAGTATGCACCTTATGCAAACGATGTTGCAGATAAAGCAGAGTCGTTTATGAGAACTGCAATGAAGCAGACGGACAGATACAGAGCGTTGAAAAACGAGGGGTGGTCTGAAGAAAAGATAATGAGCAACTTTAAGGATGAGCCTGTGGAGATGAAAGTGTTTAGCTGGCATGGCGAGCTTGACACGGTTATGACTCCCTGGGATTCTATAAGATATCACAAGAGTTTTCTTAGAACCGGCTTTATGGCTATGCATCCTCTTACGGGGCATGTTAAGGCTTATGTGGGGGGACCAAGTTTCTCTCATTTCAAATATGATATGGTGTCGAGTGGTAAGCGACAAATTGGTTCTACAATCAAACCTTACTTATATACTCTGGCAATGGAGGAGGGGCTTACTCCGTGTGATGGAACTATTCATGAGCCACAGACTTTGACCGATGAGAATGGTATACCGTGGACTCCGCGTAATGCCAACTCTGCCAATCGCGGGTCGTTTGTTACTATTAAGTGGGGGCTTTCAAACTCAAGCAACTGGGTGACTGCTTATCTGATGAAGCTTTTCTCTCCCTATGCTTTCTCAAGATTGTTGTCGTCTTTTGGATTGAAGACAAAGGCTGATCCCGTTGTTTCTCTTGCTCTTGGGCCAAACGATGCCTCGGTGTATGAAATGGCAGGAGCTTATACTTCATTTGTGAACAGAGGGATTAGGGTGGAGCCAATGCTTGTTACCAGGATAGAGGATTCGTATGGAAACGTGATTACTACTTTTGTACCTCAAACTCAGGAAATCTTTAGTGAGGTCACTTCATATAAAATGATTGATATGCTGAAGGCTGTGGTTGATGGTGGAACGGGTAGCAGATTGCGCCGAATTTATAACCTGAAAGGTGAGATGGGTGGCAAAACGGGAACTAGTAATGATAACTCTGATGCTTGGTTTATGTCCTTTACTCCTGAGGTGGTGGCCGCATGCTGGGTTGGTGGTGAAGAACCGTCAATTCATTTCGACAGAATGGTATATGGTCAGGGTGCTGCCGCTGCGTTGCCTATTCATGGTCTTTTCTATCAGAAGATATATGCCGACAAGAGTTTGAATATGACTGATGACGGTGTGTTTGAAATTCCTGCGGAGTATAGAAATCCTTGTGTCGACCAACAAAGATACTCTCCTGATTTCTATAAGAGCAACGATCCTATCAAGAAGAACGAGGGGATTGATAATATGTTTGATTAGATAAAATAAAAGAGGTTGCCGGGCATTGCCCCGCAACCTCTTTGTTGTTAATACTATTCTGAGTTATCGTTTCTATAGCAGTTCCTTTAGTCTTTCAGTTGACAAGTCAATTGCTTTAATAACTCCATTTTCGTCAATCAAGTAACTTCTGAACCCTTTGTCTAGCTTTAGCTCCTTATACAATTCGGAGTTGGGTCCATTTTCATCGCAAAATTGCGAACCTAAATCGATTTTGTCCAGCAGCGCTGTTCTTTTGCACACATTGATGTTTTCATCAAGTGATACTGAAAGAAACTCAACGTCTATATTGTTATCTTTTAGATAATTGTATAGTTTAACGTTGTTTGCTCTTGAACGGGCATCGTACGCAGCCCAAAAGTTTAATACAACTTTTTTGCCTTGATAATCGTCTATGTCGATGTTGTGACCTTCCATTCCAGTGAGAACTATGTTTGGGATTTTGTTTCCTGGATAATAACCTGTGGAAGTTTTGTCGGTTTTGATAGAGTTCGACATTAATATAAACGAGAGCATCAATAGGCCAAAGTTTACATACTTCATAAATTAATAATTAAGTTAATACTAAGCTATACTCTGTGCATCACGCATTTAGCAGCTTTTTACTTGTTGGCTTTTCACTAAAAACCAAAATTTTGAGTGACAAAAGTAATTTGCTTTACATTACTGACAAACTTTTTGAGTACAAAAAATATTTTCAAATGTTAATAATATCTGTATGTGCTTGACATCCAGCATGATGCGAGAATCATCTTTTGTCCATATATTTTATCTATTATGTTGTGTTTCAGGGTGTAAGGCTGTTTTTTTTATATTATTATGTCTGTTATGTGTCGTGATGTAGTGGCAGTGCATTGTTGCGTAGTGTGCCGGCTTTATTGTATATATTTGTAGATTAAAGTGATATGGTATATGGATGAGGATATAATTGCAATTGTAGAGATTCCCCGGCTTAAGGTTGGAGATAAGATTTTGGGTTATGATATTTCATTTGAATGGAAGCGTGGTGAACAATGGTGCGTCACGGGTCGGTCGGGTAGTGGAAAGACAGTTTTGCTTAAGTTAGTGGCGGGATTACTGGGTATGGGTGGCTCCCGAATTAGTTTCCCTGAATTGGAAAAGATAAAAGCTGCTTCTGAGAATGGTTTTATGGTTTCTGATAAAATAGCTTTTGTGCCACAGGAGGTGAAGATTCCTTCGGGTTATATTAATGATCAATATTATCAAAGAAGATATCATGCTACTGAACTTGATGATATCCCGACGGTGAGAGATATATTTAATAGGGTGTCTGATGGTGGCGGTTTGTCGGTTGAGGTGGTGTCCGAGCAGATGAGTCTGACTAAATTGCTTGATGCTCCTTTTATACAGCTGTCTAACGGGCAGACCAGAAGGTTTATGATTGCTCTAGCTCTGTTCAAAAATCCCGCAATTTTAGTTCTGGATAATCCTTATACCGGCTTAGACCATGAGGCTCGCAGGTCTCTGAACAATCATATTCAATCTCTTATTGATGGGGGAATGCATATTCTTATTGGTGCGCATGAACATGAGATTAAAGATATGTTGTTTGTGACAAATAAACTTGTGCTGAACAGTGGTGCTGAAATAATATCCGAAACTGATTTGCCCGATTATTATACATCTAATGTATTTGGTGGTGATGGTCTGGTGGTGGCGATGAAGGATATTCATGTGAGATATTTTGCGAAGGATGTTCTCAGCCTGCCTGAATGGTATGTTGAGAAGGGGCAAAAATGGGTGGTTAGGGGTGCCAATGGTTCGGGAAAGTCAACTTTGCTTTCTCTTATTGTTGCGGATCATCCTCAGGCTTATTCAAATAATGTGTCAATCTTTGGCAACAGAAGAGGTGTGGGTGTAAGTATTTGGGATGTAAAAAGGCGTATAGGTTATTTTTCATCAGAACTTCACAGATATTTTTCGCCCAATCACTTATCGCGACAGGTTGTGGCTTCCGGCTGGAATGATATAATTGGGCAGGTGGATTTGTCTTTGTCAATTGACAGAAAAAAGATTTTAGAAGAGTTTGCAGATTGGCTCGGAATTGTTCCTCTGCTTGATATAAAATTTGGTCATCTTTCTTTCAGTCAGCAGAAGATGATTTTGTTGGCACGTTCGATGATTCGTAATCCTGAATTGTTAATTCTTGATGAACCTTTGCAGGGTATGGATGAGCAGTGGCGCGAACATTTTAAAAAGCGTATCAAGGACTTTTCTGCCTTTAGAACAGTGCTTTACGTTACTCATGATGATGAGGAGATTCCTTTTGAAACTTGGAATGAGCTTAATCTTGATGTTGTAAATTAGAGTCTGTAGTGGTGTCTGTTGATTTTTTTCTATATAAGATAACAACATTTTGAAAATATATGTATCTTTGTGAACTTTGAGCATTTTGCTAATAAAATGCTTGTTAAACGGAAAAACTGCAAGTAAATAGATAGATTTTATGTCAAAAAATGATTTTTCAGGACTTGGAATAGCAATAGTTACTCCCTTTAAAAGTGATGACTCGGTGGATTATGAGTCGTTGGGCAGGCTTATAGAGTTTCAGATTGAGAATGGTATAGATTATATAGTGGCATTGGGAACAACTGCCGAAACGCCAACTCTTACTGCTGAGGAGCAGAAGGAGATTGTTAGATTTATTGTCAATAAGGTTGCTAAAAGGGTTCCTGTTGTTGCAGGTTTGTCTGACAATTGCACTGCATCATTAATAAAAAAGGTGGGGCAGTTTGATTTTTCGGGTGTTGATGCAATACTGTCTGTTACTCCATATTATAATAAGCCCACACAAGAGGGGTTGTACAGGCATTTTTGCGCTCTAAGCAAGGTTTCGCCTGTTCCGATTATTTTGTACAATGTTCCGGGAAGAACGGGTGTTAACATGACTGCTGATACTGCTTTGCGTATTGCTAAGGATTGTCCTAACGTAATAGCCACCAAAGAGGCTTCGGGTAACTTTGAGCAAATTAAGGAAATTATTGACGGTGCTCCTGAGGGCTTTTATGTTATCTCGGGTGATGATGCCGTGACTACTGATATAGTGCTTGCCGGTGGCATTGGTGTTATTTCTGTTTTTGGCAATGCTTTTCCAAAAGAGATGAAGTGGTTGGTGAAATGTGCTGCTGAGGGTAGTGCTGTAAGTGCCAGAGAAAAGATGGAGGCCGACTTTAATAAATTATTCGACCTTATGTTTGTGGAGGGCAATCCTGCCGGTGTGAAGGCATTGTTGCATCTGAGGGGGCTTGTGGAAAATGTAGTTCGTTTGCCGCTTGTTGTGGTAACTGATGAAACTGAATCAAAAATAAAGGCAGAGTTTGAGCGATTTGTGTAATGAAACTCAATGTCTCAATATTTATCTGTCTTCTAATATCTTTTTTGTTTCTGTCTTGCTCTGTGTCTAAAGAGATTATTGAAGATTATCATACAGATACATATAATGATAGGATGAAGCATTTTGCTGATTATCCTCTTTTGGGTGGCGAGATTGTGTTTTTTGGCAATAGCCTTACTCAGAGCGGCAAGTGGGGAGAGTATTTTCCTCATGCTGATATTGTCAATTATGGTATATCGGGAGATAATACTGAGGGTATGCTTGCTCGTATTGCCGATGCTGTCGGTGTTAAACCCGGCAAGATATTCATTATGGCGGGGATAAACGATATATCTTTGTCGCGATCAGATAAAAAGATTTTGCATAACTATCGTGAGATTATTAAGCAGATAAGGGTAACTTCTCCACAAACAAAGATTTATATTCAAAGTGTACTTCCAATAAATAATGATTTTGCTGTTTATAAAAGACTGAAAAGTAAGGAAGAGAGGATTGTTCCAATTAACAGGAAGCTTCTTAGACTTGCATCTGACGAGGATGTTGAGTTTGTAAATCTATATCCTTTTTTTGTTGACCAAGAAGGTAAACTGTTTAAAAATTATACATATGACGGACTTCATCTAACTGATGAGGCGTATTATCTGTGGTCTAATATTATCCGTAATAAGGTAGAATAAGCTATCTTTGTACTTTACTAAATATCATTACTAATTTAACAGATTATATTATCATGTTTTCAGGAATAATTGAAGAGGCAGCGGTTGTGGTTGCTCTAAAAAGAGATAAAGGAAACTTGGACTTGACTTTGAAGTGTTCATTTGTTGACGAGTTGAAAATTGATCAGAGCGTTGCTCATAATGGTGTTTGCCTGACAGTGGTAGAAATAAAGGATGATACCTATACTGTGACAGCCATTCAGGAGACTCTTGACAGGTCTAATATTGGTTTTTTGGAGGTGGGAAGCAAGGTCAATCTTGAAAGAAGCATGAAGATGGATGGTCGTCTTGACGGACATATAGTTCAGGGACACGTGGATCAGACTGCAACCTGCGTGGATGTGACTGAGGCTGACGGAAGCTGGTATTATACTTTTGAATATGAATTTGATAAGGAGATGGCAAAAAAAGGTTATATGACTGTGGATAAGGGTTCGGTTACTGTAAATGGCGTGAGCCTTACTGTTGTTGAGCCTACAGAAAACTCTTTCAAGGTTGCAATAATTCCGTTTACTCATCAGCTTACTAACTTTCATCAGATTGAAAAGGGAAGTATAGTAAATATTGAGTTTGATATCATAGGTAAGTATATCAGCAGAATGGTGACATTACAAGCATAAAAACATGATTCTTTTGAGCTTTTGGGTTGCTGGTTAATTATGCTTTAAATATTCTATAAAAATCAAACTTTCATTTTTTTATTGCTAAGTTTATGATGATTTGTTGGTTACAAGACAAAAAAATATCATCTTTGTATCTTCAAAACAATTAAGAAACTATCGACCTATACAAGTTGAATATACTGAATATAATGAATATAACTGCTAAGCGCCTTTTATTTCTGTCTCTTTTTATAGCTGTTGTTGTTACAGCTTTCTCTCAACAAGTGGGAAGCAACTCCCCATATGGACGTTATGGTTATGGATTACTTTCCAATCAGTCTTTTGGAGCCTCTGAAGCAATGGGGGGGATTAGCTATGGAGTGAGAAGGAGTCAGCAGGTTAATCATGGTAATCCGGCGTCATACTCAAAGTTGGATACTCTGACTTTTATCTTTGATTTTGGAGTTTCGGGCCAGTACTCTGAACTGTCTGATGGAATAAATTCGCGAACATACTGGAATGGAAATTTGGATTATGTGGCTGTGCAGTTTCCTTTGATAAAGAATTTTGCCGCTAGTGCGGGATTGATTCCTTTTTCTAAAGCAGGATATAGCTTTGGGCAGTCCAAATCTTCGGGTGTGGTTTATGATGAGGTGTTTAGAGGTGATGGTGGTTTGAGCCAGGTGTATGCCGGTATTGCATATTCACCAATTAAATATTTTTCATTAGGGGTTAATGCCAACTATGTGTTTGGCAATTTCAAATATAGCAGTGTTTCTATTCCGCAGTCTTCATCTGAATCTACTTTAAGCGAAAAACGCAACAGTTATTCAATTCGCGACTTTAAGTATGATATAGGTGCTCAGTTTACTTTGCCTATCGACAGAGAAAGATCTTTTACACTTGGTGCCGTATATACACCAAAAATGTCAACCAAATCAGATCTTCGCATATCGGAGATGATATATTTGGCCGACCCATATAATAATCCAAATCTATTGCCCAGTCAGGTGCATAGAGATGATACGCTTTCAAACAGATCTTTTCAACTGCCTGAGACGTTGGGACTTGGTGTTTCATACTCAAACAGAAACGTGCTTGTGGGAGTTGATGGTACTTTGCAAAGATGGAAGGGTGTAGATTATCCTGATGAGCTTGATGGATTGAATAGCGATAATAGATTTAATAATGCTTATCTGATTAATGCCGGTGCTGAATATGTTATTGATCCATATAGCCGAAATTTCTTTCACAGAGTTAGATTTAGAGCGGGTTTGACTTATGGCAACTCTTATCTGAATGTAAATGTGACCAATCCTGAAACAGGGGCTGTTAGCGTGGGTGGTTATAAGGAGTATGGAGCCAGTGTTGGTTTTGGTCTGCCCTTTATGGATTATATGTATGGCAAGTTGTCTCTTATAAATATTGGGTTTAGCTATACAACTCAACGACCTGATGTGCCATTTATGATAAAACAAGATATGTTTAAGATATCTCTTAATATGAATATCAACGAATTTTGGTTCAATAAAAGAAAGTTTAATTAGTATTTATTATCTTTGCTACAATCTCAATTTTTAGATTAAACTTTTAGACTGACCATGGGTCATAATAGCAACCAGAATCGATTTTGAAAATAAATTAAAACGACAAGAGAATATGAAAAAGTTATTGTTAACAGGATTTTTTGCATTAGCGACAATGTTCGCAATAAATGCGCAAAAAGCAGGATACGACCCGATAAACGCTCCTTTTGGACATGGGGAGGATAGTGTAAAGTGTCGTATGAACCTAAGCTTAATGTCCACATCAGCCAAGGCAGAGAATTTTAAAGAAGCTCTTGCTCCCTGGAATGAAGTGTTTGATAAGTGTCCGGCTTCAAGTAAGAATATCTATATCTATGGTCCTCGTATTTTTAAAAGCTTGTATGCTTCAGAAGCTGATGCTGCAAAAAAGAAAGAGTATCTAGATAAAGTAATGGAAATATATGATACTCGCTTGGTGTATTATCCTGATGATTCCAAAGGTTCTGTTTTGGCTTATAAAACATATGATTATATGGAGTTGATGGAGTCTTCTGCTGATTCAAAGGTTATTTACGATTGGCTTGATGAGGCTCTCGAGGACATGAAGTCGGATATGGATCCTAAGGATGCTTTTTCTTATTTTATGGTTGCATCTTTGACTCAGTATCTGAATGATAACTCTAAGAAAGAACAATATATCAGTGATTATTTCAAGGTTACTGCATATGTGGATGAGGCAATTACAAAAGCAAGTGCTGAGGGTGATCAGGCTAATGCTGACTATCTTGGTCTGGTTAAAGATGGTATAGTAAAAGGTTTCGTTAATAGTGGAGCAGGTGACTGCAAGACTTTGACAGAATATTATGCTGATAAAGTGGAGCCTAATAAGGATAACAAAGAGTTTTTATCTGATGTGGTAAATGCTTTGGGTTCTGTGGGATGTAGTGATACTGATATCTATTTTATGGCTGCTGAGTTTCTTCACAGATTGGAGCCAACAGCTGGTTCTGCTCTTGGATTGGCAAATAAAAGCTTAAGAGATAAGGATTACGAAAATGCAATTAAATATTATCAGGAAGCTGCTGAATTGGAAACAGACAAGTCGAAAGCTGCCGGATATATGTTGCAGTTGGCAGGAATTTTCTCAAATCAACGTAACTTTGCAAGAGCAAGACAGGCTGCTAATGATGCATTAAAGTTTAATCCGAACAGTGGTGATGCTTATATATTGATTGCTCAGCTTTACGCTTCTTCAGCAGAAAACATTTTCCCTGAAAGAGAAAAAAGAGGTTTGGTTTTCTGTGCAGCAGTTGATAAATTGCAAAGAGCTCGTTCGGTTGATCCTGATGTAAGCTCAAAAGCTTCTAGCTTGATTAACCAATACTCTGCATATTTCATGGATACTGAATCTGCATTTATGATGGGTATTAAAGCTGGTGAAACTGTTTCAATACCCGGTTGGATTGGTGAAACTACAGTTGTGAGACTAAAATAATATTAGAATAAACTATTCTTGAAAGAGCTATATAAAATAGCATATGGTAGATACACAATAGTTGTCATTATGACGACTATTGTGTATTTGTTTCTTGCATCTTGTGGGAAAAAACAAGAGGACTTGGTGGATGTTAAGTTTGATCCTGAGATTACGCCGTCAATGGTGACAGATTCTGTTACTACTTTGATTTCTGATTCTGGGATGACTCGTTATAAGCTTATAGCTGATACTTGGCAAATATTTGATAAGGCTAAAGATCCTTTCTGGTATTTCCCTGAGGGTATTTTTCTCGAGAGATTTGATGAGAATCTGGAAACTGAGGCTACTATTCTTGCTGATACTGCATGGAATTTTACGAATAAGAAGCTTTGGCGTCTGAAAGGTAATGTCGAAATTACTAACCTTGAAGGAGATGAGTTTAGAAGTGATGAGCTTTTTTGGGATCAAGGGACTGCAAAAGTATATTCCGACAAATATATTGAGATAAAGCGTGGTGCTCTTGAACTTAAAGGGTATGGTTTTGAATCTAATCAGGAAATGACGGATTATAGAATATTCAGACCACACGATGGTAAGTTGCCTATAGAAGAGGATGAGAATCCTGAGCAAACTGTTATTATTGAGAGCGAATGATTTTATCCCCACTTATGTATATTTGGATTTTAACCTTATTGGGATCTGCTCTGTTTTCGGGTATGGAAATGGCTTTTATCTCAGTAGATAAGCTATACTATATGGTTAATCAGAGTGAAACTGGTTGGCTAAAGAAAATTATAAATAGGGCATACCGACAACCAAGAAGGTTTTTATCTACTCTGCTTCTTGGTAATTTTGTGGTCTTGGTTTTATTTTCATTCTTCTCATTGTATTTGTTTTATCCTTTGGTTGTCTATTTATTTGATATTAATCCGATACTGAGTGCTGCGCTTTTAATTATAGCTATATGTGTGGTTCTGATTTTAAGTGGTGAGATTATTCCGCGTGTGATAATGGCGCAAAAACCGGATATATGGGTGAAGATTCTTATTTTACCTACCTATTTCTTTCATCTTTTATTTTTACCGTTTACTTTTTTATACGAAAAAATTTCATTGTTTGTATTGTCAGTGTTTGGAGTAAAGCTTCAGCACATTGATGATAATGCAATTAATAAAGCGGATATCAACAATTATCTTAAAAAGGGGTTTGAAGAGATGTCTGATGATACAGAAGTTGATTCTGAGGTTAAGATATTGCGTAATGCCCTTGAGTTTTCAACTATGCGAGTGAGAGACTGTATGGTTCCTCGTGCTGATATTGTAGCTATAACTAATAATGCTGATAAAGATGCTCTTAAAGCTCTTTTTATAGAAACAGGTTTGTCCAGAATCCTAATTTTTAATGAAGATATTGACAATATTGTCGGGTATATTCATGTGTGGGAAATGTTTAACGAGTCTGATAATTGGCAGCAAAATATAACCAAAGTATCATTTGTGCCGGAGAGCATGCAGGCTGCAGAACTTATGAATGAGCTAATGCAACAACATAAGAGTATGGCTGTGGTGTTTGATGAATTTGGTGGTACTTCCGGATTGGTTACTATAGAGGATTTGGTGGAAGAGATTTTTGGAGAGATAGATGATGAGTATGATGACCAATCAAAGTTCGTTAAGCAGTATAGTGATAATGAGTATGTTCTTTCAGGACGCGTGGAGATTGATACAATAAATGAAGAGTATGGTATTGGTATTCCAGAGTCGGATGACTATAGCACTATAGCCGGATTTATTCTGAATTATACGCAACGTTTTCCTAATCTTTATGAAACAATAATAATAGAGCAATTTGAGTTTAAAGTGCTAAAAGTCTCAGCACGAAAGATTGAAGTTGTTAAGCTGATTGTTCATCCAGAATAGTGGTGGGTTTATATAGCCTTTATCCTCAAAATCAATACTTTTTTTAAATAAATGTGCCAATATTTGCATTTTTTGCTAACTTTGCACTCTTACAGAAAATAATATTAAAAATATATCAGTTTATTAAATAAATTAAGATAGTTAAATGGCTACACTTCAGAAGATTAGAGACAGGGGCGTTCTATTGGTCGCTGTTATTGGTATTGCATTATTAGCCTTTATTTTAGGCGATTTGTTGACTTCAGGTAATACTCTTTTTGCTAAATCACGTGACAAGGCTTTTGTTGTTGACGGTAAAATAGTTTCAACACAGGAGTATGCGAATAGAATAACTGAATGGGAAGAATTTCAAAAAATGATTAGCGGACAGTCGTCGCTAGATGAAGCTACTACACAGCAAATAAAAGAGGCTGTTTATGATCAGATGGTTCGTGAAATCATTTTGGATGAGCAATCTTCAAAGATTGGTTTGGCTGTATCTAAAGCTGAGCTTAACGACTTGGTTCACGGCGAGACAATCTCTCCATTACTTCAATCACTTCCTTTCTTTCTAGATCCTGAGACGGGTTTATTTGACAGAGAAGGTTTGGTGCAATTTATTGCAACAGTTAATTCTCCAACTCAGGGGCTGCAGCCTGAAGAAGTAGCTATGATTCAGCAATATAAATCAATGTGGATGTTTATTGAGAATATGGTTAAATACCAACGTCTTCAAGAGAAGTTTACCGGATTATTATCAAGCGCAGTGCTTGTAAATGATGTAGAAGCCAAATCTTTATTTGACCTGTCTAATAAAAGTGCTGACATTGCATATGTAGTTAAGAACTACTTCTCGGTTCCCGATTCAACTGCTTCTGTTTCTGATCAGGAGATAAAAGCATTTTACGATAAGAATAAATCTTCATTTAATATGGATGTGCCTTTGGCTAAGATTTCTTATTTTACAAAGCAGATTACTCCTAGTGAGGAGGATTTTGCTGAAGTTGAGAAGTTGGCAAATGAGGCTTATGAGAAATTATTGGATAATGAGAGTATAGCTTCAATAGTTGCAGATTATTCTGATGTTCCATACAGAGATATATTTATCTCAGCAGAATCTTTGGATAACAGCCAACAGGCTTTCATTGAATCTTCATCTGTTTCCGATGTTCAGGCTCCGGTTAAAGAAGGTAATGCATATAATATCTATAAACTTGTAGATAAAACTGTTGCTCCTGATTCAATCCATTTAAGATTGATGTCAATCCCTGATGCTACAGTGATGGGACAGGATAGTATTGTTACTAACTTTGTTGATAGTATCTTCAATGAGATTAAAGGTGGTAAAGCATTTGCAGATGTTGCAAACAGCCTTAACCCGCAAGCTAATGGTGGCGATATTGGTTGGGCTCGTGAATCAGATCTTTATCAAGTTGGTGCTGAATTTGTAAAGACAGTTTTCAATGCTCCAATAGGACAGCCTTTTAAGTTTAAAACACCGGGTCAGCAAATGATTCTTCAGGTGGAAGGCAGAACTGCTGCAGTTCAGAAATATAAAGTTGCTACAATTAGCATTCCCGTTCTTGTGAGCGAAAAGACTTCTAATAATATTGACAATGAGTTGAACCAGCTGATGAATGATCCTAACTTTGGCAAAAACTTTAGCGAAATGGCTTCTGAAAAGGGTCACTTTGTGATGCCTAATACATCAGTTTCAGCGAATGATTTCTCGTTAATGAACATGCCCGGAACTCGTCAGGTTGTGACATGGGCAGTTAATGAAAAGAAAATGGGAACGGTTAAGAAGTTTGACTTGTCTAACACTAGAATTATAGCGCGTGTTGATCAGGTATATCCTGCAGGAACTGTTCCGCTTTCTGAATTAAAGTCTAGCATCAAAAATCGTTTGATGAATGATAAGAAGGCTGAGGTGATAATTGCTGATTTAGCATCTAAAAATATTTCTTCATTAGATGAATATGCTGAGGTTATGGCTTCTGATATAGATACAGTGAAATTTGTTAGCTTCGATACGCAGAATATAAGCGGTTTAGGTTTTGAGCCTACAATTAATGCTGTCTCTGCATTCTTGCCTGTAAATTCTATTTCTGCTCCATTGAAAGGTAACATGGGGGTATATGTAACAACTGTTGCAGATAGAACTGCTAGCGAAGATCAGTATGATGCTGCTAATTTTAAGAACATGATTCATAGCAACAATGCTTATATGTTGCAAATGCAGTCACTTGAAACTTTGAAGAAAAAGATGAAGGTGGAAGATAATCGTTATGTATTCTTCTAATCGTTAGTCTTAATATAATTAATACAAAAGGAGCTGAGTGAAAAACACTCAGCTCCTTTTGTATTAATTTTGTATTATGCAAACCTTTATAGTGCTCAAGACTTGATGCTCTTTAAGTATTCATACGTCTCTCGTTGAGCTCTTACGCTTGGTTCATTGTTGGTTTTGAAGATATTGTTTAAGTTTTCATCAACCCAAACAGCACTGGTATTGTCACTCAATTGTATTTTTAAGATATCTATAATTTCTTTTTTGATACTATCGTCAAGAATGGGGAATGCTACTTCAATTCGCCTGTGAAGATTTCTAGACATCCAGTCTGCTGATGTTAGGTATATGTTTTCTTCTCCATTATTATAGAAATACCAAATTCGGCTATGTTCCAGATATGAATCTACAATTCTTGTAATCTTAATGTTTTTACTGTATTCTTGATTTGGAATTAAGCAGCAAATTCCTCTTATAATTAAATCAATTTCTACTCCCATCTCGCTGGCTCTATAAAGTGACTCTATCATTCCTTTATCCTCCAGGCTGTTTAGTTTTATAATGATCCTTCCTTTCTTTCCTTCTTTTACATTTTCAATCTCCTTATCAATCATTTTGTTGATCTCTTGCACCATGTTGAATTGTGCAACAAGAAGGTGATTAAATTGAGTTTTTTGCTGTTTGCCCTCAAGGATGTTGAAAACCTCGTCAATCTCTTTGATTATATTTTTATTTGAAGTCAAAAGTCCTTTGTCGGAATAAATTCTTGCGGTCTTTTCATTGAAATTGCCCGTTCCTAAATAAGCATATCCTTTTATCGGTTCATCCGGGTCGTTGCTTCTTTTTCTTACGTAAGCTAGTTTTGCATGTACTTTAAGACCCGGCAGACTATATATAATTTTTACTCCTGCCTGTTGCATCAGCTCTGATGAGAGATAGTTGTTTTCCTCATCAAATCGTGCTTTAAGTTCAACGAATACAGTTACTTTCTTGCCGTTCTTGGCTGCGCTTATTAAACTATTAATTACAGCAGAGTTCTCTGCAACTCTATATTGTGTAACCTTTATTTCTCTTACTTTGGGGTCAAATGCGGATTGAAGGAGAAATCGGATCAGATAATCAAATGACTGATATGGAAAATGCAATAGAATGTCTTTTTTGCGAAGAACACTAAGAAGTGATGTGTTTTGTTCAAACTCCGGTACCTTTAAAGGTGCAGGGAGAGTTTGTTGCAGTCTCTTGCCTATTGGGTTTGGAAGCTTTATAAGATCTGCAAGATTTAGATATCTATATCCTTTAAGAAGCTCTTCTTCTTCTATTTCATAAGTTTCTGTGATGAACTCCAGGAACTCCTCGGGCATATCTCTGTCATATTGAAATCTTGTAACTGCGCCAATCTTTCTCTTTCTCACTTTGTTTAAAATCCTTTTGGCTATATCTTGTTGATTCTCATCGTCAATGGAAAAGTCTGCATCCCTTGAGATCTTTATGCTGTAACAGTCTATGATGTCGTATCCGGGAAATACGTTGTTTAAGTTTGCTCTTATTATATCATCAATAAAGATTATGTAATGTTTGTCTTGTATTTTAGGAAGCTCAATGAATCTTGGAGTCTGGTTTTGTGGTATCTTCATTAATGCATACGTGATATCCTGTTTTGATTCACTGCGCTTTTTGCTTTTTTTCTTCGAAAGGCTAATTGCTAAATAAATTCTGTTGTCCTGAATGAATGAATGGATCTGTCCTTTCTGGATAATCATTGGTTGCAGGAATGGGAATACCTCTTCATTAAAGAAGTTTTCAATAAAGTGTTCATGGAGTGGGTCAATATTATCAGATTGATAGAGTATAATATTCTCTTTTTGTAATTCAGGAAGTATCATATTGTTGAATATATTGTAATATTCCTTCTCTTGGTTTGATACCTCTTCATTTATCTCTAACAGTGTTTCCAGTGCTTCTTCCATAGGCCTGTCTTTCTTTATGCTCTTTAGTATGGAGCTATGATAGCCTGATACCCTGACCTTATAGAACTCTTCAAGATTAGATGCGTAAATTGATAAAAACTTAATGCGCTCATATATTGGCAGGGAGCTGTCTTTTGCTTCCATAAGGACTCTGTAGTTGAACGAAAGCCAACTTATATCGCGCTTGAAGAATTTATACTGTGCCTTTTCCATTTGAGATTATATTGCTGACGTTGAATAATAGATTAACAATAAAAATAATAACTTTGTTGATATAAATCAAATTTTATGAAAAAAATAGGTTTGCTATCGGACACTCACGGGTTTTGGGATGATAAATTTGAAGAGTATTTTGTGGACTGTGATGAAATATGGCATGCAGGGGATATTGGGACAATAGAGCTTGCGGACAGATTTGAGAGGCTAAAACCATTCAGGGCTGTATATGGTAATATTGATGATCAGTCGCTGAGATTGGTTTATCCTGAAACGATAAGATTTGAGGTAGAGGGAGTAGACGTTTTGATGACGCATATAGGTGGATATCCTGGTAGGTATAACCATAAAATTAAAGAGGTGATTGTATCAAATCCTCCTAAATTGTTTATTTCGGGACATTCTCATATTCTGAAAGTTATATATGACAAGCAGTATGGTTGTTTGCATATGAATCCCGGAGCTGCCGGTAATCATGGGTTTCATCATGTGAGAACAATGTTGCGCTTTGTTGTTGATGATGGAAATATACGTGATTTGGAGGTAATAGAGATGAAGCGCTAATATTAAAATGTAAATACAATTCCTAATACACCTATGAGCAGTAGAATAGAGCCTATGCCTTTGTTGAGCATGATAAGTCCTTTACGATTAAAATGCTTTTGAAGTCGAGATACTATCAGGCTTAGAGTGAACCACCAGGAAATGGCACCTGTGGCAATTGAGGCCAATGATATGATAATGCCTGTCACGCCCAGTTCCAGAGGATTGAAGTGAAATCTGGCAAAGAGAGTGATAAAAACTATTAGTATGGCAACATTGGACAAGGTGAAAAAGAATGATGTAATAAAGTCTTTTATATATCGTGTGTCGCTACTTTGAAAGTCTGGTGTCCATCCTTTTAATGGGTTTGTTCTGAATACTTTATATCCAAAAAGAATAAGGACAATGCTGCCTGCTGTTTGTAAAATAGTTTCGTGTGAACTGAAGAACTCTTCAATCATGCTTATACCAGCTAATAATACTAAAGCATATATAAGGTCCGACATCATTGCGCCAAGCCCTGTGAAGAACCCGTGCCATCTGCCTCGATTGAGAGTGCGTTGAACACATAGTATCCCAATAGGACCCATAGGGGCAGATACCAGTATGCCTATAATAAAACCTTTAATTATAAATTCGAGCATGATTTTGTATTGTCGGTGCGTAAAACCGATTTTGAGCTGCAAAGATACAAATCAGAGTTCAAATGGACAAAAAAGCAATAACTTTCTATAAGTTCACTACTTTTGATTAACTTTGCAAACCTATTACATTAACTCGTAATCCGTATGATAATATTTTTCAAAACCCCACAACAGAGTATTGTCGCCGTTGAAACAACTGTTTCACTGTCAGGCGAATCTATTGAGAAACTTAATTGGCTTTTGGGAGAAGCTGAGGTGCTTAACTCATCTGACATAGAGGGAACCTATGTTGGTCCAAGACGTGAGATGATCACTCCTTGGAGTACATGTGCTGTTGAGATTACACAGAACATGGGTATAAGTAATATACAACGTATTGAAGAGTATTTTCCTGCTGAGAATATTCCTGTTGTTGATCCAATGTTGCAACGTGTTTATCAAGGTTTGAATCAGGAAGTGTTTGCCATTCATGGTAGTCCTGAGCCAATCAGAGAGATTGACAATATCGAACTATATAATGAGCAAGAGGGATTGGCGCTTAGCGAAGATGAAATTGAATTCCTTAATGGTGTGAGCTTGAAAATAAATCGAAAACTTACTGATAGTGAGGTTTTTGGTTTTTCTCAGGTTAACTCGGAGCATTGCCGCCATAAAATCTTTAATGGAAAATTTGTTGTTGATGGTGAGGAAAAAGAGAGTTCTCTTTTTCAATTGATTAAAAAGACATCAAAGCTAAACCCTAACTTATTGGTTTCGGCTTACAAGGATAATGTAGCATTTAATCAGGGACCTGTTATTGAACAGTTTGCTCCTGATAGTGGACATAAAGCAGATTTCTTTTCAACAAAACAAATTGAAACTGTATTATCGCTAAAAGCTGAAACTCATAACTTCCCAACCACAGTAGAGCCTTTTAATGGTGCGTCTACAGGTACAGGAGGTGAAATCCGTGACAGACTTGCCGGAGGTACTGCATCTCTTCCACTTGCTGGAACAGCAGTATATATGACATCATATCCCCGAATGGAAGAGGGACGTAACTGGGAGAATGTTATGCCTGAACGTCCTTGGTTATATCAAACACCTGAGGAGATATTAATTAAGGCTTCTAATGGTGCTTCTGATTTTGGAAATAAATTTGGACAGCCGCTTATTACAGGTTCTTTGCTTACTTTTGAACATGCTGAGAATTATAAAAAGTTTGGTTTTGATAAAGTTATAATGTTGGCCGGAGGTATTGGCTTTGCAAATAAAGCTAATGCTCTAAAAGGAACTCCTGAACCTGGTGAAAAGGTTGTAGTGATGGGTGGTGATAACTATCGCATCGGTATGGGTGGAGGTGCTGTGTCTTCAGTTAATACCGGAGAGTATTCTTCAGGTATTGAGCTTAATGCTGTTCAGCGTGCTAATCCCGAAATGCAAAAACGTGTGGCTAACGTGATAAGATCTCTTTCTGAATCTGGTGATAATCCAATAGTATCAATTCATGACCATGGTGCGGGTGGACATTTAAACTGTCTGTCTGAGCTTGTGGAAGATACAGGTGGAGTTATCAATCTTGATAAATTGCCAAGTGGCGATCCTACATTGTCTGCCAGAGAACTTGTTGGCAATGAGAGCCAGGAGAGAATGGGGTTGCTTGTTAGAGAAGAAGATTTGGCTAGAATAAAAGAAATAGCTGATCGCGAGAAAGCGCCATTCTATGTGGTTGGTGAGACTACAGGTGATATGCAGTTGGTTTTTGAGCATGAAAATGGCGAAAAGGCAATTGATATGACCTTGGAAGATTTCTTTGACAAATCTCCTAAAACAGTGATGGTTGATAATTCAGTGGAAGAGTCTTACTCAGCTCCTGAATATAATATAAATAACCTTGAAGAATATTTGAAGAATGTTCTTAAACTTGATGCAGTTGCATGTAAGGATTGGTTGACAAATAAAGTTGACAGATCGGTAACTGGTAAGGTTGCGCGTCAGCAATGTCAGGGTGAAATTCAATTGCCTTTAAGTGATTGTGGTGCAATGGCATTAGATTACAGAGGATATGCAGGTTTGGCTACCTCTATAGGTCATGCACCTCAGGTGGCAATGATTGATCCTGCCGCAGGTTCTGTGATGGCTGTTTCAGAGGCTCTTACCAATTTGGTGTTTGCACCTCTAAAGGATGGTTTGGGAGGTGTATCCTTAAGTGCTAACTGGATGTGGCCTTGTCGAAACGAAGGTGAAGATGCTCGTTTGTATAAGGCGGTAGAAGCATGTTCGGATTTTGCTTGTGAGTTAGGTATTAACATCCCTACAGGTAAAGATTCACTTTCTATGACTCAAAAGTATGGTGATGATAAAGTGTTCTCTCCCGGTACTGTTATAATTTCTGCAGCCGGTGAAGTAAGCAACATTAGAAAAATTGTTTCTCCAACTCTTGCTTATATTAAAGGTACGTATTTGTATTATGTGGATTTCTCATTTGATGCTCTTAAGTTAGGAGGTTCTGCTTTTGCACAAACACTTGGTAAGGTTGGTGATGAGGCTCCTACTGTGGTTGATACAGAGTACTTCAAGAACACATTCGGAGCTATTCAGGAATTAGTAAACCGTGGTTTGATTATTGCGGGACATGATATATCTGCCGGCGGATTAGTTACAACATTGCTTGAAATGTGTTTCGCAAACCCACAAGGTGGTATCGATGCCAGATTAGATAAGGTGAGATACTCAGATTTAATCAAAGTTTTGTTTGCTGAAAACCCCGGAGTTGTTATCCAGGTAAAGCATCACCACTTGGTTGAGAAAATACTAAATGATTATGGTGTTGGGTTTGCAATAGTTGGACGTCCTATTGAAGATAGAAAACTTATAATATCAAAAGATGAATTCCACCAGGAATTTGATATAGATAACTTGCGTGATGTGTGGTATCAGACTTCATATTTGTTTGATCAGAAACAAAGTGGAGTAGAAGCTGCAACAGAGCGTTTTGAAAACTATAAAAAACAACCATTGCAATTTAAGCTTCCTGTTTCATTCACCGGAAAGTTTGAAGATCTGGGATTGAATCCTGATAGAAAAGAACGAACTGGTTTAACTGCTGCAATTATTAGAGATAAGGGTAGCAACGGTGAGCGTGAGATGGCTTATTCTCTTTATCTTGCCGGATTTGATGTGAAAGATATTCATATGACTGATTTAACTTCAGGACGTGAAACTCTTGAGGATGTTCAGTTTGCTGTGTTTACAGGCGGATTCTCTAACTCTGACGTGTTTGGCTCTGCCAAAGGTTGGGCAGGCGGTATATTGTATAACGATAAAGCTAAAACATCAATTGAAAACTTTTATGCTAGAAAAGATACATTGAGTCTTGGTGTATGTAATGGTTGTCAGCTATTGATGGAACTTGGTCTTGTATATCCGGAAATGGGAAATAGCCATCCTAAGATGCAAATGAATAAATCAGGCAAATTTGAATCTTCATTTGTTAGTGTTGAAGTTCCAAAAAATAATTCAGTAATGCTTGGCTCACTTGAAGGAAGCAAGCTTGGTATTTGGGTAGCACACGGAGAAGGACGTTTTGAATTGCCGGGAGACGAATATGAATATAATGTTTCTTTGAAATATGTTTATGATGAATATCCTGGAAACCCTAACGGTTCTGATTTTGCTACTGCAGCTGTTTGCTCTGCAGATGGTCGTCATCTGGCAATGATGCCTCACTTGGAGAGAACAATTTTCCCATGGCAAAATGCATTTTATCCATACGAGCATCGTAAACATGAAGTAACGTTGTGGATGGAAGCATTTGCAAATGCAAGAGAGTGGCTAAAGAAGACTAATAAGTAATAAGAAGATATAATGACTGTCAGTTGTAATCTGCAAAGTATTACAACTGACATTTTTTTAAATAATTTCTTTAATGAAACCAGTTGTTTTTCAATATTTAATGAAGGTGCGTGACTATGAATGTGATGCACAAGGACATGTGAATAATGCGAACTATCAGCATTATTTTGAAGTTGCCAGACACGAATTTTTAGAGAAGTGTGGCTTAAATTTCTTTGAACTTCATAATCAGGGCATAGATGCTGTTGTGGCTCGTGTTGAAATTAGATATAAAACCCCACTAATAGGCATGGATGAGTTCAATTGTACAGTTGCGATTGAGAAGAGTGGGTTAAAATATATTTTTCATCAGGAAATAGTTCGCCTGTCTGATAATAAGGTTTGTGCCAAAGGAAAAATTGAAGTTGTGAATTTGATAAACGGAAAGCTGTCTAAACCTGATATTTTTGATAAGGCATTTGCAGAATATTTATAATTCATATTGCTAAAACTTTTTTTAATCTATACCATTAATCAGACAATTATAATGAATGCTGATAAGATTATATATCAGATTGCTCTTACTAAAATTAAAGGAATTGGTATTGCATTGGCAAGAGCTCTTATGCATGCCGTTGGTGATGAAGAAGCTGTCTTCAAAGAGAGTAGAAAGTGTTTGGAAAAGATTCCTCGAATTTCCCCGCAGCTTGTTGATGAAATACACAATGCAACCGTAATGCTGGAGGCTGAAAAAGAGCTTGCTTTTATAGAGAAGAATAATGTAAGAGCATTGTTTTTTACTAATGCTGATTACCCTCAGAGATTGACAAATTGTGTTGATGCTCCAATATTATTATATGATAAGGGCAATACTGACTTTAACAGAACGAAAGTAGTGAGTATTGTAGGGACTAGGAACGCAACTTTTCATGGGAGGGAATTTTGCGAAAAGCTTATATATGATATAAGTAAAAGCTGTCCTGATATGCTTATTGTAAGTGGACTTGCATATGGTATTGATATTTGTGCCCATCGAGCCTCTTTGCAAAATAATTTGTCTACTGTTGGAGTCCTTGCTCATGGTCTTGACCGAATTTACCCTTATGTTCATCGAAAAACTGCAATTGAAATGTTGCAAAACGGTGCCTTGCTCACGGAATTCCCAAGTAATACTAATCCTGACAGATTTAACTTCGTAAAAAGAAACAGAATTGTTGCAGGAATGGCTGATGCTGTTATTGTGGTTGAGTCAGGAAGCAAAGGTGGATCTCTTATAACTGCAGATATTGCGAATTCATACTTTAGAGAGGTGTTTGCTGTTCCAGGACGAACAACAGATACGGAGTCGACAGGATGTAATGCGTTGATAGCAAATAATAAGGCTGTATTGTTACAGGATTCTAAAGGACTTTTTGAACAGATGGGGTGGGGAGTATCTGATGCTTCAGGCAAACCGCTTCAGAAGGAGCTTTTCGTTGAGCTGACCGAAGATGAAGAAAAGATATTTAATGTGTTGAATGCTGAGGGTGAAATGCAGGTTAATATGATATCAATGAAATTAGATGTGCCTGTTGCTGATTTATTTTTCTCTTTGTTGGAACTGGAAATGAAGAATATTGTAAAGGCATTGCCGGGTGGAATGTACAGAATAATGTAGTATATATTTTATCAATTAATCTTTTATTACTACTCATTATTCTTTATCTTTGAGACAAATAAAATAATAATTCTGATTATGGCTTTAACAATTGGTGATGTTATCCCTGCTTATTTGGGGAAGGATCAAAATGACAAAGAGATATTTTCTAAAGATTTTACAGGTAAGAAATTAGTTCTGTATTTCTATCCAAAAGATAATACTCCGGGTTGTACTGCACAAGCATGTAGTTTGAGAGATGGATATGAAGACCTTTTATCAAAAGGTTATGCAATAGTGGGAATTAGCATTGATAGTGCGGAGTCTCACCAAAAATTTATAGAGAAATTTAATTTGCCTTTTCCTTTGATTGCCGATGATGATAAACGATTGGTAAATGAGTTTGGAGTATGGCAAGAGAAAAATAATTACGGTAAAAAGTATATGGGCACTGTTAGAACTACCTTTATTGTAGATGAAAACGGTGTTATACAAAATATAATAGAAGGAAGAAAAGTGGATACGAAAGACCATTCAAATCAAATTCTAAATCTTGACTAAAATTTAAAACATATATTGAAAGTATGAGTGATAAAAAAGAAATAACACAAAATAGTGAAAAGCTAAAGGCCTTAAAGGCAGCCATGGATAAGATAGAGAAGACTTATGGTAAGGGCTCTATAATGAAAATGGGTGATGATACTGTTGAAGAGGTTGCAGTTATTCCTACAGGATCTATTGGTCTTAACGCAGCATTAGGTGTTGGTGGATATCCGCGCGGAAGGGTAATTGAAATATACGGTCCTGAATCATCAGGAAAGACAACTCTTGCTATTCATGCAATAGCAGAGGCACAAAAGGCGGGGGGAGTAGCTGCTTTTATTGATGCTGAGCACGCATTTGATAGATTTTATGCAGCGAAACTAGGAGTTGATACTGACAATCTTCTTATATCCCAGCCAAGTAGTGGTGAGGAGGCTTTAGAAATTGCCGAACAGCTTATCAGATCGTCTGCCGTTGACATAATTGTGGTTGACTCTGTGGCTGCTCTTACACCAAAAAAGGAAATAGAAGGTGATATGGGAGATTCTAATGTTGGCTTGCAGGCAAGATTAATGTCTCAGGCTCTTAGAAAGCTTACTTCAGCAATTAGTAAAACAAACACTACATGTATTTTTATTAATCAGTTGCGTGAGAAGATTGGCGTAATGTTTGGTAATCCCGAAACAACAACCGGTGGTAATGCTTTGAAATTTTATTCTTCGGTACGTTTGGATATTCGTCGTATTGGAGCATTGAAAGATGGTGATGAGGTTCATGGCAATCAAACTCGTGTTAAGGTCGTAAAAAACAAAGTTTCTGCCCCCTTCACTAAGGCTGAGTTTGATATAATGTATGGCGAAGGAATATCAAGAGAAGGAGAAATAATAGATCTTGGTGCAGATTTAGATGTTATAAAGAAAAGTGGTTCATGGTATAGTTATAAGGATGCTAGAATTGCACAGGGACGTGATGCGTCAAAAGCAGTTATAAGAGATAATCCAGAACTAGCCGATGAACTGGAGCAATTGATTTTTGAAGCACTAAAGGCGAAGAAAAAATAAATTATAAATTGAAACTCTAATGAAAGAGCTCGGTTTTTTGCCGAGCTCTTTTTTTTAGGCTGTTTTTTTATTTTCTGATTGTGATACAAATAAATTGTACTTTTGTATTTCGATTAATTATTTGTATACTCTAATTAATTTCGATTATACTAATCATTACTTTATTGAAACTTTAGATGGATAATCTTCTTAGAGAATTAAATTCAAGTCAGCGTGAAGCGGTAGAGTTTGTTGATGGCCCCTCATTAATTATTGCTGGTGCTGGTTCGGGTAAGACCCGGGTTTTGACATACAAGATTGCTTATTTGCTGGAAAAGGGCTTGCCACCGTATCATATACTTGCGCTTACCTTTACAAATAAGGCTGCGAGAGAAATGAAATCAAGAATTGCAGACATTGTTGGTGAGAAAAAATCACGTCAGTTGTGGATGGGGACTTTTCACTCAATATTTTCAAGGATATTGCGTATAGAGGCTGAGCATATAGGTTTTAATTCTAATTTTACGATATATGATTCTTCTGACTCTGCAAATCTTATACGTTTAATAATAAAAGAAATGCAATTGGATGATAAGGTTTACAAGGCCAAAGGGATACATAATCATATATCGAGAGCAAAAAATGCTTTGATTACTCCTAAAATGTATTCAGCTAATAGTGAGCTTCTAGAATATGACAGAGCATCAAAACGTCCTTATCTGTCGGAGATATATAAGAATTATCAACAAAGATTGAAGATGAGTAATAGCATGGATTTTGATGATTTGCTTATGTATACTAGCATTCTGTTTAGGGATAATCCCGATGTATTAGAAATCTATAGAAATAAATTTCAGTATGTATTAGTGGACGAATATCAGGATACAAACTTTGCGCAACATTTTATTATCAGACAGTTGTCAGAGGTTCATAACAGAGTTTGCGTTGTGGGAGATGACGCTCAGAGTATATATTCTTTTAGGGGTGCAAATATTGACAATATACTTAAGTTTAAATCAACATTTGCTAATACTCAGATCTTTAAGCTGGAGCAAAATTATCGTTCTACTCAAAATATTGTTAATGCTGCCAACAGCTTAATCAAAAGAAATACTGAACAGATTTTTAAAAATGTATTCTCTGATAATGAATTAGGTGATAAAATTGAGGTGGTGAGTGCATTTTCAGATTTTGAAGAGGGCTTAATTATTTCTAATAAAATATCTCGACTCAGATTTGACTTGCATACTTCGTATTCGGATATAGCAATTTTGTATAGAACAAATGCTCAATCTAGAATATTTGAGGAATCATTGAGAAAGAAAAATATACCATATATTATTTATGGAGGACTTTCGTTTTATCAGCGAAAGGAAATTAAGGATGTAATATCTTACTTCAGGCTTATTGTAAACCCGGGAGATGAGGATGCCTTTAGAAGAGTTATAAAATATCCGTCTAGGGGTATTGGTGATGGTACTATAGCTAAGGTATCTGAATGTGCATTAAGGCATAATGTCAGCTTATGGGAGGTGATTTCCTCCCCTTTGGATTATGGTTTGGAAGTGAATGCCGGAATAGCCAAAAGGTTAAGAGGTTTTTTAGAGCTAATTTCCGGATTTGTTTCTAATAATGATGTGATGAGTGCATTTGAAATGGCACAGGACGTCTTGAGTAAATCAGGAATTATGACTGAAGCATATCAGGATTTAACACCTGAGGGGATGAGTCGAGTACAGAATATTCAGGAGTTAATTAATGCAATACAAGAATTTGTATCTTTAAGACAGGAGGAAGGGCTTGAGACTATTAAATTAATTGATTTTTTGTCTGAAACAGCTTTGCTAACCGATCAGGATATGTCTAATGGTTCTACAGAAGAAAAGGTGACTCTTATGACAGCGCATTCGGCTAAAGGACTTGAATTTGACCATGTGTTTGTTGTAGGTGTAGAGGAGGATTTATTTCCGTCAGTAATGTCTAAGAATGAATTGCGCGGATTGGAGGAAGAGCGTAGGTTGTTTTATGTGGCTATAACTCGTGCAAAAAAAAGGTGCACTATCTCATATGCCAAGAGTAGATTTAGGAATGGGGTTACAAATGCTTCGGTTGAGAGTCGATTTATAAACGATATTGATCAGAAATTCTTATTAAGAGAACAAAATACTTCTTCTCATTCAAACTCAGGCTTTGACGGTTTTTGGGAGACATTGAAGCGTGAGCGTTCCGTTACATCTATAAAGAAAATAGATAATAATTCTTCTAAGGTGGTTTCTCCTAATAGCAATGCTTTACTTTCAAGTGAGGCGGC
>CAZHWC010000018.1:0-11812 GCA_964535975.1 uncultured Proteiniphilum sp. | reverse complement strand
TATTTTTGGCATGAGTTTTACTTAGGTTATTATTCAGAAACTAATTAATTAAATATCAAATTATAATGTTAAAAAGTGCTTTACAAATAGCTAGATCTAGCTATATTCCAAAAATGCCTTCAGTACTTAATGGCAGCGTTAAACCAGTTGAAGGAGAGGCTACTTCATCGGTAAATGATCAAGAAGAGATTCAAAAGTTATTCCCTAATACTTTTGGAAAGCCAATTATAACATTTGAAGCATCAGATGAAACTATTGGTGCCGGTGAGCCATTAAATGTTGGTGTTATCTTGTCCGGCGGACAGGCACCTGGAGGACATAATGTTATTGCAGGTATATTTGATGGTATTAAGCGCTTGCATTCTGATAGTGCTTTATATGGATTTATCTTGGGTCCTGCTGGTCTTATTAATCACAAATATAAGGAGCTGACTGCTGATATTATTGATGAATACCGTAATACCGGTGGGTTTGATATTATTGGTTCGGGACGTGATAAGCTTGAGACTAAAGAGCAATTCGACAAAGGGCTTGAAATTCTTAAGGAACTTAATATTAAAGCGCTTGTAATTATTGGAGGTGATGACTCGAATACAAATGCAAGTATTTTGGCTGAATATTATAGTAGTATAAATGCAGGAGTTCAGGTAGTAGGTTGTCCAAAAACAATTGATGGTGACTTGAAGAACGAACAAATCGAGACTTCATTTGGCTTTGATACGGCTTGCAAGGTTTACTCAGAAGTAATTGGTAATATACAACGCGACTGTAATTCAGCTCGTAAATACTGGCACTTTATCAAATTAATGGGACGTTCAGCTTCTCATATTGCATTAGAGTGTGCTCTTCAAACTCAGCCTAATATGTGTATTATATCTGAAGAGGTTGCTCATAAAGAACAATCTTTGGATGATATCGTTACTGAAATTGCTTCAGTAGTGGCTAAACGCTCGGAGATGGGAAATGACTTTGGAACTGTATTGATTCCTGAGGGTTTGATTGAGTTTATTCCTGCAATGAAGAATTTAATCTCTGAATTAAACGACTTTCTTGCTCACAATCAAGAAGAATTTGATCTTGTAAGACGCTCTGCTAAAAGAGAATATATTATCAGCAAACTATCAAAAGAGAATTCTGATATTTATGCTAGTTTGCCTGAAACAGTTGCACGTCAGTTAACATTAGACAGAGACCCACACGGTAATGTTCAGGTTTCATTAATTGAGACTGAGAAACTATTAGCTGAAATGGTTGCTTCTAAGTTAAAAGAATGGACCAATGAGGGTAAATATAACGGTAAGTTCTCAACAATTACTCATTTCTTTGGATATGAAGGGCGTTGCGCTGCACCTTCAAATTATGATGCAGACTATTGTTATTCATTAGGATATACTGCTTCAATGCTTATTTCTGCAGGTAAAACAGGATATTTATCTTCTGTAAGAAATACTACAGCTCCTGCTAGCGAATGGATTTCTGGTGGTATTCCAATTACTATGATGATGAATATGGAACGTCGTCACGGTGTTATGAAACCTGTTATACAGAAGGCTCTTGTTGAATTAGAAGGTAAACCTTTCAAGTATTTTGCAGCAAATCGTGATAAGTGGGCATTTGAGACTTCTTTCGTGTATCCGGGACCAATTCAATACTTTGGTCCAACTGAGGTATGTGATCAACCAAGTATTACTTTAAGCTTGGAGCAAAGCAAGTAATTATTTATTCCTAAGTTATTGGAATAATTTATATAATAGGCTGAGTTCATTTTATGAATTCAGCCTTTTTTTGCACTCTTGTCATTTATCATAAGTCTTAAGCAAACTATTTTTATTGTTCTGATAATTTACATATGTACTAAATAATTTTTTTTTGTTGTTCTGTATTTTTACAGAGAGTCTAAAACGTTTCTATCTGTTACTATGTCATTTTACAGAAGTACTAAAAAAAATATTCTTGCTGTTCTGTTATTTTGCAGAGTTATTAATAAACTCCTTTGCAATGTCCTGTTATTTTTCAGGTATGCTAAAGAATTTATTTTTGTTGTTATGTTATTTAATCTATATACTAAAACATTCCTTTTTATTGTCCTGTCATTTTACAATCTATATAAATTATGTTTTCGTATATGCTTAATTATTGGTTAACAGGTGTTTGTGAAAAAACAGAGAAGTCACTGAATGTTTAAGCCGTTCATGAAGGGCTGTTTACCTTAATGATGAAAAGTAGTTCGGTATTGTCAATCAGGTTGACAGTAAATCAAATTACTATCAAAATTCGGGGTCGTATTTATATGACCTTTTTTATTAACAAACAAACAACAAAAAAATTAAAAATGAAGGATTCATTTCAAATTAAAAAATTGAGTGTAGCTCCTGTTCTCAGATTTAAAAACAAGGAACTATTTGATTACTTTGTGAAAGCAATTTCAAAAGTAGGTGAGTATGAAATTGATGATCAACAGACGTTCATGCTTCTGAACAATGCAAAGAGGCATATCATAGTTCATAACGAGCTGATTAAAACTCCATTGGCTCATGAGCTTACTCCAGAGATCAGAGAGAAATGTGAGCTTTGCAGAGGTTATCTGATGAGAGTTAGAGATACTGTGAAATCATTAAGTAGGATTACAGATACTAAAGATAAGTCGTTGTACTGGGTGCTTAATAACTGGATTCGCATAGCCCGAAGTCCTTTGGGAACTACTGTAAGGATTGACCAAGCGGAAGTGGTAAGGACTCTTAGTGCTGCAATGACACCTGAAATCTTGGCGTCCCTTGAAGAACTGGGAATTGACGAAGCATTCACAAATGCAGTTCAACTAAATCGTGAGCTGATCGTGCAATCAAATAAACGTGCACAGGATCGGGGAAATATCAAGAATATTCGCTTGCGTAGTCGTGAGGAAGCTTTGTTTGATTTACAACTCCTATTTAATTCTTTTATTGCACTCGCAAATGTTGATAATGAAAAGCAATCAATGTATCGAGAGATTTGTATAGTTCTTGATAAGATGCTCATTGATGCACATGCGGTGTTGAAAGGTCGTATCACACGAATAGCTAATTGTGATAAGAATCCAGACAACTTAGATAGTTATACTGAATAGTTTGGAACTTAATTAAAATAGCCCGCTCAAATCTGAGCGGGCTATTAACTTTCATATTATTATATGGATCATTAATCCATTTCTTCAAATATTGCTGATCGTTTGCTAACGCTTAGATTATCAAATTCTTCTTTTGAGCCAACAACAATCTTGTCATATTCTCTTAGACCAGTTCCTGCAGGAATCAAGTGACCGCAAATAACATTTTCTTTAAGTCCCTCTAGATTATCAACTTTACCCCTAATTGCTGCGTCATTCAATACTTTTGTGGTTTCCTGGAACGATGCTGCTGACATAAAGCTTGAGGTTTGTAACGCTGCACGAGTAATTCCTTGTAGTATCTGATTTGCTGTAGCAGGTATAGCATCTCTGCTCTCTACCAATTTTAAATCTCTTCGCTTCAAAGAACTATTCTCGTCTCTAAGCTTTCTTACAGTTACTATCTGTCCAGCTTCAAAGACTTGTGAATCTCCTGCGTCTATGATAACTTTTTTACCCCAGATACGATCGTTTTCCTCCATTATTTCATGCTTATCCACAAGCTGCTGTTGTAAGAAACGAGTATCACCTGGTTCTACGACTTCAACTTTGCGCATCATCTGTCTAACGATTACCTCAAAGTGTTTGTCATTAATCTTAACACCCTGTAAACGGTAAACATCCTGCACTTCATTAACGATATACTCTTGAACCGCTGTTGGACCCATAATTGCCAATATTGATGCAGGTGTGATTGCACCATCTGAAAGTGGCATACCGGCACGAACGAAGTCGTTTTCTTGAACAAGAATCTGCCTTGATAGTGGAACTAACGCTTTTTTCTCTTCTCCGGTTTTTGAAGTAATTGTTATCTCTTGGTTACCACGTTTAATCTTTCCGAATGAAACCTCTCCGTCAATTTCTGCAACTACAGCAGGGTTTGATGGATTTCTAGCTTCAAACAACTCAGTCACACGAGGCAGACCTCCGGTAATATCACCAGATTTTCCGACAGCCCTTGGTATTTTTACAAGAACATCTCCAATCTTGATATCTTCGTTTTCTGACTTCACGATATGCGCACCTAAAGGTAATGCATATGTGCGAAGTACGTCATCATCTTCGTTGACAATATGAGCTGATGGAGCTTTGGTTTTATCTCTCGATTCAATGATAACTCTTTCTTTAAGACCTGTTTGTTCGTCTGATTCTACTTTATATGTAACATTTTCAATAAAGTTGTCGAACTTAATCTTACCTGCTGCTTCAGAGATTATCACTGCATTAAATGGATCCCACTCACAAATAAGGTCGTCTTTTGATACCTTCTCATCTTGTCCAAAATATAATTTGGAACCGTATGGTATGTTATGTGATAGTAATACAATTTTTGTATTTGGATCAACTAGTCTCATTTCAACTAATCGGCTTACTACTACTTTATATGGTTTGCCTTCTGAATCAGTTGCTTCAACATATCTTAGTTCATCAAACTCAAGAATACCATCATATTTGGTTATAATTCTACTTTCAGCTGCAATGTTAGAAGCGATACCCCCAACGTGGAAAGTACGAAGTGTAAGCTGTGTACCGGGCTCTCCAATTGATTGTGCTGCAATCACACCTACTGCCTCACCTCTTTGAACCATGCGACCAGTTGCTAGGTTTCTACCATAACACTTAGCACATACTCCTTGTCTTGACTCACAAGTTAATACAGATCTTATTTCCACACGTTCAATTGGTGAGTTTTCGATCTTTTCTGCTATCTCTTCAGTAATTTCTTCACCACTGTTTACTAAGATTTCTCCTGTAGTTGGGTGTTGAACGTCGTGTACAGATACACGTCCTAAAATACGTTCGTATAATGTGGCAATTACTTCATCATTATTTTTAATAGCAGTTGCTGTAAGTCCGCGTAGAGTACCACAATCGCTCTGAGTAATAATAACATCTTGTGAGACATCCACCAAACGACGGGTTAGATATCCAGCGTCAGCTGTCTTAAGAGCTGTATCCGCAAGACCTTTACGAGCACCGTGTGTAGAGATAAAGTACTCAAGTACCGAAAGACCTTCTTTAAAGTTTGAAAGAATTGGGTTTTCAATAATTTGAGCACCTTCTGATGCACTTTTCTGAGGTTTAGCCATAAGACCACGAATACCCGAAAGCTGTCTAATCTGTTCTCTCGAACCACGAGCGCCTGAATCAAGCATCATATAAACAGAGTTGAAACCTTTATCATCTTCTGACAGTTGTTTCATCAAGATATTCGATAGTTTAGAGTTGATATGAGTCCATGTATCAATAATTTGATTGTATCGCTCATTGTAAGTAATGAATCCCATATTATAGTTATCCATTATCTGCTCTACCTCGTCATAACCTTCTTTAATGAGATCTTCCTTTTCTTTTGGAATAATTACATCATCAAGATTGAATGACAGACCTCCTCTAAAAGCCATTTTGTAGCCTAAGTCTTTGATATCGTCAAGATATTTTGCTGTTGCAGCAACACCGCATGTCTTGATAACTTTACCAATGATATCACGTAATGAACGTTTTGAAAGGAGTTCATTAATATATCCTACTTCTTTAGGAATGTATTCATTAGTAATTACTCTACCAACGCTGGTTTCGTGCATTTTACGAATTGGGTTTCCCTCTTCGTCTATATCATCAACTATAACTTTCACTAAAGCGTGTATATCTACCTGACCTTCATTGTAGGCAATAATTGCTTCTTCTTCACCATAAAAAGACATTCCTTCGCCTTTGGCTCCGGGACGAATTTTTGTTATATAATATAGTCCAAGAACCATGTCTTGAGAAGGTACTGTAATAGGAGCACCATTTGCAGGATTAAGAATATTGTGTGAGGCAAGCATTAATACTTGTGCCTCAAGAATAGCCTCGTTTCCAAGTGGTAAGTGAACTGCCATCTGATCACCGTCAAAGTCAGCATTAAATGCAGTACAAGCAAGTGGGTGTAGCTGAATTGCTTTACCTTCAATCAACTTGGGTTGAAATGCCTGAATACCTAGTCTGTGTAGGGTAGGAGCACGGTTCAGAAGAACTGGATGTCCTTTCATTACGTACTCGAGTATATCGTAAACAATAGGCTCTTTTCTGTCAACAATTCTTTTTGCCGACTTAACTGTTTTAACAATACCCCTTTCTATAAGCTTACGAATAATGAATGGTTTATATAGCTCAGCAGCCATATCTTTTGGTAATCCGCATTCATGCATTTTTAGCTCAGGGCCAACAACAATAACCGAACGTGCAGAATAGTCAACACGTTTACCTAATAGGTTTTGACGGAATCTACCTTGTTTTCCTTTAAGGCTGTCTGATAATGACTTTAAGGGTCTGTTTGAGTCAGTCTTAATTGCACTTGATTTTCTTGAGTTGTCGAATAATGAATCTACAGCTTCTTGTAGCATTCTTTTTTCGTTTCTCAAAATTACATCAGGTGCCTTAATATCAATAAGTCTTTTTAAGCGGTTGTTTCTGATAATTACTCTTCTGTACAAGTCATTTAAATCAGAAGTTGCAAATCTTCCTCCATCTAATGGAACTAGTGGACGTAAGTCCGGTGGAATCACAGGAACCACCTTCAATATCATCCAATCCGGCTTGTTGATATCTTTAGATTCTCTAAAAGCTTCAACAACCTGAAGTTGCTTAAGTGCTTCATTTTTTCTTTGTTGAGATGTATCTTTGCTTGCTCTGTCTCTTAGTGAGTTTGCCAGTTTGTCAAGATTGATTCTCTCAAGCATTTCAAGGATACCCTCAGCACCCATTTTTGCGATAAACTTATTAGGATCATTATCATCTAATAAGTGATTATCTTTTGGAAGATCTTCTAAAAGCTCTAGATATTCATCTTCGCTTAGTAAATCTTTTTCTTCAACTCTATCACTAAATACTCCCGGCTGGATAACTAAATATCTTTCGTAGTAAATAATAGAGTCTAGTTTCTTTGTTGGAATACCAAGAAGGTATCCAATCTTGTTAGGCAGAGATCTAAAATACCATATATGAGCTACGGGAACAACAAGGTGAATGTGTCCTGTACGTTCTCTACGAACCTTTTTCTCTGTAACTTCCACTCCGCATCGGTCACAAACAATTCCCCTATAACGAATTCTTTTATATTTGCCACAATGACATTCGTAGTCTTTTACTGGTCCAAATATTCGTTCACAGAATAAACCATCTCTCTCAGGTTTATATGTTCTGTAGTTTATTGTTTCAGGCTTTAAAACTTCACCGGATGAACTTGCTAGTATTTGTTCCGGAGAAGACAAGCTGATGGTAATTTTTGAAAAGCTACTCTTTATTTTATTCTCTTTTCTAAATGCCATATTTTTGTAGTATAAAGAGTTATTAAAATTTTAATATTAAGTCTGTAATTACTTTTATATCAGAGGAGAAGTCTCCTCTGATATGTATAATAATTTCAGTTGTTGAAACAGTTATTAGTCAAGGTCCATACTTAAACCCAAACCTTTAAGTTCATGAAGCAATACATTAAGTGATTCTGGAATTCCAGGTTTAGGCATTGCTTCCCCTTTTACTATAGCTTCATATGTTTTAGATCTTCCTATAACATCATCTGATTTTACAGTTAGAATCTCTTGCAGTGTATGTGATGCACCAAATGCTTCAAGCGCCCATACCTCCATCTCTCCAAAACGCTGTCCACCAAATTGTGCTTTACCTCCTAGTGGTTGTTGTGTAATTAGAGAATATGGTCCAATAGAACGAGCATGCATTTTGTCCTCAACCATATGACCAAGTTTCAACATGTAGATAACACCTACCGTTGCTTGTTGGTCAAATCTTTCTCCAGTACCTCCATCATAAAGATATGATTTTCCAAATCTTGGAACTCCGGCCTTGTCAGTCCATTCGTTCAAGTCGTCCAAAGAAGCACCATCAAAAATTGGAGTAGCAAATTTTATCCCAAGTTCTTTACCTGCCCATCCTAATACTGTTTCAAGAATCTGACCAAGGTTCATACGTGATGGTACACCAAGTGGATTTAGAACGATATCAACAGGTGTTCCGTCGGCCAAGAAAGGCATATCTTCTGAACGAACAATTTTAGAAACAATACCCTTGTTCCCGTGACGTCCTGCCATTTTATCTCCAACCTGGATCTTACGCTTTTTAGCAACATAAACTTTAGCTATCTGCATAATTCCTGAAGGTAGTTCGTCACCAATGGTTAAATCAAACCTCTTGCGTTTTAATTCAGAATCTAATTCTTTATGCTTTCTCAGGTAGTTGATAACAGTGTTTCTAATCAAGTCGTTTTTGTCCTGATCATTTGTCCATTTACTTAATTGTACTGACTCATAATCTATGTCTGAAAGGACCTTTACTGTAAATCTTGCACCTTTAGGAACAATATCCATGTTAGTGTAATCTTTTACGCCTGCAGATGTCTTACCGTCTGTCAACTGAACTAACTTTTCAATCAACAATTTTTTAAGATCATCCATTTTGCTCTCATATTCTTCATCAAGTTTAGGCAAAAGAGCTTTGTTTGAGATCTTGCCTTTACCCTTCTTTGCTGCTTTGGCAAAAAGACTAGTTTTGATTACTACACCATTTAAAGAAGGTGAAGCTTTAAGCGAGGCGTCTTTAACGTCTCCGGCTTTGTCTCCAAAGATGGCTCTTAGTAATTTTTCTTCTGGTGATGGATCTGATTCTCCCTTTGGAGTAATCTTACCAATCATTATATCGCCTGGTTTAACACGAGCTCCTTCACGGATAATTCCGTTTTCATCCAAATCCTTAGTAGCTTCTTCGCTTACATTTGGAATGTCTGATGTTAATTCTTCCAGTCCTCTTTTTGTTTCTCTTACCTCTAGAGAGAACTCTTCAACGTGAACTGATGTAAAGACATCATCAATAACCAGTCTTTCGTTCAATACAATGGCGTCCTCAAAGTTGTAACCCTTCCAGGGCATAAATGCAACCTTAAGATTTCGTCCAAGAGCCAACTCTCCTTTTTCAGTTGAGAATCCATCTGTAAGAATATCTCCTTTATTCACCTTTTGTCCAAGTTTGCAAATTGGTTTTAGGTCAATTACGGTATTCTGGTTAGTCTTCCTGTACTTAGGTAAGTTATATGTTTTTACAGAATCTTCGAAGCTTGTAAACTCCTCATCTTCTGTTCTGTTATATTTAATTTTAATTTGTCGTGCATCAACAAACACAACTTCTCCTTCACCTTCGGCCATCACTTGTGAACGAGAGTCTTGTATTAATCTTCCCTCGATTCCGGTTGCTACCACAGGTGAGTCTGCAACAATCAGTGGCACTGCCTGGCGCATCATGTTAGAACCCATTAGTGCACGGTTGGCGTCATCATGTTCAAGGAATGGAATCAATGATGCAGCTATCGAAGCAATTTGCATTGGAGAAACATCCATCAAATCAATATCCTCAGGAGCTGAAACTGGATAATCCGCTTCAAGTCTTGACTTAACTCTAGGTAGAATAAATTTACCATTTTCGTCAAGTGGAGCATTTCCTTGAGCTACAAGTTTATCTTCCTCTTCCTCTGCAGAAAGATAGATAATCTCTTCATTATTGATATTTACAACACCATCTTTTACTGTTCTGTATGGTGTTTCAATGAATCCCAAATCATTAATTTTTCCATACACACACATAGAAGATATTAGACCAATGTTTGGTCCTTCAGGTGTTTCAATTGGGCAAAGTCTACCGTAGTGAGTGTAGTGAACGTCACGTACCTCAAACCCAGCCCTCTCTCTTGATAATCCACCAGGTCCCAGTGCAGAAAGCCTTCTTTTGTGAGTAACCTCAGCAAGTGGGTTCGTTTGGTCCATGAATTGAGATAATGCATTGGTACCAAAGAATGTGTTTATTACCGATGAAATTGTCTTTGCATTAATTAAATCGATAGGTGTGAAGACTTCATTATCGCGAACATTCATTCTTTCGCGGATAATACGTGCCATTCTATTTAAACCAATGCCAAATTGTGTGTAGAGCTGCTCTCCAACTGTTCTTACACGTCTGTTACTTAAGTGGTCGATGTCGTCTACTACTGTTTTAGAATTTAGTAGTTCAATAAGATATTTTATTATTTCAATAATATCTTCTTTAGTCAAAACTTTGATACTATCATCTATATCCAAGTTTAATTTTTTATTCATTCTATAACGACCGACATCGCCTAGGTCGTATCTCTTATCAGAGAAGAATAAATTATTGATGACTTCTCGTGCACTCGCATCATCTGCCGGCTCTGCACTTCTGAGTTGTCTGTATATATGTCTTATAGCATCAATTTCTGAGTTGCTTGGGTCCTTCTGCAGGGTATTATAGATGATACTATAGTCTGAAGAACCTGATGACTCTTTATGAATTAGAATTGATGCAACTCCTGAATCTAATATTTCTTGAATATTTTCTTCGTCAAGAATTGTCTCACGCTCAATTATAACTTCGTTTCTTTCTATTGATGTTACTTCACCAGTATCTTCATCAACGAAATCCTCCATCCAGGTCTTTAGTACACGAGCAGCAAGTTTTCTGCCTATACTTTTCTTGAGGCTTGTTTTGTTAACCTTTACTTCTTCTGCAAGATCGAATATCTCAAGTATGTCCCTATCACTTTCATATCCTATAGAACGCAACAAGGTTGTTACAGGTAATTTCTTCTTCCGATCAATATAAGCATAAAGTACATTATGAATGTCAGTTGCAAATTCGATCCATGATCCCTTAAATGGTATTACTCTTGCTGAATATAGTAGAGTTCCATTAGCATGAACACTTTGACCAAAAAATACTCCCGGCGAACGGTGAAGCTGAGATACGATCACGCGTTCAGCACCATTAATCACAAATGTACCCTGTTCTGTCATATAGGGGATTGTACCTAAGTATACATCTTGTATTACAGGTGCAAAATCTTCATGATCAGGGTCTGTACAGTATAAATAAAGTTTGGCTTTTAGCGGTACGCTATAAGTTAGACCTCTGTCGATACACTCTTCGATTGAATAGCGAGGGGGATCAACAAAATAGTCTAAAAATTCAAGAACAAAGTTGTTTCTAGTATCTGTAATTGGAAAGTTTTCCGAGAACACTTTAAACAATCCTTCATTTTTTCTATTTTCAGGGGGGGCATCAAGCTGTAAGAAATCTTTAAACGACTTTAACTGAATTTCCAAGAAGTCTGGAAACTCCAAAGGGTTTTGAATTGATGCGAAATTAATTCTTGGTGGTGTGATATTTGAAGACATGACGTTGAGTTTTGAACTTAATATGTATATTGACACAAAAGGTTAAGAACCTTCATCCGAAGATTCTTAACCAAATTTAATTGTTTTGGAGCCAAATATTATTTAAGTTCAACTTCTGCTCCTGCCTCTTCAAGTTGTTTTTTCAAAGCCTCAGCTTCGTCTTTAGTAACTCCTTTTTTGAGTTCGCTTGGTGCGCCATCAACGATATCTTTAGACTCTTTCAATCCAAGACCAGTTAGCTCTCTAACAGCTTTAACAACTGCTAGTTTCGCAGATCCTGCACTCTTCAAGATAACGTCAAATGAAGTTTTTTCTTCAACTTCAGCTGCCTCAGCAGCAGGTCCGGCAGCAACCGCAACAGCAGCAGCAGCGGGCTCAATACCGTATTCTGTTTTTAATATTTCAGCAAGTTCGTTAACCTCTTTTACTG
>CAZHWC010000017.1:10764-40260 GCA_964535975.1 uncultured Proteiniphilum sp. | reverse complement strand
TTAAGCCAAGTGGAAAGATTGGTGATGATGTTGAGATACTTCTTAGAGGTTCAAGATCAATATATGGAGACAATACTCCATTATTTGTGATTGATGGAATTCCAGGAAGCTATAATCAGATAAACCCCTCAGATATTGAAAGCATTGATGTATTAAAAGATGCATCATCAACAGCAATTTATGGTTCAGCAGGTGCCAATGGAGTTGTTATAATCACCACAAAGCGTGGTAAAGAAGGTAAGTCAACAATCAATCTTGATACATATTATGGTGTAAGTGGCAAACCTGACTTCTTTCATGGAATGATTGGCGATGAATGGACTACTTATCAGAAGGAAGCATATAAATATAAAAATGGTCAGTATCCTGCTGATATGTCTACTATATTACCAGATGCAAGTAAATATGATGCTTATAAGCAAAATAAATGGATTGACTGGGTAGATGAAGCTGCAGGAAATACTGCAACAACTGAGAGAGTGAACCTTTCCATCACAGGGGGTTCTGAGAAAACAAGAGTATTCTCGTCTGTTTCATACAGCAGTGATCAGGGATTGCTTAAGAATGACAACCAGGACAGATATAGTGCACGTTTAAATATTGATCAAACTGTGCAACCTTGGTTAAAAGCGGGACTTACATCTAATGTTACATTTACTAATCGAAATAGTGGTGTAAAGAACACTTTCACCAGAGCACTGTCGGCATTCCCGTTAGGTGATGCATATGATGATAATGGAGACTTGGTTCATGAGTATGCTACAAGTGAATACTCGCCATTAGGTGACTTTATTCACAATCAATATGCTAACAACACTAAGAATACATATGTTAATATCAATGGTAGTCTTGAAATATTACCTACTGATGATATAAGCTTTAAAACAGTAATTAGTGGTACGCTAAATGATTCAAGACACGGTCAGTTCTGGGGTGCTCAGGCAAATGCCAACCGACCCACTTATGCAGGCTCGCCACACGCTTCTATAACAAGCAGTTTTGGCAGAGGCTATACTTGGGAGAATATTTTGTCATATAATAAAACATTCAATAAGATACATGATTTTGGAGCAACATTTGTAACATCTTGGAGCCATAATCAAAATGAATCAATTATGGCTGCAGCAAGTGGTCAGCAACTAGATGCTTGGTCGTTTTGGAGACTAATGTCAGGAACATCGGCTCATGTTGAGTCAGACTTTGCTCAAACTCAAAAGATGTCATACGCAATGAGATTTAACTATTCTTTTGGTGGTAGATACTTGGTTACATTCTCAAACAGATGGGACGGAGTTTCATGGCTTTCACCCGGGCATAAATGGGATAGCTTCCCCGCTGGAGCTGTTGCATGGCGTGTTTCTGATGAAGAGTTTATGGAAAACATTGATTGGTTGAGCAACTTAAAAGTAAGAATTGGATATGGTGTAACCGGTAACTCAGGAGGTGTGGGTGCTTATGGAACATCAACTAATGCATATGCTTTTTCAAGTGCAGGGATTTCTAATAATGGAAGCATAGTTCCGTTTACTCAATACTCGGGTACTTATGGTAACCCAAGTTTAGGCTGGGAAAAATCTCACAACTGGAACTATGGTCTTGACCTTGGTTTCTTAAATAGTAAACTTAACGGAACTTTGGATTTCTTTAAAACCAGAACCAAAGGATTGTTATTTAAAAGAACTATGCCAATTACTAGTGGTATAACCGGATGGGGAGCTCCATTGGCAAGCTGGGAAAATATTGCAGAGACAAGCAATACGGGAGTTGAGATTACTCTAAACTCACACAACATTCGCACCAAAGACTTTACTTGGGATACAAGTCTTTCATTCACATGGAGTAATGAAAAGATTGAGTCACTACCAAGTGGAGATTTAATTGCTGAAAGCTTGTTTGAAGGATATCCAATCCATTCACTTTATGATTATAAATACCAAGGTATTTGGGGAAGCAATACTCCACAAGATGTTTTGGATTCATATGGTGTGAAACCGGGATGGGTTCAAATTGAAACTGTTGAGAAAGATAATGATAACGGTGTTCACAAATACAGCCAGGATGACAAACAAATAATTGGACATACAAACCCTAATTTTATTGTAGGATTGAACAATAGCCTGACATATAAAAGCTTTGACCTTTCTGTGTTCTTTATGGGACGTTTTGGTCAGACAATAAAAAGTGACCTGATTGGGTGGTATGATGCAGGTGCGTCGCCATCACGCAACCAACCAAGTGGCATTAACTACTGGACTAGCGAAAACCAAAATGCATACTATCCAACACCGGGTAGTGGTGGAGAACAAACTGTTATGGCATCATTGTCTTTCCGTGATGGTTCTTTCATAAAAATGAAAAACGTTACTTTGGGTTATAGCTTGCCATCAAAACTGATCAATAAAATTATGATGGAAAAGTGTCGTTTTTATGTAACTGCTTATAATCCTTACTTGTTTGTAATGGATAAACAATTAAAAGGAACAGACCCTGAGACTAATGGTTCAGATGCTTTCCCATTATACAAACAATTTGTTGTTGGATTTAATCTTACATTTTAATTATATAGAACTTTGTTAGTTATGAAAAATAAATTCAAATTAATATATTTAGTTGCTGTTCTTGCAATTACTTCATTCTCTTTTCAATCATGCTCGTTGGATGAGGATAACCCGGGTGGATTTACAATGGAGGCAATGTCAACGACTGTTGAGAGCTACGAAACATTGGTCAATCAGTGTTACTTTGCAATGCAAAGATATTTTTATGGAACTGAAAACTGGATGGTGTTGGCTGAAGGAAATACAGACTTATGGACTTATCAGCAGAACAAATCTACCTCTTGGACCCAATGGTTCTGGTTTTATAGCGGAGCTTCTCCAAATACCACATATACAAATAACTGGTGGAACGGAACTTATGATGGTATAGGATCATGCAATACTGCAATATATTATGCAGACATGGTTCCTTTTAAAACAGAAGCAGAGAGAAATGCAAAAGTTGCAGAGGCTCGTTTCCTACGTGCTGTTTATTACTTCAATGCGATAGAGCAGTTTGGTGCTGTTACAATGATTACAGAACCCGCACAAAGTGTTGACTTCCATCCTGAAAGAACAGAACCTTTAAAAATATATGAGGAGGTTATAATTCCTGATTTGGAGTTTGCAGTAGAATGGTTAGAAAAAGGAACAGATGCAACAACTACCAAGCCTACACAAAAATCTGCAATTGGATTTTTAGCAAAAGCTTACCTTCAAACTGTTCAGTATGATAGTTCTAAGAAATATGCATCTGAAGCTTTAAGATATGCAAAAATGCTAATTGATGATGCTGAGGCAGGTGGCAGCAAGTATAATGCTCATATGTATGCTGATTATGCAGATGTATTTAAAGAAGAAAACAACTGGAACAACAAGGAAGCACTTTGGAAGCATCGCTGGTATGCAGGTGCTGATGGTCATGGATCCAGCAATGGTAACTGGAAACTAAACAGGAACGACGAATATTTCAGCTGTAATGTTTATCAATTTGGAGCAATTGTTGAGACTCAGGACTATCGTCTGTCTTATGAAGGAAATCCATCGGGATTATTTATGCCTTCTCAACATTTAATAAGCTTGTTTGTAAATGAAGATGGAACATTAGATCCAAGATTTAACCAAAGCTTTACTAGAGAGTGGAGTGCTAACAATAATTATAAGTGGGATGAAACCTCTGTAAAGAAGTATGACAAAGACAGAAATCTGTTAGGTGTTCAGATTGATAATAACGATTTGGCAATCAAGTTTATTATGCCACAAGATGAAGACTATGATGTAGAGTCTGCAAATAAACTAAAGCGTAATTATCTTGTTATTGATTATAAGGATGTTTATAATGATGCCAATAAAAATGTAAACATGACCTACACTTACCAGAATCCTGATGGAAACTACACCGGCGATGGTAAATCAGAGAACTTGTTTAGCTTCTTCTATCCATCATTAAATAAGCATAATAGTAGCAACTACTACGTCGCAAATGAAAGTAAAAGAAGAAACGGAAATCTTAATGGTACATTAATTATGAGAATGTCAGAGATGTACCTTATTGCTGCCGAAGCGGATATTTATGCCAATGGTGGTTCTAATGCTGCATCATATATTAATAAAGTGCGTTCTCGCGCAGGTGCAAAACCAATCTCAGGGTCTGTTACTGTAGAAACAGTATTGGATGAAAGAGGTCGCGAATTATGTGGCGAAAGTTCTCGTTATTATGATTTGAAAAGAACAGGTATGTTCAAGGATAACAGTTATTTGCAAAAGACTCATCCTGATCTTGCTAAATTCTTTAAACCTGAATATGCTCTTCGTCCAATCCCAACAGCATATATTCAAACTCTTGAGGGTGGTGGTTCTTATTACCAAAACCCCGGATACTAACATCACCTTTTAATTTTCAAAAAGATGAAAAGAAACATATTCCTATTCTTTCTTCTCAGTGTATCAGTATTCTCTTTCTCGCAAGAGAGAGGTTTGATGAACACCACGGGCAGCAAGCACGTTCAGATGAACAATCTGGATATTGATGCTGTGCACTGGACAAATGGGTTCTGGGCAGAAAGATTCGAAGTGTATAAAGATACAATGATATTGAAAATGTGGGATACGTTGAGTAATCCTGATGTGGCTCATGCTTTCAGAAATTTTGAAATTGCCGCAGGCGAAGAGGAGGGAACCCATTTGGGCCCTCCCTTCCATGATGGCGACTTCTATAAGTGGTTTGAGGGTGTGGCTTCGGTATATGCCATAACTAAAAATCCTAAGCTTGATAAGTTGATGGACAGAATTATAGCAACCATCACAAAGGCTCAACGTGAGGATGGATATATCCACACACCCGTAATTATTGAAGAGAGAAAAGATACTCAAAAAGAGGCTGCATTTGATGACAGACTGAATTTTGAAACATACAATCTTGGTCATCTTATGACTGCCGGATGCGTGCATTATCGCGCCACAGGCAAGAGGACATTGTTTGATATGGCTGTCAAGGCTGCCGACTTCTTAGATAACTTCTATAGCACGGCGTCGGCAGAGCTTGCACGAAATGCAATATGCCCTTCTCACTATATGGGTGTGGTGGAGATGTACAGAGCCACAAAAGACCCTAAGTATCTGGAGTTGTCTAAAAACCTGATTGATATCAGAGGAATGGTTGAAAACGGAACTGATGATAATCAGGACCGAGTGCCCTTCCGTGATCAGAAAACTGCAATGGGGCATGCCGTGCGTGCAAACTATCTATATGCCGGTGTGGCCGATGTTTATGCTGAGACGGGTGAGGAGTTGCTGAAAGATAACCTAGAGTCTATCTGGAATGATATTGTAAACAGAAAGATGTATATCACAGGAGCTTGTGGTGCTTTGTATGATGGCACATCGCCCGATGGCACAGCTTATGAACCAGATTCTATTCAAAAAGTGCATCAATCATATGGCAGGGCTTATCAGTTGCCAAATATCACAGCACACAACGAAACTTGTGCAAATATTGGCAATGTGCTTTTCAACTGGAGAATGCTTCAGGTAACAGGAGATGAGAAATATGCAGATATAGTTGAGACCACATTATATAATAGTGTTTTGTCGGGCGTGAGTCTTGATGGAAAGAGATTCTTCTACACAAACCCATTGCGAGTTTCAGAAGATTTCCCTTATACGCTCAGATGGTCTAAAGAGCGCGAAGAGTACATTACACTTTGCAACTGTTGTCCTCCAAATACTGTGAGAACGCTTTGTGAGGCGCATAACTATGCATATTCTGTTGCAGACCAAGGACTTTATTTCCATATGTATGGAGGAAATAAGGTTAATACAAAGTTAAACAATGGAGCAGAGATACAGCTTACACAAACTACCGACTATCCGTGGGACGGAAAGGTCGTTATTAAATTGGATAAGACTACATCAAAGGAAAACTACTCAATGTTTTTAAGAATTCCTCAGTGGACGTCAAAAGTATCGTTGAAAGTGAACAACAAGCCGGTAGAAGTTTCTGCTACTCCTGGATCATATGCAGAAATCAACAGAAAGTGGAAAAAGGGTGATGTTGTGGAACTTGATATGGAAATGGAAACTGTGTTGATGGAATCAAACCCATTGGTTGAGGAGAATAGAAATCAGGTAGCCGTAAAACGCGGACCAATTGTATATTGCCTTGAGTCGGCCGACTTGAGTGGCAATACTAAAATTGATGATATCATGATTCCTGTTGATATTAAGCTGCAAGCTAAGAAAATTGAAATTGACAATAGTCCTGTAGTATGTCTTGAGGGTGAAGCTGACTTAATTAATAATGGTGATCAGTGGAAAAATGCACTATACCGTCCGGTCAACAAACCATCAGGCAAAGTCAATATCAGATTGGTTCCATATTATGCATGGGGCAATCGTGGCAAAGGCGATATGACAATCTGGATGCCGCTGTCAAGATAAATTATATAGATTATGAGACGTTCAATTATATTTACTACACTTTTTGTGCTGTTGTTTTCTGCTTATAATGCTTTTGCGGCAGATATATGGGTGTCGACCAAAGGAAACGACAATAACGATGGCAGCCGAGGCAATCCAAAGCTTACGATTCAATCGGCAATAAGGCAAGCGCGAGAAATGCGAAGGCTTAATGCGCCGGGTATAGAAAGAGGTATAAATATCATTATAGAGGGAGGCACATACGATTTGTATGAGCCTCTTTACGTTCGCCCCGAGGACAGTGGCACAAAACATTCGCCCACTGTTTTTAAAAGTGCAAAGGGCGAGAAGGTTACTCTAAGTGGTGGTATTGATGTTATAAACTGGAAAAAATCAGGCAATATGTGGGTTGCCGATGCTCCCGACTTTAATGGCCGACCTGTGGAGTTCAGGCAAATGTGGGTTAACGGACAAAAGGCCGTGAGAGCGCGTGATGTTGATGACTTTGAAAAGATGTATCGCATTGTAGGAAACGACCCGCAAAGTCAGATTCTTTGGGTTCCAAGCAAAGCAGTTAAGTCAATTCTTAATGCTCCATATGCAGAGATGGTGCTGCACGAAATGTGGTGTATTGCCAATCTTCGTATCAAGTCTATTGACGTGCAGGGTGATTCGGCAGCTGTTCGCTTTCATAATCCTGAGAGTAAAATTCAATTTGAGCATCCTTGGCCAAGTCCTATGACTACGCCGGGACGTGAATCAGCTTTTTATCTTACCAATGCCAAAGAGTTGCTTGACAAACCGGGCGAGTGGTTTCACGATATCAAAACAGGTAAAATATACTACTATCCGTTAGCCGGAGAGGTTATCAATAAAACAAAGGTCACAATTCCCGTTGTGGAAACCCTGCTTAAGGTTGAAGGAACGCTGGATCGTCGCGTGGAGAATGTGATCTTCAGAGATATAGACTTTAACTACACCACTTGGATGCGACCATCACACAAGGGACACGTTCCGCTTCAGGCAGGGATGTACCTCAGAGAGGCATACAGACTAAACCCGCAGATGGAGCGACCGGACAATAATCATAAGCTTGATAATCAGGACTGGCTGGGGCGTCCCGTCGCTGCTGTATTATTATCGGGCACAAGCAATGTAAACTTCGAAGGTTGTTCTTTCGAGCATATTGCCTCTACCGCTCTAGATTATGAGTGGGGCAACCAGGGGGGCACCGTAAAAGGTTGTCTCTTTAGAGACGTTGGAGGCAATGGTTTGGTTGTAGGCAGTTTTTCGCCTGCAGCCCACGAAACGCACTTGCCATACAACCCCACCGACCAACGAGAGTTATGTTCAGGACAAACAATCTCTAACAATCTGTTTGTTGATATCACTAATGAGGATTGGGGATGCGTGGCGATATGTGCGGGATATGTTGACAATATCAATATTGAGCATAATGAGATAAGAGAGGTATCCTATACGGGCATAAGTCTTGGATGGGGATGGAACCGAACTGTTGTGAGCATGAAAAACAATCGTGTGTTTGCCAATAATATCAGCAGATATGCCAAGCATATGTATGATGTAGCAGGTGTTTACACTCTTGGTGCACAGCCCGGCTCAGTTATTTCAGAAAACTATGTTCATGATATATACACCCCATCATATGTTCACGATCCGGAGCACTGGTTCTATTTATATACCGACGAGGGGTCATCATATATTGAAGTTAAAGATAATTGGTGCGCTGCCGAAAAATTTCTGCAAAACGCCAACGGACCGGGTAATCTATGGGAAAATAATGGCCCCATGGTTGATGAAGAGATTAAGAACAGAGCAGGATTGCAATCCCAGTTTAAATACTTGTTAGAAAAATAATTTATACAAATCATGAAAAGATTAATTGTTATATCGATGCTTTTGGTTTCGATGTTTATGGCTAAAGCACAACAAGCCACCTGGATATGGTATCCGGGAGATTATGATATTTGGTTGGGCAACGAGATGAACAACCGAAGAACAGAGAGAGGTGCTTTCTTTCCTCCCTTCTGGAAGATGGACAGCCACTATGTGTTGGTTGAATTTTCAAAAAAAGTAAAGCTAACTTCTCCCGAAGAAATTAGCATATACGCCGAAGGGAAGTATAATGTAAAATTAAACGGAAAGCTTCAGTTTGGAGAGCCTTCAAAGCTTTTATTGCAACCCGGCGAGCACGACTTGAATATTAAGGTTTATAATCTGGCAAGTGTGCCTGCAATTTACGTATCGGGAAAGACTATTTTCTCAGATTCATCATGGAATGTTACATTCGAAGACAAAGAGTGGATTGACGAGTCGGGCAAGGCATCTGATGTTTCGGCAACTATATATGCCAAAGCAGCAAGCTGGAACTTCGATACACCCGAACAGCTTCCTTCTCAGTTCAAGTTGGCTCAGGAGCCTCATAGTGCTGTGGGAGTTATAAATAAAAAAGATGGAATTGTGGTTGATTTTGGCAAGGAGACTTTTGGGTTTGTGAAGCTTCACAACTTGCAAGGCAAGGGCGACGTATGGCTATATTATGGAGAATCGGAAGAAGAGGCTCTTGCTGTGGAAACATGCGAAACCTTGGACAAGGTGGAGGTTGATAATGCCACGCCGAGCGATTACACATTGCCTCTGTCAAAAGCTTTCAGATATGTATATATTGTGTCGGACGCCAACACCAAATTTGATGAGGTGTCTATGAACTACGAATACTTGCCTTTAGATTACAGGGGTGAGTTTCGATGCAACGATGATGAAATTAATAAGATATGGGATGTATCGGCGTACACTATGCACCTTACAAGCCGCGAATTCTTTATTGACGGAATTAAGCGCGACAGATGGGTTTGGTCGGGCGATGCTATACAGAGTTATCTGATGAACTACTATCTGTTTTTCGATTCTCCTTCTGTAAAGCGAACTATCAACCTGCTGCGAGGCAAAGACCCCGTAACATCACATATAAATACAATTGTTGATTATACTTTCTATTGGTTCCTTAGCATTTATGATTACTATCAGTTTACCGGCGATGATGCATTCATCCAAGAGGTATATCCAAAGATGGTTACTCTGATGGACTATGTGCTTGGCAGAACCAACGATAACGGCATGGTTGAAGGACTTAGCGGCGACTGGGTATTTGTGGACTGGGCTGATGGTTATTTAGACAAACAAGGTGAACTTAGCTTTGAGCAGATTCTTTTCACAAAAAGTTTGCAAACAATGACACTGTGTGCCGATATATATGGAGATAAGTTGGGAAAAGATAGATACGAGACACTCTTCAATGAACTGTATAGCAAACTTGAAGGTCATTTCTGGGATAAAGACAGACATGCCTTTGTTCACAATGTGAAAAATGGTGGCAAGAGCGAGAGCATTACACGATATGCCAATATGTTTGCTATTTTGTTCGACTATATAGATAATGACAAAAAACAGGATATCAAGCAACATGTTCTTCTTAATGATGATGTGTTGAAGATTACTACTCCTTATATGCGTTTTTATGAACTTGAAGCACTTTGTGCAATGGGCGAGCACGATGCTGTGACTCGCGAGATTAAAGACTACTGGGGCGGAATGCTTAAACTTGGAGCTACATCTTTCTGGGAAAAATATAACCCCGATGATAGTGGCAGCGAGCACTACGCAATGTATGGCCGTCCGTTTGGCAAAAGCTTGTGCCACGCATGGGGAGCAAGCCCGATTTACCTTTTGGGTAAATATTATCTTGGAGTTGCTCCTGTGGAGGCCGGATACAAAGAGTTCTCCATCACACCTGTGTTGGGTGGCTTGAAATGGATTGACGGCTCTGTGCCAACGCCTAACGGAGACATAAAGGTATTTATGGATAAGAAAACTATCAAAGTTACCGCCACCGAAGGTAGCGGTTATCTAAACTTTAACAGCAAATCAAAACCCAAAGCATCAAAGGGAACAATCGAGAAGCTTGACAAAAATCAATATCGTCTGTGGATTGACTCCTCTGACGAAATTGTAGTCAGATATTCATAGCTATAACTAACCTATTTATAAAAGCCTCTTCACTGTAGCATAAGTGAAGAGGCTTTTTTTGTGTCATCACATCTAATAATGATGTGAAAACATTGCAAAAGGTTGAATCAATTATAAATAATAGTGCTTAATTGGTTTAAAAGATACTTTCAAATAATAATATTATATGTAATTTACTTTTAAAGATGATAAGTAAATAATTAATTAACATATATACAAAGTGAAAGATATAAATAATAGATATTAATTGTATATATTCAATTATAAAGATAATAATAAATGCTATTATTTCGTATGTTCATAATTTAATGTAAACATATAACTTTTTAGAAGTGAGAATTAAAAATTTAATTCTTACTTCTAAAATTTTAGAACTTAATATTAACAATTTAATTCTTACTTATAAAATTATATATCTATGCATTAAATTTTTAATATCAATCTCTAAAGTTTTATATATCAGTATTAAAAATATAATTCAAAGATATAATATTATTGATATGCGCATGTAAAATAAATCAGTGTTCATAATCTAAATTAATACCATCTTTACAACTTTTAATGTATAAATTATGGTTATTAATAGCATCTTATTAGTATTATTAATAGCAATATTAATAATGCATCTCATATGTAGAATTGTATAATAGCAATATAATATTTTAAATGGCATCTTTCATAGCTTATATATGCCAAAGAAGGTTATGATTATCATCTTTATAAGTCTCTTAATTCTATTTTCTATTTTGTACTGTTGAAGTAGGATAATGAAATCCCTTTTTCTTATTTGTATTAATAACAATATGAGTTTATTGTTCAATTATTATTTTTTAAGACTGGTTTAAATTTAACGAAGTTATCCTTTGAGGTTTTATCAGACTTAGCATTTACTACATTATATAATTGACTTTATGTAGTAATTGATTTTTATTATTTGTTTTTTGATTGTTGGGTGAATATTTCTTCTTCTTATAAATGCGATTAATGCATTGTGAATTAGATGCTTGTTGTTGATTGGGCTTTGATTTATGTTTTATAACATATCTGTGGAAAGTTGTACGTGTAATTTATACTCTATATTTGCCAAATGTAATATACGTTATAGTATAGATAGTAAATGTTAAAAGAGTATGGGTTGTTAATCCTGTTATAATTTGAAATACGAATACTTATTGTAAATATAATTTGATAGATAATTGTCTTAATTATTTATATTATGTAGTCTTGGGTTCGTACACATTTTCTTTAAACATTCTTCATGGATAAAGTATCTATTACATATGAATTTATTAAATAGATTAATATTAAATGAAATGAACAAGAACAAAATCAGATTTAAGCTCAATTTGAGTGTGTTTTTTCTGATATTTTTTACAACTGCTTTATTTGCACAAGATCGTGCAATTAGAGGAGTAGTGAAAGATAATCATGGAGAGGCAATAATTGGAGCTAACGTGATGGTTAAAGGTACCGCTATAGGTACTGCTACTGATTTGGATGGAAACTATTCTATGTCTGTCCCGTCTTCTGCAACTACTCTCACGGTTTCTTATATAGGCATGCGCGACGTGGACGTGCCCATCAAGGGCGATGTGGTGAACATTGTTATGGAAGAAGATGTGGCCAGTTTGGATGAACTTATCGTAATTGGTTACGGAACTGTAAAGAAAAGAGACTTAACGGGTTCTGTGTCTTCAATATCATCAAAGGATATTGTTGCAGCTCCTGTATCAAACGTAGCTCAGGCATTACAGGGAAAGCTTGCCGGTGTTAATGTTGTGTCGCAAGATGGTCGTCCCGATGCTTCAATATCTATTAGAGTTAGGGGTGGAGGTTCTATTTCTCAAAGCAATGATCCATTGGTATTGATTGATGGTATTGCCGGTTCTCTAAACGATATCCCTTCGGAGCAAGTTGAAAGTATCGACGTACTTAAGGATGCTTCTTCTACAGCTATTTATGGAGCAAGGGGTGCTAATGGTGTTATTTTGGTAACAACAAAAGGAGCAAAAGAGGGTAAGATATCTGTTAACTATAGCGGATATGCAAAATTTAATACACCCACAAAGTATCTTGAGGCATTAGGACCTTATGATTATTTGGCTTATAAATGGGGTGTTACTGCAGCTCATGGTGATGCATACAGACTGCCTTTCGAAAAACTGTATGGCTTGGGTGCCAACGCAGGAAGCAATACGGGTGGAATTGATGCTTATCGCGATACTCCAAGGTTTGATATGCAGAAGGAGGCTTATAAGCAATCGTTCTCGCATAATCATGACCTGACCATTGCCGGAGGTAATGACAAAACAAAAGTAATGTTCTCGGTAAACTATACTGATGAGCAGGGTATGAAGATTAACTCTTTCTTTAAAAGGGTAAACAGCAACCTTAAGATTTCTCAGAAGATATCCGACAGATTGGAATTTGGTATGGATACCAGATATGTGGATATTCAGAATATGAGCAGCGAGGGAACAGTTAGCGGAAGTGGTTCTATTCTTTCTTCGGCATATCGTTTCCGTCCTATTGCTCTTGAGGATATTAAAGGTGATTTGAGTGCTTTGGAGTCGGGTAATATTGAGCAGTATGCCAAAAACTCGATGTGGGATTTGTATGGTCCTGCTGTGAGACTTGCCGATTATGAGCCTTTGACTATCAGGCAAAGCTTGCGCAGCACTGCAAATCTTAATTGGTCGATTATTGATAATTTGAACTTCAGAACAGAGCTTACCCTTGGCAGAGCCTGGAATCAATCTAAGATTTGGCAGGGTGCCATGTATATGGGTGGCGATTACTTTGATACTTTTACTCAAGAGATTATGTATGCCGGTGATGCTGATTACAGAAAATCGGATAAATGGAATATGAGATGGTCTAATACATTGAATTATGATATCTCGATTAATGATAAAAATCGCTTAAATATTCTTGTGGGACAAGAGGTTACAGATTCAGGAGGCTCTGAAATGAGAGTTCAGTCAACTTACTTCCCTGCAAACTTTACCAAGGATAATGCTTTTGCAATGATCAATCAGAATGATAAGGATAAGGGTAGAAGCCAGACATCATCGTCTATTGATACTCCCGACCGTATATTGTCATTCTTCTCGCGTGTGAATTATTCGTTGATGGATAAATATTTGCTTACAGTTACTTTCAGGGGTGATGGTTCGTCAAAATTCTCGCCTGAGCACAGATGGGGGTATTTCCCTGCTGCAGCATTGGCGTGGAGAGTTTCGGAAGAATCTTTTATGGATAATACAAGCAGTTGGTTGGATAATCTTAAACTTCGACTATCGTATGGAGAGGTTGGTAATGACGGAATCAGCTCTAACTTGTGGTCTCAAATGTGGAAATCAGAAACTGATGGCAGATTGCAAAACGTGTTGAACAATGTTTTACAACCTTCTTATAATCTTACCACTTCGCAAATGGCCAACCCTAAGTTGAAATGGGAAACAACTATTACTCGTGACTTGGGATTGGACTTTACTCTATGGGGCGGAAAGCTTAATGGTACATTAGATTTGTATTGGAATACAACTAAGGACTTGCTAATGTTGACTTCTAATCCTGCTATTACAGGGTTTACAACAACGTATGCAAATATTGGTCAGACTAGCAACAAGGGTGTTGAGTTGTCGTTAGACGGAACAGTATATAGAAATAAGGATTGGAATATATCAGTTGGTGGTAATATCAACTTCAACAGAGGGAGTATTGATGAGCTTGCTGAAAACGTGACCGGACTATATGGCACAGCTTGGGCGAGTAGCTCGTTATATCCAAGCTCTGACTACATATTGAAGGTGGGGCAACCGGTGGGTCTTGTGAGAGGATTGATCAGCGATGGTTTTTATACAACCGATGATTTTATATATGCTAATGGCAAATATACTTTGAAGGATGGTGTGGCAGATGTAACTAACAGCGTTATCCCTGTGTTGCACGGAATTGGCACCAACGAGAGACCTACAGGTCAGATAGCTTATCCGGGTGCGCCAAAGTTTAGAGATATAAGTGGTCCTAACGGAGCACCTGATGGAAAAATTGATGATAATGACGTGACTGTTATTGGTAATACTGCTCCAAAACATACCGGAGGGTTTAATATTAATGCCGGATACAAAAACTTTGACTTTGGAATGTATTTCAACTGGAGCTATGGCAACGATGTGTATAATGCTAATATGCTTGCATCATTATATAATTATAAGGAGGCAGGTGTTTATGAGAACAAGCTTTCGGTGTTGAAAGATAGTTATAAGATATATGATATTGTGAATGGTCAACTTAAACGTCTTTCTACTCCTGAGGAGTTGAATGCAGCTAACGTTAATGCAAAGCTTCCATTGGCATATCATGAAAATGGTATCACCTCTTCGTTAGGAGTTGAAGATGGTTCTTTCTTGAGACTTAATACAGTGACATTGGGTTATACATTACCTTCTTCATTAACAAAAAGCTTAGGTATTAGTAGTTTGCGTGTTTATGGAAACATATACAACCTGATGACATTTACAGCTTATAAAGGATTAGACCCTGAGGTAAATGCAAATCCAGATCAGAACAAACAGGCGTATCCTACTTTGGGATTGGATTGGGGTACATACCCAAGAGCTCGCTCATTTGTGGTGGGTGTAAATCTTAGTTTCTAACATTTTAAAAGGAGATAAAAATGAAAAAAATAATAAAGTTTACAGTAGTTTTTTTAATGCTGTTAGGACTTGCCAACTGTGAGGATTATTTGAATACATCTTCACCATCAAACACGGATGATGAATTTGTGACATCTACCGTGAAGGAGACTGCCAAGACCCTTTCGTGGGCATATGCCCGATACAGACAGAGTTGTTTGATGGGTACATATGCATGGAATGATGTTATTAGCTCGGATGCGGAGTATTATCCTGAGGCAAACTCTTCTAATAATGTGAATGCAAGGCTCAAACCTGAACAGTTGACCGTTAATGCGGTTTCGGGTGGCTTTGATGCTTTATATAGTGTGATTTCGCGCACATCTCAGGTTGCAGAACTAATTGCAGCAAAGGATGCGTATAAGAATGATGTTGCAGCAGGCAAAACTTCTGATTGGACTCAGCTATATGGCGAGGCTATCACGTTAAGAGCTTTGGCATATTTTGACCTAACCAAGCATTTTGGTGATGTGCCTTATGGATATGAGAATCAGTATGTAGATGAATATGAGTTGAATTCAAGATTTGACATCTATGATAATCTTATTGAGACGCTAAAGGCCGTTGAGCCGTTGATGTATAATATTGGTGAAGGTGGAATTACTGCCGAAAAGATGTCTAGAACATTTGCAAATGCACTTATTGGACAGATTGCTTTGTTCTCGGGTGGTTTTCAAACCATTCGCACAGATATGCCTGAGCTATATGGTAGTGTTCAGTTTACAGAAAAAGGTAAGAGAGAAAATGGAGCGGTATATGCTCGCAGATCTGATTATTTAGAGTATTATAAAATTGCTGAGCAATATTTTAATGCTGCTTTAACTACTAATAAAGGTACCGTAAGATTGATTACAACTGATGAGAGAAGTTATTCCAATAATCCCTTCCAAAGACATTTCCAATATCTTCATGACTTGCAGGTGAGTCCTGAGTCATTGTATGAGGCTGGTGTTTATCAGGGAAATACAGGTTCCGGTTCTCAAACCAATGAATTTGGTTACGGTTTTGGTCGTCCTTCAAGCGGTGGTAGCTCAAATGCTGCTCCTCCAAAGGTGTTTGCAGCTATACGAGTTGTACCTACATTTTATTATGGTGAATGGACTGAAGGTGATAAGAGAAGAGATGTTAGTGTAACTGTGACCGGAAGCAGAGGCGATGGTAATGAGATGCTTATACCTTTTACTCCTGCTAACATGGCTAATGGTGGTGGTATATCTATCAACAAATGGGATGTTAACAGAATGAATCCTCCTTTTACAACCAGTCAGAGACAAACCGGAATCAACTGGTTAATAATGAGAATGGCTGATGTGATATTGATGCAGGCAGAGGTGAAAGCTGAGCTTAATAAAAATGAAGAGTCGTTGGCATTGGTAAATCAAATTCGTGAGAGAGCATTTGGAAATAGCAGTAATAACTTGTCGGGACTATCGGGTGAGGCGTTAAAGAATGCTATTCTTAAAGAACGCAAGCTTGAGTTTGTTGGTGAGGGGCAATTGCGTTGGGATCTTGTTCGCTCAGGAAAATATTCAGAAGCAGCAATTGATGTTCGCAATGCAATGCAGACTATGGTTCAGGGTCTTACTGCAAATGGATACTATGAGTTTGCTAATGGTAATGTAATTTCAAATTATATCTGGACAAAGATGGTGAAGTTGCAAAATCCTTTGACCTTTGATGCTGATAAATCTAATCCTGCACTATACCCGGGATGGAGAGGTCAGTATGATTACAGCACTACACCAGTTGCAAATAAGGTGGTGGGCACAGATCATAACCTGGCTATTGAAGGTTTGTTTGAATATATAGCTCCCAATAGTACTAAAGCTCAATCATTGGAGAGTCAAGGTTATGTGAGAACTGACTGGGCTAATAAGCTTGTTGATAATGCTGCGGCTTATTATGAGAATATACTTTCAGGTATCTCATCGTCTGATACTCCTCCACGATATTATTGGCCAATACCGTATGAAACCTTGACAATGTCGAAGGGTAAGATTACAAATGGATACGGATTGCCACAGCAATAGTTGATAAATTTTTGTTAGGAACAAAGCCTATTCAGATTTATTTAAAATAGATTGTTAATTTTAATCTGAATAGACTTTGTTTTTCTTATGCCATATGTGTAATCTTAAATTATTTGTGTTTTGTGTATTGATTTCATTATTTGTTATAACTACATATTGAAACTATTGATAGAGTATTTTGTACACATTATAATTGATTGATATATAGTGTGGTGATTGCTGTAGATGGCTTAATATGTTTTATAACATATATATTAACTATGAAATATTGACAGTAATAATATAGTTTTGTAACATTAAATAGTCATATCGTTAAAAGTAAAAAACATTATACTTTATTTAGGTGATAACAAGCTTTACGACACAAAGCAAAAAGTTGAATAACTATGAATTTTAGAAACTATTTTATTCTAGCATTAATTGTGTTCCCATTCCTTGGAATATTTGGGCAGAATATGCCTGTGAATGCTGAAAAGCGTGCAGAGGACTTGGTGAAACAGTTGACTCTTGAAGAGAAAGTGAGGTTAATGCAGGATGCATCGGGAGCAGTTGAGAGATTGGGAATTAAGCCTTATAACTGGTGGAATGAAGCACTTCATGGTGTGGCAAGATCGGGACTTGCAACTGTTTTTCCTCAACCAATTGGTATGGCTGCATCTTTTGATGATGATGCTGTATTTGCTGTATTTGATGCTGTGTCGGATGAGGCAAGAGCAAAGAATACATATTATGCATCACAAGGAAGTTTTGAGCGTTATCAGGGCCTTACCATGTGGACGCCCACAATAAATATTTTCCGTGATCCGCGTTGGGGCAGAGGGATTGAAACATATGGTGAAGATCCTTATCTGACTAGCAGAATGGGGGTTATGGCTGTAAAGGGGTTGCAGGGTGAGACTATAAACGGATATGATAAGTTGCATGCTTGTGCAAAGCATTTTGCTGTTCACTCAGGTCCTGAGTGGAATCGTCACTCATATAATGCTGAGAATATTAAATTAAGAGATTTGTTTGAAACCTATTTGCCGGCATTTGAGGCGCTGGTGAAAGAGGCAAACGTGAAAGAGTTGATGTGTGCATACAATAGATTTGAAGGTGACCCATGTTGCGGAAGCAACAGGCTTTTGATGGAGATACTTCGTGAGGAGTGGGGATATGAAGGTATTGTGGTGGCTGATTGTGGTGCAGTGGCTGACTTTTATAATGACAGGGGACATAAAACGCATGAAGATGCTGCTTCGGGTTCGGCTGCTGCTGTGCTTAGTGGCACTGATCTTGATTGTGGTTCTAGCTATAAGGCGCTAGTGGAAAGTGTGGAACGTGGTTTGGTGTCTGAAGCGGATATTGACAAATCTGTTGTAAGATTGCTAAAGGCTCGTTTTGAGCTTGGTGAGATGGATGACTTGAATGATGTGTATTGGTCTAAGATACCATTGTCGGTGGTAGGATCTGAAAAACATACTTTATTGTCGTTGGAGATGGCTAGAAAATCAATGACCTTGCTTCATAATAATGGAGTATTACCACTTAAGAGGGGTGGGATGACAATTGCGGTTATGGGGCCCAATGCAAATGATTCTATTATGCAGTGGGGTAACTATAACGGAACTCCTCCAAAAACTATAACTATTCTTGATGGTATTAGAAATATGCTTCAACCCGATGATGTATTAATTTATGAACAGGGATGTGGATTGGTGGAGCGCTCATTGTTGAGAAGTGTTTTTGATCAGTGTAGTTCTGATAAAGGGAAAGGATTTACTGCAAAGTATTGGAATAATGTTGACAGAAAAGGAGAGCCAGATGTAATTACAAATGTTGAGAATCCATTTCGTTTCTGTACAGCAGGAGCTACCGTATTTGCTCCGGGAGTTAATCTGACAGATTTTTCTGCTACTTATAGTAGTGTTTTTAGGCCTGTTCAGTCGGGTGAGATTGTTCTCGACTTATATAGTTATGGAACTGGCAGAATCAGAATTGATGGTAAAGAGGTAAAGGGTTTTGCCAATCGTCACGGTGGCAGAGGTACAACTCACATGATGAAAGTGGAGGCGGGCAAAGAGTATAATATTGAAATAGATTATGAATACCTTAGAAGTGATGCTCTGCTGAACTTTGATATTGGCTTTAAAGAAGAGGTGGATATTAAGAAATCAGTGGCTAAAGTTGAGAATGCTGATATAGTAATATTTGTAGGTGGGATTTCTCCTTCGTTAGAGGGTGAGGAGATGGGTGTCGATTTACCGGGATTTAAGAAAGGGGATCGCACAGATATAGAACTGCCTGCTGTTCAGCGTGAGCTTATTGATGAGCTTAATAAAATAGGAAAGAAAATTGTGTTCGTTAATTGTTCGGGTTCGCCAATGGGTTTGCAACCTGAGCTGGATAAATGTGATGCCATACTTCAGGCATGGTATCCGGGGCAACAGGGTGGTAGAGCAGTGGCTGAGGTTTTGTTTGGTGAGTATAATCCTGCCGGCAGATTGCCAGTTACATTTTATAAGAATGTAAACCAATTACCTGATTTCGAAAACTATGATATGGCCGGAAGAACATACAGATATATGGAGGATGCACCATTGTTTGCTTTTGGTTATGGATTGAGCTACACTAAATTTGAGTATGGAGATATTAAGATTAGTGCAAACAGCTTTAAATCGGGAGATGTTTTAAAGATTAATATGCCTGTAAATAATGTCGGTAGTATTGATGGTGATGAGGTGGTTCAGTTATACCTTAGAAAGATAGGCGACAATGAAGGACCAACAAAGACTCTGAGATCTTTCAAACGAGTGAATATTAGTTCGGGAAGCACAGCAGATATCACATTTGAGATTTCTGATAAGGAATTGTTGTGGTGGAATGAAAACACAGGGCTAATGGATGTGGTGCCCGGAGAGTATGAAGTAATGATAGGGGGAAGCTCTAAATATGCGGATTTGAAAACACACAACATAAATATAAGGCAATGAAAGATGTAAATTCTTATAAGGTTTAATTACAAATATCTATAAATGAAAAATGAAAAAATGAAAAGGAAATTCACAATTAGTTTTGTTCTCCTGTTCTTATTTTCGGCAATTTCTTTTGCTCAGGATAAGACGGTAAAAGGGGTCGTAAAGGACACAGAGGGCGAACCAATTATTGGCGCCAATGTGATGGTGAAAGGAACGACAATCGGGACTGCAACCGATTTTGATGGGAATTATTCTCTGTCTGTTCCAGCAAGTGCCAAGTCATTGACTGTATCTTATATCGGAATGAAAGACGCCGAGGTGGCTATATCCGGTGCTGTGGTAAATATTATCATGGAGGAGGATATGTCAAGCCTTGAAGAGGTTGTTGTAATTGGATACTCAAGTACAATCAGAAAGGACCTGACCGGTTCTGTTGGTTCTGTATCGGGTGTTAAGATTGCACAGGTTCCGGTAACTTCTGCAGCTGTAGCTTTGCAGGGAAAAATTTCCGGTGTGCAGGTTACAACTGTTGACGGTGCTCCGGGTGCGGAGATTAATATCCGTGTTAGGGGGGGTACCTCTGTAACACAGAGTAACTCTCCATTGTATATCGTTGATGGTTTTCAGGTGGATAATATTAATGATATTCCTCCAACTGATATTGCTTCGATTGATGTATTGAAAGATGCTTCTATTACTGCTATCTATGGTGCTAAAGGAGGTAATGGTGTTGTGGTTGTTACAACCAAATCGGCAAAGGCTGGAAAGATTCAGGTTAGCCTTAACTCTCACCTTTCTACAAGCAAATTGTCAAAGAAGCTGGACTTGATGGATTCGTATGAGTTTGCAAGATATCAGTATGAGTGGTCTGCCAGTAACGGAAGCCGTTCTAGCAATGCCAAGTTCTTTAGAGCTAACTTTGGTAACCCCGGTGACTTAGATTTGTATTATACTCTGCCTACACATGACTGGCAGGATGAGGTGATGGGTGAAACGCCTATTAATTATTCTACTAACGTTGCTATCGGTGGTGGTAGTGAGAATATGCGTTTTAATCTTTCTTTGACTCAGAGTGAGGACAAAGGTATTATTATGGGTTCGGGTGTTAGACGTACTAATCTTAACATCAAGACAGCTATTGATTTAACCAAGAAATTGACTCTCCAGATTAATCCAAAGTTTACGTTCCGTCGTGACGAGGGTGCAGGTGGTGATAATATTGGTACCGGTGGTATTATTGATGTATTACGCTATCGTCCTACAAATGGTTTGCGTGAATATGGATATGTAGACCCATCATATGCTGACCCTGATGAAGAGGAGTTGTTTACTTATACCAACCCTAAGAGTGATATATCTATCAACCAGCAGAAAAAGTTCTCGTATAACTACACAAATGCACTTTCTTTGGATTGGAAACCTATTTCTGGTTTAGTGCTTCGTACTGAAGCAACAATTGGTTTGAGCTGGAGTGATCAGTATCGCTTCTATGGCGCACTTACGGGTACAGGACAAAATAATAACTCACAACCGGTTGCAAACATCAACAAAGGTCAGTCTTTGAGATATATCTGGTCTAATACTGCAAACTATGGTTTTAAATTAAATAATTCACATAATATTAGTTTGCTTCTTGGTCAGGAAATTTTCCATAATCAGGGTACTAACAGTTATCAGCAAAACAGATATTTCCCACGTGCTTTTGAAGCTGAACAGGCTTGGGCAAATATGGGATTTGGTACTCCGCAAGATTCTTATACTTCAAAGTCTACTCCTGACAGAATGGCTTCATTCTTTGGTCAGGCTAGCTATAACTACTTGCACAAGTACTTGCTTTCGATGACAATGCGTGCCGATGGTTCTACCAAGTTTGCTCCCGGAAATCAGTGGGGATATTTCCCTTCAATTTCCGGTGCATGGGTATTGTCCGAAGAGGGATTCATGAATGATATCAACTGGATTGATCAATTAAAGATTCGTGCAGCAGTTGGTATTTCAGGTAATAATAATATCGGAAGCGATATGTGGCGTTATCTGTATTCTATCAATTCGACTGGTGGCCCAGGTTTTGGTGAGTCTACACAGTTTGGTGAACAATGGTATGGTAACCAAGGGGGTACTACTTTTGCAAATAAAGATATCAAATGGGAAACTACATTGACCAGAAACCTTGCAGCTGATATTACTTTGTTTGATTCGCGTTTGACTATCACTCCTGAGGTTTATTGGAATACTACAAAAGATTTATTGTATCGCTCTGACATTCCTTCGGCAACAGGTTATGTGAGCCAAATGCAAAATATTGGGCAGGTTACAAGTAAGGGGGTTGAGCTAACTGTTTCGGGTGATATCCTAAGAGGAAGAGATTATCTTCTTTCTGCTAACTTTACTATGGGTATGAATAAGAAGATTATTGACAAGCTTAACGGTACTGATGATGTGATTTGGGACCAAAACAGCCGTTGGAAATCAAGTTACAACGACTACTGCCTGAGAGTAGGTGATGAGGTTGGATTGATTTATGGGTTTGTATATGATGGTATTTATTCAATGGATGAGTTTTACTTCGACCCAACTCAAAACCTTCAGGCTTTGCCATGGGGTTCATCAGCTGCAGAAAATGGAACTTCAAAGAATGCTCCTTCTGTAGACGAAAATGGTGTTGAGCGCCCAAAAACTGTAATCAATCAGGTTTCGGGAACTTCTAACTCTGGTATTGCTACACTTCCAGGTAAAATAAAGTTTAAAGACCTTGATGGTGATGGTTATATAACCGAAAATGACAGAACTGTAATTGGAAATACTAACCCAAAATTACAAGGTGGATTTGGACTAAGTGGTCAATATAAGGCTTTCGACTTTACTATGAACTTTAGTTATATGATTGGTTTTGACGTTAACAATGCTACATCATATACTCTGGCTTCTTCTGAAGGTAACTCAAAAAGATTCCATAATGCACTTTCTGAATTCTCAGATAAGGGATGGCGCTATACACGCACTGATGGTGAGACAATGTATAAAGCATATTTTATTGATGGTTCAGTTGATATGTATCGTCAGTTGAATGAAGGTCGTACACTTTGGAGCCCAACAGACGTAACTACAAAGGTGACTCAGTCTTATTTTATTGAAGATGGTTCGTTCTTGCGTTGTCAGGACCTGACAGTTGGATATACATTACCCGATAATCTAACTAAAAAATGTGGTATTAATAAAGCTCGTTTTTATGTGTCGGCTTCTAACTTGTTTATCTTAACAGGATATTCCGGTTTTGACCCTGAAGTTGATATTCAAACAGGATTGACAAGTGGTATGGACTACAACCGCTACCCACGTAGCCGTAGCTTCGTATTAGGAACTAATATTACATTTTAAAAATTAAGAAACATGAAACTTAAAAATATTATTATAACCGGCTTGATTGCTGTGATAATGGCGTCATGTAATGACTTCCTAAACGTGGATGCCCCTTCAAGCTATAGCGAAGATTTTGTTTTTAGCCAAAAGACGGAGATAAGCCGAGCATTGAATGGTGTTTATGCTTCAATTTTGGTTGGGGACTTATATGGAAGTGCATATCAGAGAACATTCATTTTGAATAGTGATGTTGATATGATGATGTTTACAAATAACGTAGCGACTCATAACAGTTATGCACGTTTTGACTCTGATGAAGAGGGAAGCGAAACTAATAAATATTGGCAGGCTTCGTATAAGGCTATTGAGTATGCAAACCGTTTTATATATGGAATGGAAAACAGTGCTCTTTATGATGAGGATGACTCTGAAATGATGCAGTGGCTGGGTGAAGCCAAATGTATCCGTGCAATGGTATATCATGACATGGTGGTTATGTTTGGAGATATTCCTTTTACATTTAAATCGGCCGCTCAGTTGGGTGATAATTATGTAATCCCGGTAGTTGATCGTGAAGAGGTGCAAAAGGCACTTATTGAGGACTTGGAAGGTATCGCTGATAAAATGACTTCATCTTCTAAAACAACAGTTGAGAGGCCATCTAAAGAATTTGCCTGGTCTTTGATTGCTCGTATTGCTTTATCTGCAGGTGGTTATTCACTTCATCCTGATAAGGATAATCCTAACAGCTATGGAACGATGAAACGTCCTAATGATTATCAACAGTATTATCGTATTGTAAAATCTTATACTGATAAGGTTATCAACTCTAACTCGCACACGCTTGGAAATTCTTTCGAAGATGTTTTTGTAAGACAAAGTAATTTTGAGGTTATTAATAATGGTGACCCAATTTTTGAAATTCCTTTTGCAAAAGAGTCTACAGGTAGCACAGGTTATATTCAGGGTCCAACTTCGTCAGCAAATGAAGGTAAAACTCTTGGAAAGAACACTTGGGGTGCTTCAAGTGGTAATGGTCGTTTGAGTGCGTTCTATAGATATTCGTTTGACGAAAACGACAAACGTCGTGATTTTGTGAATGGTCTTTGGTATTATGGCAATGGTGCAGGAAATCTAACTCAGGATTCATGTATGATTCGTGCAGATTATACTGTACATAATAATAAGTGGTCTAAACTATGGGCTAACTCAGGTCAGTTTACCAATATTAGCTCTGGTTCAACAGGTATTAACTACCCATATATGAGATATACTGATGTGCTGTTGATGAATGCAGAAGCGATAAATGAACTTGAGGGACCAACAGCTGCTGCACAAGAGAGTCTTCGCAAGGTTCGTTCTCGTTCGTTTGATGATCAAGGTGCTGTAGCATCTTACATTGCTAGTGCTGCTTCTGATAAAGATTCATTCTTAAAAGCAGTTCTTGACGAACGTAAATGGGAATTTGCCGGTGAGAATATGAGATGGCGTGACTTGGTACGTAACAATCTTTATGGACAAGAGGTTACTTATAGCTTCTTGAGATATCTGTCTGTTGCAATGTCTAATGCAGGGGCATATAGTGGTTATGAGGATGATATAGCCGATCATGATGGCAGCTATTATTTAGACGAACTTCCTGAAACTATGTATTATCACGTACTTCCGCAAACTGCAGAGTGGAAAGTGGATGAAAGCAAAGTATATGGATTCCCATATCCAAATAAAGTTTTAGATATTATATATATCTATAATCCTTATAAACAGGCTGCTCAACCACCTACTTCGCAAGTTGCACTTGATGGTAAAACTTGGCAGGCTGCTTCTTTTTATCAATGGAGCAGTAACTCAGAGCCAACAAACCAATGTAGATATTCTTTCTATGGTTATATACGTTATACCGAACAAGGTCTAATTGTATTGATAAAGGATGGAGTAGAAACTCAATTTGATACAAATAGTGTTCCGGCTGCCAATCAGTTGCCACCGGTTCGATATATTTTACCTTATCCAAATTCTGCAATTCAGCGTTCTGCTGGTGCGTATAAGAATTATTATGGTTACAAATAAATTAAAGGAGAAACGAATTATGAAAAGATATTTTTTATATACGCTTGCTTTGCTTTTAGGGGTCTCATTCTATTCATGTAAGGATGATGATGTGAGATTTACTGATGAGATGGACAGACAGTGGATGACTATGTTTATCACTGATAACAACCGAGGCAAGGGGGATGACTATGCTTATAACAGTAAAGCAGAGGGTCCAAATGGAAATGATATACACTTATATTGGTATGGAGTGAAAGAATGTGCAGGTTATCAGATACGTCAGGCAATTCAGCCTAATGTGTCTGGTGGTCCGGATGCATGGGCTTCAACTGCTGAAAATGGTTTGCTGCTTTTGGACACTATCGTTGGTCCTGATGTACTTGATTTGGTAATCAAAAACCAACAATATTCTACTGACTTTAGATTTGCAATTCGCGTTCTATCAGAGAAGGATAATAATGTCACTGATTTTTCTCATGCTTCGAAATGGTACGGACATGGTGATGGAAGACAGTGGGCAGAATATCTTGGAATAATAACAGCCGATAGATATGCAACACCTTTCTGTGTGTATGTGGATGGATCTCAAACTACTGAAACAACAATGAGGGTTATGCTTAACCGCAGTTACAGCACTGTTACTAATGGTGTTTCAGAAGACGATAAGATAGTTTATCGCGAAAAGTTTCAGTTGGATGAAAATGATAATTTTGTTTATCAATGGTTAGAAGTAGCTCCTTCACCAAATAATCCTGAGTCAACAGTTGGAGAGAAATGGAAAAAATATAAACTTACAGCTGATGATTTCGAAAGAGGTTATGTGGATGTTGATGGTCTTCAAAAGAACTCTGTTTATGTAATAAATGTTCGTAATGAGAACGTAGCGGTAAAGTGGGATGCATATTATAATACTTACTCTGCTCGTTCTGATGGTGAGCCTGGTGAGCCTATATTGGTTGAACATGACTTAAGTGCACCGTCACGTGATTATTTCGAGACTGAAGAAGCATATCAAAATGCGATGGTTGAACATGAGGCAGCTCTTAAGTATAATGCTATGCGAATTGACTTTATGCTTACCGACTTTATCTCTGATGTTGATTTGGCGGAAGGTCAAGAATATTATCTGGAAGGTGGAAAAACATATTGTATGTTTAATAACCTAACTACTGCCAAAGGCTTTGTTTTACGTACTAATCCTGAAGATGTGGCTGCCGGTAAGCGTGCAAAAGTATTGCTTGGTGGTATGCATAAAGTGGGTAATAATGTTAGAACTTGTAACTTCGTGTTTGGTCGTCAGCCTCAAGCGGGTGAGGGTGGTGAGATATATATGAAGATGCTAGAGTTTTATGATATAGACTTTGATTGTCCACTAGCTTTAACGTATGGAGATAATGTCGCAGGTCTTGGAGGAACAACCGGGAATTATTTCATGAATATGTACTCAAATGGAATGGCGGTTCGTTTGGAAAGCCTTGTTATAAAAGGTTGTACATTTAAGCGTATGGTTCGTGGATTTATTAGAGAGCAAGGTGCTAACTACAAAATTTGGGATCATGTATTAATTGAAGATAATCAGTTCTTTGACTGTGGCTATTATAGCAATGGTGCAGGTGGATATCCATGGATTGCCGGTTCGGGAAATAATGCAAACTCAAATCTATATAAAGACTTTGTGGTTCGTAATAATACATTCTATGATAGTCCATTCCCATCATTCTTTGTAGAAACTAAACAATCAAACTGGAAAGGTGGCTCATGGAATATTACTTTCGAAAACAATACGTTGGTTAACTGGAATACAAGAGCTGCGGGTAATATCTTCAATATGAGATACCTACCTGACGGAAGTGTGTTTAATGTTAAGAAGAACTTGATTGTTTTGACCAAACAAGATGGTGATGCACGTAATATGGTGATGGCGGGTGCCGATATCAGAAATACTATGACAATGCCTGATGGTACTGCAGCACACGTAACTCTTAACTTTGAGGATAACTATTCAACAAATTCATTCCTTACAAACGGACAAATATTTAGTGCAAATGCTTGGACTGCTACAAGTAACAACTTTGGTACTTTGGTTAACAGAGGTTCTGCAACACTAAATGGTTCGTTGACTGTAATTGCTGATGATATTACTCCGTTAGAGTTGATGAAAGCTCCAAATCCACCACACCGTGCAACTACTCAATCCGACCAGTATATGCACAGAGCTGATGCTTTGGATGGCACCGGAGGAGAGCATGGTGTTAACTTGTACTACAACAATTCGAGCAAGGTAACTAACTCGAAGATTTATCAGTTGGGTATTGGTTCTCCTAAATGGCGTAACGGTAATTAATTATTAATTGAAAAGTAAAGATAAATCAAGAGTAGAGCTGTCATTCCAATAGGTTTGATAGTTCTACTCTGAGATTTATCATTTTGTGTTTATATAAACAGAGTCGAGAATAATATTATTTCAACAAACAATGTCTAAATCTCTCTTTTTAATTTTACTATCTCTTTTTTGTTTGAGTACTATTAATTCTCAAGAGCGAATATATTTGTGGGATGAGATGAATATGCCAAACTCTCCTGATTTAATATCGCCGGTTATAGATTTTGGTAAATATGCGCACAAAGGCAGTGTAAATAATCTGTTAGGTAAAAGCCCTATGGATGAAGAGATTCAAAAGTTCTCCTTTCAAAATCAGGTTTCAGAGAAAACTTGTCCTGCTTTTCCCGGGGCTGAAGGATTTGGTAGGTATACAAGCGGGGGCAGAGGTGGTAGGGTTTTATATGTCAATACACTTGAGGATGGTGATGAAGAAGGAACATTTAGATATGCTGTTTCTCAATCTGGACCTCGAACGATTGTATTTAATGTGTCCGGAACAATTTTCCTGAAAAGTAACTTGAGAATAGAGAACGGTGACCTAACAATTGCAGGGCAAACTGCTCCGAGGCAGGGAGTTTGTATAGCCGGATATCCTGTCACTTTAAATTCTGACAATATAATTATCAGATACATTCGTTTTAGAGTTGGAAATGAAAGTGGTGGCGAACCTGATGGTCTTGGTGGTTCACAAAACAAGAATGTTATTATAGATCATTGTTCTATAAGTTGGTCTGTTGATGAGTGCTGTTCTATATATGGCGGAGAGAATCTAACCGTTCAGTGGTGTTTGATTTCTGAGAGTTTGAGAACAGCAGGTCATAACAAGGGGAAGCATGGTTACGGTGCAATATGGGGAGGTGCGAGAGCTTCCTTTCATCATAATCTGCTTGCACACCATGAGAGCAGAGTGCCACGTTTGGGACCTCATGCATCTACTCAGGACAGGGAATATATGGATATGAGAAATAATGTTTTCTATAACTGGGCAGGACATGGATGCTATGGTGGTGAGGCAATGCATGTGAATATTGTAAATAATTATTATAAGCCCGGGCCATCTACTCCAAAGGTGGGGAGAATTAGATACCGAATTGCGGGTCTTGGCATTCGTACTACAGAATATTGTACCGGTAGGAATGGCAGGCCTAATGTATGGAAACCGATGGAGCATGTGTGGGGTAGATTTTATGTTGATGGAAATGTGATTGAAGGTAATCAGGAAGTGACAAATGACAACTGGACAAAGGGAATATATGAGCAGATTGATAACGACAGATGTGATTATACATTTACAGATGAGGTGAAGAGAGAAATTCGCTTAACTGAGCCTTTAGAGACAGATGTAATTACAACCCATTCAGCTGAACGTGCTTTTGATCTTGTATTAGAAAATGCAGGATGCTCACTGGAAAGAGATAAGATTGATCTGAGAATAGTTGAAGAGACTAGGAGTGGTATTGCTACTTATTATGGTAGTGTATCTGATGATGCCGGCAAATACCCGGGGTTTAT
>CAZHWC010000017.1:0-10664 GCA_964535975.1 uncultured Proteiniphilum sp. | reverse complement strand
GCACTAAGGATTGCGGAAAATGTGTTGGTAGCTCAGAAAGATATTGGTGGATGGGTAAAGAATTATCCTTATCATCATTTAATGAGTGACCCCGAGAGAACTAATTTCTTAAACTCTAAAGGTGAGATTGGAGGCACGATTGATAATGGTGCTACTACAACAGAGATGAGATTCTTGGCAAAGGTTTTTTCTCACAAGAAAGATTTAAGATATAAAGAAGCTTTTGACAGAGGATTGAATTATATTCTTACCGCTCAATATGATAATGGTGGCTGGCCGCAGTTTTATCCTCCAAGAAATCCAGATGATGAATATGCAACAGACAAAACGGTGCCATACTCTATGCACATTACGTATAATGATAATGCAATGGTGAATGTAATGGTGCTTTTGAAAGATATCTTTTCAGATAGTCCCTTATTCATAGATTTATCAATAGGTGATGATGTAAAAAATAATGCAAGACAAGCTTTTGATAAAGGTGTGGACTGTATATTGGCAACTCAGATAGTAAAAAATGGTAAGCCAACGGTGTGGTGTGCACAACATGATTTCAGAACTTTTGAGCCTGTCAAGGCACGAAGCTATGAGTTGGAATCTTTCAGTGGTACTGAGTCGGTTGGTGTCGTATTATTATTAATGGATATAGATAATCCATCTGATAAGGTTAAAAGTGCTATAGCAAATGCTGTGTCTTGGTTTGATGAACACAAAATAAAGGGGCTTCGTATTGATAGAATCAGAGACAGCAATGGAATGTATGATACCGTTGAAGTTGAGGATTCCAACGCTAAACCTATATGGGGTCGTTTTTATGATTTGGAAACAGAGAAACCATACTTTTGTGATCGTGATGGTGTGAAAAAGCAAAGCTTGGCTGAGATTGGTTATGAGAGAAGAAACGGATATAGCTGGTACACATATTCTCCTGAGATTTTGTATGAGAGATATTATGAATGGAAACAAAAGCATGGTAAGAGCTTTTCTAGATAATTAAAAATTATAATAAACTTAAAATGAATAATTTGAAGATACTTTTATTTGTTTTTCTAGCACTTCTACTAACCAGTTGTGCTGAGAAAGAAGAAGGAAATTTAATGAAGCTTTGGTATGATAAACCAGCTGCAAACTGGGAGGAGGCATTGCCAATTGGGAATGGACGCCTTGGAGCAATGATTTATGGTACAGTAGCTTCAGAACAGTTGCAACTTAATGAAGAGACAGTTTGGGCAGGTGAACCGGGTAATAATTTACCAAAAGACTTTAGCTCTGTTCTGCCTAAAGTGAGGGAGTTAATTTTTAAGGAGAAATATAAAGAGGCTCAAGACCTTGCTACTTCTCGTATTCCGCGTCAGGCTGGAGAGGATATGAATTATGGAATGCCTTACCAGACTGTTGGTAATCTGTTTATTGATTTTGGTCATCAAGATGTTAGTGAGTTTTATAGAGATCTTGATATTGCAAATGCTTTAAGTTCTGTTTCTTATGTTGTAGACGGAGTAACTTACAGACGTGAGTATTTGGCATCTGTAGATGATCAGGTGATTGCAGTTAAGCTAACATCAGACAAAAAAGGTGCTCTTAATTTTACTTTGAGAGCTGATTCACCTCAAAAGATATCTTCAGTTTATACCGATAATAAGTGTCTTGTTTTAGAAGGCACAAGCGGCAACTTTGAGAGTAAAACTGGTAAAGTTTCATTCCAAACAAGAGTGCTGCCTATTATAGATGGTGGTGAGGTTGTAGAGGATGAATCATCAATAAAAATCTCTAATGCAAACTCGGCTGTTATATATGTTTCAATTGGCACTAACTTTAAGAACTATAATGATATAAGTGGTGATGCAGGTGAGATGGCTAAGAAGTATCTTGCTGGTGTACAGTCAAAACAATATGATGACGTAAAACAAAGACATATTACTAACTACCGCTCTTTATTTGACAGAGTATCACTTGACCTTGGAACTACAGAGGCTGCAAATCTCCCCACAGATCAAAGAGTAGTTGACTTTAAGTCGGGTGATGACCCACAGCTAGTTTCTCTGTACTTTCAATTTGGCAGATATCTTCTAATTTCTTCATCGCAACCGGGAGGGCAACCTGCCAACTTACAAGGGATATGGAATGAGCATTTAAATCCACCATGGGATAGCAAATACACAATTAATATAAATACTGAAATGAATTACTGGCCATCTGAAGTTACAAATCTTCCGGAACTTAATGAGCCGTTATTTTCGATGATTAAAGATTTGTCTGAGACAGGTAGGGATGCAGCACAACAAATATATAATGCTCGTGGTTGGGTTGTGCATCATAACACTGATATATGGAGAATATCAGGACCGGTTGATGGTGCATATTATGGAATGTGGCCAATGGGGGGTGCATGGCTAACTCAGCATATGTGGCAACATTATTTATATTCCGGGAATAAGATATTCCTATCGGAAGTATATCCAATCCTTAAAGGATCAGCACTTTATTATGCAGACGCTTTGCAACTTGATCCTATTAATAACTGGTTGGTAGTATCTCCGTCAATGTCTCCCGAGAATCAACATATAAAAGGTGTGACAATGACTGCCGGTACAACTATGGACAATCAGCTTGTGTTTGATGTGTTCAGTAACTTAATTAATGCCTCTGCAGTGCTTGATACAGATCATGCATTTGCTGACTCGATAAAAGTTTTAAAAGATAAACTGGCACCAATGCAAATTGGACAACATGCACAATTGCAGGAGTGGATGCATGATTGGGATCGTACCAATGATAAGCATCGTCATATATCTCATCTTTATGGATTATATCCCAGTAATCAGGTTTCACCAGTTAAATCTCCTGAGCTGTTTCAGGCTGCACGAAATACTCTTGAATACAGAGGTGATGAATCAACAGGCTGGTCTATGGGCTGGAAGGTTAACTTCTGGGCTAGGTTGCTTGATGGAGATAGAGCTTATAAGTTGATTGAAGATCAGTTATCTCCTGCTCCACCTGAAAAGTCTGGTCAGAATGGTGGGACATATCCAAACTTATTTGATGCACATCCTCCATTTCAAATTGATGGGAACTTTGGCTGTACTGCAGGTATTGCTGAGATGCTGATGCAGAGCCATGATGGAGCAATTCATCTTTTGCCTGCATTGCCCGGCAAATGGAGTGATGGAGAAGTGAAAGGACTGAGAGCACGCGGTGGCTTTACTGTTGATATGAAATGGGAAAAAGGGACTGTTAAAAGCCTTACGATATATTCAAAACTAGGAGGCAACTGCCGCTTAAGATTGCCAAACGAACTGGCTGCAAATTCAAGCCTTAAAACGGTTGATAATAGTATTCAGAATACAAATCCTTTTTATGACTTTGCTGATATCAAAGAGGTTATAGTTAGTGAAAAAGCACAGCTAAAGACTGATGTGGAAGCAAATAGCTATTATCTGTACGATTTTGAGACTTCAGAAAATGGCATCTATCACTTTAAATCCAAATAAGCAAAATGAGGAGGTATAGTTTAATCATAATAATATTGTTTTGTGTAGGCTTATTGTCTGCACAAAACAATTCATTTCGTAATGATGTGTGGTGGGTTACCACACCTTCTAGTTCAGATTGGTTATATAAGTTAAATGAAGATGCCGTTATTTCTATTGCAATACATAAATATGGTGTGGTCCTTGATGATATAGATGTTGAATATGAAATAGGTCCTGAACTGATGTCTGCTGATAAACGAGGTAAAGTAAAATTAAAGGGCGGAGTAGCATTGCTTAATATTGGTTCTATGTCTGAACCCGGATTTAAAGATTGTAAACTTACAGCTAAAATTGATGGTCAGACACACAGACATCACATTAAAGTTGGATTTGAACCAGAGCTTTTAAAGCCATACACGCAGTTGCCTGATGACTTTAAAGAGTTTTGGGATAAAGCAAAAGAAGAAGCAGCTAAGTGTCCGATGGAAGTGACAAAAACATTTGTTCCTGAATATTCGAGTGAAAAGATTGATTGTTACCTTGTAAAGATACAATCATATAAAAAAGGTCAGTACATTTATGGCTATTTAACGTTACCTAAGAAGGAAGGTAAGTTCCCTGTTGTTTTTGCACCTCCGGGTGCCGGAATAAAACCAATGGATCCTCTGAAAGATATATTTTATGCAGAAGATGGGGTTATTAGGTTTGATATTGAGATACATGGTATCAGACCAGATCTTGACAAGGAAACGTATCAGGAGATAAGCAGAGCTTTTGGTACTGCAAATAACAGCTATCTTGTAAATGGATTGGAGGATAGAGACTCTTACTACATGAAGAAAGTGTATTTGTCTTGTGTTAGGGCGTTAGATTACTTGGTAACTTTACCCGAATGGGATGGAAAGAACTTAATAGCACAAGGTGGTAGTCAAGGTGGGGCCTTAGCTCTAATCACTGCAGGGTTGGACTCAAGAGTAACAGCATGTGCAGCCAATCATCCCGCATTGAGTGATATGGCTGGTTATAAGGCAGGTAGAGCCGGAGGATATCCTCACCTGTTTACAAAATTTGAGGGAATGGACACTCCCGAGAAAATAAAAACATTGGAATATTACGATGTGGTTAATTTTGTGAGATATATAAATGTCCCCACATTTATGACATGGGGTTTTAATGATGATGTATGTCCTGCAACTACAAGTTATATTGTTTATAACTTATTAGACACTCAAAAAGAAGCATTGATTACACCCGTCAATGAACATTGGATTTCTCAAAGCACACGCAGATATATTCTGGAATGGATAAAGAAAAATATTAAATAAAAATAATTCAAATGAAAAAGTTACTATTATTATCTTTTATTGCCATCTCGCTGATGGCCTGTACTGCAAAAACTGTTGGAGATACAACTTATAAATATGCATATTTATATAAAGATCTTCCATTTGATATGCCTCATGTAAAACCTCCTACTTTTCCTAAAACAGAGGTGAACTTATTGAACTATGGTGGTACTCCTGATGGAATAACACTAAACACTGATGCATTTGAAAGTGCAATGGCTGATTTGTCTAAAAAAGGTGGTGGTACATTGATTGTTCCCAAGGGAGTATGGTTTACCGGACCTATAGTTTTTCGTTCTAATATAAACTTGCATTTGCAACAAGGAGCTCTGATTTTATTCTCACCTGATTTTGACTTGTATCCTTTGGTTGAAACTTCATTTGAGGGATTGGATACACGTCGTTGTCAATCACCAATTTCCGGCTATGAGCTTGAAAATATTGCTATAACTGGTGAAGGATCAATTAATGGATCGGGACAAGCATGGAGACCACTGAAAAAGGGTAAAGTATCAGACAATCATTGGAAAAAGGTTGTCTCTTCCGGAGGTGTAGTTAATAAAAAAGGCGATATCTGGTATCCATCAGAAGGATCTCTTAAGGGACAAGAACTGAGCAGTATGAATACCCCGGATGCTAACATGACAGAAGCTCAATGGCAGGAAGTAAAAGATTTCTTACGCCCTGTAATGGTTAGCTTTATCAAGTGTAAGAATGTATTCTTTGAAGGTGTTCTAATGGAAAACTCTCCTGCCTGGAATGTTCACCCTTTGATGTGTGAGAACGTAATTCTTGACGGTGTGTTTATCCGCAACCCAGGTTATTCTCAAAATGGTGATGGGCTTGACCTCGAGTCATGCTTGAATTCTATTGTTGTAAATAGCAAATTTGATGTTGGTGATGATGGTATTTGCATTAAGTCTGGAAAAGACGAAGATGGTCGCCGTCGTGGAATCCCTACGGAGAATGTGATTGTATATAACTGTAAAGTATTTCAGGGGCATGGTGGATTTGTTGTTGGAAGTGAAATGTCAGGAGGCGTAAAGAATGTGGTTGTAAAAAACTGCCAGTTCCTTGGTACTGACGTAGGCTTAAGATTTAAGAGTAATCGTGAAAGAGGTGGTGTAGTAGAAAATATTTATATCTCAGATATTTATATGTTTGACATTGCAACTGACTCATTCTTGTTTGACCTATATTATGGAGGTAAATCAGCATCAGAGTCTCTTGAAGATGGTGATGTAACACCAGTTGATGAGGTTCTTCCTCCGGTGACTGAAAAAACTCCGGCTTTCAAAAATATTTATGTTAAGGATTTGGTTTCAAGAAATGCTCGTACGGCAATGTTCTTTAATGGTTTGCCTGAAATGAATATTGAAAATATTAATGTTGAAAATGCATTCATCACTTCTGAATATGGTGCTCAACTTAATGAGTCTAAGGATATCAACTTCAAAAATGTTACTGTAATATCAAAAAAAGGTGCTCCTTATATTCTGAATAATGTAAAAAACTTCAATGGTGAGAACATGTATTCTAAAGATAATTTGGAAGGTAGTCTGGTTGAAGTAAATGGTCGTAAGACTGAGGATATTAATATAAAGGGTGTGTCAGCTGATAAAGTGAAAGCATCTTCCTCTGTAAATGAATCAGCCGTAACAGTAAAATAAATATAAATATGAAATTTAGAAGTTTACTTTTAATACTGGTATCTGTTTTTCTTGTTAGTTCAACAACAAAACCGGTAAAGATTCTTATGGCTGGCGACTCTACTATGTCTGACAAGCCATTGATGAAAACAGTAACTGATACTGTGACAGGTGAAAAGTTTGAAGAGCCATTTTTAGAAAGAGGTTGGGGACAACTATTGCCTGAGCTTATTACAGATAAAGCTGTTGTGAAAAATTATGCGGGAAATGGACGCAGCACCAGAACATTTGTTACCGGTGGTAAATGGACTGAGCTAATTAACAATACAAGCAAGGGAGACTTTGTTATAATTCAGTTTGGACACAATGATGAGGTGCCAACTAAAAAGAGCTACACTATTCCCGAACAATTTAGACTAAACTTTGTGGCTTTTGTAAATGAGGTTAAAGCAAAAGGAGCTTATCCGATTTTGTGTACTTCAGTTGCGCGACGTAAGTTTGATGAGAATGGTAAATTAGTAGCCACTCATGATGAGTATCCCGAAATAATTCGTCAAGTAGCAAAGCAAGAGAATGTTCCTTTGATTGATTTGGAGAAGATAACTTCTGACTGGCTTCAGAATGCAGGAGTGGAAGAGTCAAACAATTTCTTTCATAAATTGCCTGCAGGTGTTAGCAAACTATATCCAAAGGGATTGGATGATAACACTCACTTTAATGAAAACGGTGCGAGATCAGTTGCTCAATTCTTTGTGAAAGAGGTGGAGCGCCAGAATATCAAGAAGCTTAAGAAACTATTCAAAAAATAATAATACAATCAATCATGAAAAAGTATTTATTTTCCTTGCTCGCCACTGCTCTTATATTAATGAGTTGTAATCAGGCAGAAGCAGTTAAGAAAAACTATGTTAGAATGGCAGACTCAGAGATGCAACGTAATCCTGAAAGTTGGATGGTTGATTTCTCTACCAGATTAAAATGGAACTATTGTCATGGTCTTGAACTTGGAGCAATATATGATGTTTGGGAAATGACGGGTGATCAGAAGTATTATGATTATGCTGTTAGTTATGCCGATACGATGATTCATGAAGATGGAACAATTGTGTCATATAAGTTGGAAGAGTATAATATTGACCGATTGAACTCAGGTAAAATGCTTTTCCCAATTCTTGCTCACACTAATAATCAGAAATATAGAAAAGCATTAGATCTTTTAAAGAGTCAGATGGATACTCACCCAAGAATATCTAATGGTGGCTTTTGGCACAAAAAGATATATCCACACCAAGTGTGGTTAGATGGTTTGTATATGGCGGGTCCATTTCTTGCAGAGTATGCACAGACCTTTGACCAACCTGAGCTTTTTGATGAAGTTGTGTTGCAGCTTACAACAGCTTATAGCGATTTGTATGATGAGAATACCGGCTTGCTGTATCATGGATGGGATGAGAGTCGTGAACAACGATGGGCAAATCCTGAAACAGGATTGTCTCCAAACTTCTGGTCTCGCAGTATTGGTTGGTATATGATGGCATTGATAGATGTATTAGATTTTATGCCCGCCAATCATGACGGCAGAAATGAAATTATTACTCTGCTTAACAGCTTATCATCCACAATAGAGAAATTTAGAGATGAGGAAACCGGCATGTGGTATCAGGTAACGGACCAAGGAACCAGAGAAGGGAACTATTTAGAGTCAACAGGCTCTATAATGTTTATCTATACTTGGGTAAAAGGTGCACAGAATGGTTATTTGCCAAGTGAATACCTTCAAAAGGGTATTGAGGCTTATGATCAATTTGTAAAGCGTTTTATCAAAGAAAACGAAGATGGAACTATTTCGGTTACCGATTGCTGTTCAGTTGCAGGATTGGGTGGCGAGAAGAATTACAGAGATGGTAGTTTTGAATACTATATTTCTGAACCAATCAGAGATAATGACCCAAAGGCTGTGGCTCCTTTTATAAAGGTTAGCTTGCTTCTAAACAAATAGCTTTTTAAATATGAATATCAAAAAGTTATACCTGTTTATACTTGTTGTATTTATATCATTCAATATACAATCTCCAATCTATGCACTTTCGAGTGCAGAAGTTGGGGTTGTTAAAGATATTGGCAATAAACCAATCAAACGTTTTGTTGTTGACAAATCCGGCAAAGGAGACTTCAAGACTATACAGGCGGCTGTAGATGCAGTCAGAGCTTTTGATCCTGATTGGTCAAATGTGATATACATAGAAGAGGGGACATATTATGAAAAAGTAGTTATTCCCGATTATATCACAGACCTGAAGATTGTTGGTAAGGACAAACACAAGACAATTATTACCAACAACGACCATGCTAATATTAATAACATGGGTACGTTTAAAAGCTATACTCTTCAGATAAGAGGAAGTAATATTCTGCTGGAAAACATTACGGTTGAGAATAATGCACCCACAGTTGGCCAGGCGGTAGCTCTTCACACAGAAGGAGATGGGCTTGTTTTTATAAACTGTATTTTCTTGGGAAATCAGGATACAATATATACAGGCAGAAAAAAAGGAAGACATTATTTCCAAAACTGTTATATCGAAGGTACTACTGATTTTATTTTCGGACCTTCTACAGCATGGTTTGAAGAGTGTGATATACATTGCAAACGAAATTCATATATCACAGCTGCAAGTACTCCGAAAGATGTTGAGTTTGGATATATATTTAATAAATGCAAAGTGTCTGTAGCCGATGGTGTGACAGCAATGTATCTGGGACGACCCTGGCGTGGATATGCAATGACCTTGTTTATGAACTGTGACTTTCCCGCTGAGATTAGACCTGAAGGATGGCATAATTGGGGAAAAGTGGAAAATGAATCCACAACTCGTTATTACGAGTATAAGAATACCGGAGCCGGTGCTAGTACAAGTCAAAGAGTTTCGTGGGCAAAAGTTCTAACAGACAAGGAAGCTAAAAAGTATACTACAAAATCTGTATTAGGTGATTTATTGCTTAATTGATATTTAAGTCTTATTCTAATGACTTTTTTAATGTAAAACAATATTTGATTAATTATAAAATGAAAAAAAATATATTCTTTACCGGAGCTGTTCTTGCTCTATTTCTATTCTTTAATATCACTAATATATATGCTCAAACTAATGTTTCTAAAGCATGGGTTAGTGACTTAGGTAATGGAACATATAAAAACCCTGTTCTGTTTGCAGATTATTCTGATCCGGATGTTTGTCGTGCAGGCAATGATTATTATATGACTGCATCCAGCTTCAACTGTGTTCCGGGGCTACCTATTCTCCATTCGACAGATATGGTAAACTGGAAGCTTATTGGTCACGCAATTGACAGACTCGATCCTGATGATCATTTCTCTAAAGCACAACATGGAAATGGTGTGTGGGCACCAGCAATTCGTTATCATGATGATGAGTTCTATATATATTATGGTGACCCTGATTTTGGTGTTTTTATGGTTAAAACAAAAGATCCTGCCGGTAAATGGGAGAAGCCCGTATTGGTGAAAGAAGGAAAAGGACTTATTGATTCATGTCCTTTTTGGGATGAGGATGGAAGAGCATATCTAGTTCACGCTTATGCCGGCAGTCGTGCAGGAATCAAGAGTGTTTTGACAATTGCTGAGATGAATGCCGAGGGAACTAAGGTAATCACCCCAAGCAGAATTATATATGACGGACACGATATTGACCCAACTATTGAAGGTCCTAAGTTCTATAAACGCAATGGTTATTATTACATATTTGCACCGGCAGGTGGAGTTTCTACAGGATGGCAAGTAGTATTGCGTTCAAAAGAGATTTATGGTCCATATGAGCGAAAAGTAGTTTTGGCACAGGGCAATACAGAAATTAATGGTCCTCACCAAGGAGCATGGGTTGACACTCCGCAAGGCGAAGACTGGTTCTATCACTTTCAGGATGTGGGCACAGTGGGTAGAATTGTACACTTGCAACCAATGAAATGGAATGGCGACTGGCCTGTGATGGGTGTTGATAAAAATAATACCGGAACCGGTGAGCCTGTGATGGTTTATAAAAAACCTAATACAGGTGCTACATCTCCAATAATGACACCTGCTGACAGTGATGAATTTGATTTTAAAACTCTTGGCTTACAATGGCAGTGGCATTCTAATCCTATGGATTGGTGGCATTATCTGGATACTAACAATA
>CAZHWC010000016.1:16844-41003 GCA_964535975.1 uncultured Proteiniphilum sp. | reverse complement strand
ACCGGGGACACAAGGATTTTCAGTCCTTTGCTCTACCAACTGAGCTATGGCACCATCATTTCTGAATTGCGATTGCAAAGATAGCTCCTTTTTTCAAACTAACAAAACTTTACAACACAAAAATCATTTTTTTTATTAATCCGCAAACTGCGCCCATCCCTGAGCTTTCAATTCCATCTCTGCATTGTCTCGGGTTATCAACTTCCTACCATCTTCTTTTGCTGTAATATGACCGACAAGATGCACTCCCGGTATCATCAGAACCTCATCATGAAGAGCAATCGGAACTGTAAATAAAAGTTCATAATCCTCTCCCCCGTTAAGAGCCACTGTGGATACATTCATATTAAATGTTTCCGCCATAGAAGCAGTCTGAAAGTCAATTGGTAGTCGCTCTTCGTAAATTCTGCAACCAACATTGCTTTGTTCACAAATATGCAAAATATCAGAAGATAAACCATCGGAAATATCAATCATTGATGTAGGAATTATATTCTTATCAAATAGAAACCCAACTATATCCTTTCTTGCCTCAGGCTTTAACTGACGTTCTAAAATATATTCTTTTCCACCAAAGTCAGGTTGTTGTTCTTCATGTCCTGAAAAAACAAGTTTTTCACGCTCTAGCAACTGCAACCCCATATACGCTGCACCCAAGTCACCGGAAACAAAAATAAGATCTGTATCTTTTGCTCCATTTCTATACACTACCCGATTTGCATCAATAGATCCAACACATGTAACAGAAATTGTAAAGCCCGTTAAAGAAGTTGTAGTATCTCCTCCTACTAAATCAACATTATAAATTTGACAAGCAAGAAGAATACCTGAGTAAAACTCCTCCAGATCCTCAACAGAAAATCTTTTTGACACACCAATTGAAACGGTTATTTGCTCCGGTGTACCATTCATTGCATAAATATCAGAAAAATTTACAACAGCAGCTTTATATCCCAAATGTTTAAGAGGTGTATAAATCAAATCAAAGTGTATACCCTCAAGCAATAAATCGGTTGATATCAAGGTTTGCTTTCCTTCATTATTAATAATAGCCGCATCATCTCCAACACCTTTAACAGTTGTGGGTTGAGAAATCTTAATATTCTGCGTTAGGTGTTTAATTAATCCGAACTCTCCTAATGTTGATATTTCTGTACGCATAACGAAAATTATTTATTAGACAAAAAATAAACAAGTAAACATAGAGTTTATGTTTACCTGTTTACTGAATTATTTGATGATTCAATTATATACGCTCTAAAATTGTGCGCATAATTTCTGCCATCTTGGGCTGTGCAATTTTAGCAGCTTCCTGCACCTCTTCGTGAGATACTTCTACTATCTTACCAATGACACCAAGGTCAGTAATAATTGAAAAGGCCAACACTTTCATTCTAGCATGATTTGCAACAATTACTTCTGGGACAGTTGACATACCAACAGCATCACCTCCAATAATTCGCAACCAGTTGTATTCTGCAGGAGTTTCAAAAGTAGGCCCAGTTAAACCAATATAAACTCCATGCTGTAGTTTAATATTTTTTTCTTTGGCAATGGACATTGCCATTAGTCTTAACTCTTTGTTATAAGCCTCACTCATATCGGGAAAGCGAGTACCTAGTTCCTCGTGGTTTTTGCCATGCAAAGGATGCTCCGGAAAAAGATTTATATGGTCTTCTATCAACATTATATCACCAACGTCAAATGAGGAGTTCATCCCTCCTGCCGCATTAGACACAAATAAAAACTCTACTCCAAGTGCTTTAAAAATTCTTACCGGAAAGGTTACCTGCTTCATATTATATCCCTCATAATAATGAAAACGTCCCTGCATAGCAAGAACTCTTTTACTGCCTAAAGAGCCTACAATTAGCTTTCCACTATGCCCTTCAACAGTTGAGACAGGAAAGTTTGGAATTTCTGTATAAGGAATCTCCGTTTTATCTTTGATTTCATTTGCTAATTCACCCAACCCTGTACCTAAAATAATAGCAACATTGGGAACATCACCAATTCTTCCCTTCAAATAATCAGCTGTTTGTTTGATAGTTTCTAACATGTTTGAAAATTTTTTTATTAAATGATTCTTTATCTTTACTCTTTAAAAATACTACTTTTATTGGAATGTAAAAAATATTATCCTTCACACTATCTTCTAACGTCATTGAACAAAAGCGTGTTGCGTCTTTCTCTGTAGTAATAATAATTTTATTATTCTCTTTAGAATCAATATTTTTAAACTTTATCATAATGCTATTAATATCCTCTACCTTAAAAGAATAATGATCAGGAAACTCCATCAGCTCAAGGCTCTTTGTCCGTTCAGACAAATAATCCACTAATGGTTGCGGATAAGCAATACCTGTAACCAAGAGCACATCCTTAGAACTTAAGTCAACATCGCAATCATTTCTCAAAGACAAAGGTCTTATCTCTCCATAATTAAAAGTAGTAAAATAGAGCTTCTGAAAAGGATATAAGTCTAAGTCTGATTCTAGAATTCTTAGATCTAAAGGGGACACATCGTCTTTACATTTAGTATATATTACAATTGAAGCTCGATATCTTGCATTAAATGATTCTCTTAACCGACCGGCAGGCAATAAGCAATCCTCATGAATCGGCCGATTACTATCAATTAAGAGAATTGATAAGGAAGGGCTTACTCGTCTGTGCTGAAATCCATCATCGAGCAAAATCAAATCAGGACGATCCTTTTCATCAAATAACAATATATTTTCTATTGCTTTCTTTCTATCCTTATCCACATAAACAAACGCTTTTGGAAATTTACGTTTTATTTGCAGAGGCTCATCACCGACTTCATCAGCAGTAGAATCAACATTTACAACCCTAAATCCTTTACTCTTACGTTTATAACCACGACTAAGCACCCCCACTTTAAACTCTTCTGACAACAATTCTATCAAATACTCTATATGTGGAGTCTTACCTGTTCCTCCAACCGTAATGTTTCCTACACATATAACCGGAATTTCAAATTTCTTATGTTTTAAAAAATTAATATCATAAAGCCAATTACGGATTCCAACAATAGCCCCATACAACCATGATAGTGGAAGCAACAGCACTTTTATTTGGGAACTTGGTAATTTCATATATGCAACAACCTTCTCTACTTTATATTCAATTCATAAGGAATTCGAGCCTGAATAAACTCCTGTTCATTCTGATTTTTAAGCATTAGAAACAAGTCAACATTATCACCAAGCCATTCTTTTGCAGCTTTAGTCACAAGCTCCTCTTTATTCTTATTTAAAAGCTCCTCAAATTTATTCTTCATTTTAGGATATTCATATACAGCATAGCTCTTACCCAAATTTGCTAAGTCTGCAGCAATTTTAATAGCATCTTCTACTCCACCTAGCTCATCTACTAAGCCAATCTCTTTGGCTTGTTTTCCAGTCCAAACACGCCCTTCAGCATATTTAGCCAAACTATCTTTTTGCATTCCCCTTCCATCTGCACACCTTGTTAAAAACAAGTCATACCCTTTGTCAATATATGATTGAAGCAACTCTGATTCCTTGTCATTAAATCCACGCGAAATATTACCAAAATCTGATAATTCATTAGTCTTAACCACATCTGAAGAAATACCCAACTTGCTTAGCGTTTTCGATACATTTGGGAACAAGCCAAATATTCCTATTGAGCCAGTAATAGTAGTAGGACTAGCAACAATTCTATCAGCATTACATGAAATATAATATCCACCCGATGCTGCCATATCACCCATTGACACGACTACAGGTTTCTCTTTTTTCAAGTCTTCCATCGCTTTCCATATCTGTTCTGAGGCGTAAGCACTTCCACCGCCAGAATTAACTCTCAAAACAACTGCCTTCACATCCTTGTCTTTTTGAAGCTTTTCTATTTGATTAATTAAATACTTATCCTGAATACCATTAGCACCACTACCGGAGCTGATACCTCCAACTGCATATAATAAAGCAATTGTATTTGAAGACTTCTTTATATTTTTAGTTTTTATAGTCTTCATATCAGCGATTGTAGCTGTTGGTATTTTAGCATCTTTTGGAACCCCGACAAGATCACGCAAATAGCTCTTCATTTCACTTTCATACAATATAGTGTCAACCAGATTATTAGTAATCAAGTAATCTACATTTTTAAACATTGGAAAATCATCGGCAATACCATCAATATCCTCACAAGTCAATCCTCTTGAATGAGCAATATCATCCTTCATTTCTCCCCATATATCAAACAAAAAAGAACTCACCTGTTCTTTATTTGCCTCACTCATTTCTCTCTGAGTATATTGTTCCGCATAAGACTTGTATGTACCCACTTTAAACAACTCCATTTTAACTCCAAGTTTATCTAAGGCATCTTTATAGAAGAGAGGCGTAGATGATAGTCCATGCAAGTCAAGCGCACCTTGTGGGTTAATTGCAATCTTATCTGCAACAGAAGAAATATAATATGCACTTTGCAAATAGTTATCAGCATACGCAACAATAAACTTACCACTCTCTTTAAAACTAATAAGTTCATTTCTAATTTCAGCCAAAGTAGCATTTGATGCAGACATCATTCTGGAATCAATATATACTCCTTTAATCTTATCATTATTCTTTGCTTTCCTGATTGCCCCTACAATATCATTCAACCCAACAATAGTAGCCGGCCCACCTATCAGCTCTGTAAAAGGATCATTATCAGGCACTCTCTCCTGAACAACCCCATCTAAACGCAAATGTAGAATAGAGTTATTCTGTAAAGAAAATGCAGACTGATTAGCTATGGAATCAGATAGCGATCCCAAGAGGCCAAACAAAGTAATCATAAGGATAAGTGAGAAAAGAAAGCTTGCAGCTATAAATCCAAGTGCCGAAGCTAACATCATCTTGAAAAAATCTTTCATTATTTGCGTATTTATTGATTATAGAGCAAAATTAAGAAAAAAGCATTAGAATACAACGCGTTGTTTATTCTTTTTCAGTTTGTTGCCTTTTATTACATACAGCCATATAAAAGAACAACTAGAGCTCAAATCTATTTTCTAAGTTCATTGATGTATGTAGAGAACAAATGGCTATATTTGCATATTCAATTATCATAAAATAAAGATTTCGATTTAACTAAATAATTAGTCCCAAAATCATTAAATTGCAGGTATTTAAGACTAATCAGTTAATAAATCACAAACAATGAATTTAACAAGAGAAACCATGCAACGTTTTCTTATTAAATTCATCTATTATATTGAAAGCTTGAGGCATGAATGATTCGCAGTTAATAACAGCATGTAAAAAAGGTGACCGTAATGCCCAAAAAGCGTTATATGAAAGGTACGCACCAAAGATGATGGCTGTGTGTTTGCGATATAGTAGGGACTATGAAACTGCAAGAGACTTGTTACATGACGGGTTCATACAAGTTTTTCAAAAAATTGCCTCTTTTAAAGATTTAGGATCTTTTGAAGGCTGGCTTAGAAAGGTTTTTGTAAATATTGCACTTGAAAATTATCGACTAGAACAGAAAAAGATATCTATCTATAATGATTATCAAAAAGATGACCAAATATTAACTGATGAAATTGAAGAAGATATTCTTGAAATTGGTGACGTTTCACGAAATGATATTTTAAATATCATTCAAGATATGCCTGAGGGATACAGAACTGTATTTAATCTTGTGATATTTGAAGATATGTCCCACAAGGATATAGCATCTCAGCTTGGAATTACGGAAGGGGCATCAAGATCTCAGTTCTTTAGAGCAAAAGAGTTTTTACAAAAGAGAATAAATACTATCTTAAAAAAGGAGTTTTTATAATTATATGAATAATAAAGAAGATATATATAAGGAGCATTTAAAATCATTATTTAGTGATTTTGAAACCATTATCCCTGAAGGTAGCTGGAATAAAATTGAAAACTCACTAAATGAGAAAAAACGTTCAGCAATTATCAGACGGAATTGGTATATTGGCTCTGTTGCTGCAATTGCAATAGTACTTATCACAGGCACATTATTTTTGAATACATACAAGGATTTAGATAATACCCAAACTCGAACTGCTGAAGCTATTTCTAATTCAACAAATGATTCAGAAAAAGTAAACTTGAGAGATAACAATCAAGACTCAGATTATCATGACACTCGACTGAAAAAAAATAATACCCAGCATCTTGTTTATACTATACAAACAAAGAAATCTAACCAAAAGGCAGAAATACTAGAGTATATTATGTCTTCTGAAGAGCCTTATAAGTTTGAAGAGCCAACGCATTATGATGGCAATAATAATTCAAATCAACTAGATAATCAGGATAAAATAAGTCAAGAAGAAATTAACAGACTAATTAAGGACTTACAAGAAGCAGGTAATATCAACTTGTTTGCTGAAGAAGAATCTGTTATCTCTAAAAAGAATAAACCAATAAGGATGGCACTTAATGCTAGAGGTGGACTTACACCATCACAACATATAGCAAATAGTCCAATGACACTTAGAAGTTCAAGTAGTGAAAGTTCAGGTAATGAAGTACAAAATAAAACAAACAACCTAATGTATTCAAGCACTGCAGATAACTTAAACACAATACTAATGAACAAAGCTGTGTCAAGAAACAAAGCAGAAATGATACACTCCCAACCAATTGGAGCAAGTCTTACATTCTCTAAAAGAATAATTGACAGAATATATATTGAGTCAGGTATTTCATATTCTTACTTATACTCAAAATCAACAAATAGCAGTACAGTATACATTAACCAAGAAACTCAGCACCTACATTACTTAGGAATACCAATAAACCTAAACTACAACTTTGTTGATTTAGGCAAATTAAGTCTTTTTGCTTCTATTGGAGGGATGATTGAAAAAGACCTATATGGTAAATATGGAAGCTATAAAGGAATTGATCAAGGTATTTCGGATGCTATTAATAACAAGTCGCAAGAATATCAATATGATAGGATTACGCTTAAAAAACCACAATTTTCAATAAATGCAGGATTCGGAGCCAGCTACCCAATATATAAGGGATTGAACTTATATGCAAAAATTGGTGGAGCATACTATTTTGAAGCAGAAAATATTGATAAGAATAATTATAAATACAATACTATATATTCTGATAAGAAAATAATGCTTGACCTAAATGCGGGTATTAGATTTGATTTCAAATAATTTTTAAACAACTATAAATATGAAAAAACTTTTTTTATTTCTAAGTGTAATAACTTTCGGACTAACCCTTTCATCATGTTTAGGTAGTGGAAACAGCAACTTTACAGAAAGTTCTATTGTTTACATCAAACAATACAACGGAATCGTATATGGAAGAACCCTAAGTGGTAATGCTATTACTTCCGCAAAGATTAAAATGATGCAACCAGGGACATTTAAAGCGTTCACTTATACATGGGACGAAGAATATGGATTCGCCGATACAGGAAGTGAAAATGCCAGAATCTATAATGTCGTAATCTTAGGCGATGCACAAGATATAGACAACAGAGCACTTACTCTACAACCTGTAAGTGAGAATCAGGGAGCAGCAATTAAGCAAATTGCAGGAATTCAGTATGACACAAATGGAGCCTATCTTGATGACTATATGCTATTCAATTATGCACTAGAACATAAAGAAGGTGAGAAGTTCGATATCTCATTCCATCTTAGAGCAACAGAGCAAGAAAGCCCTGAGACTTTAACGGTTGACATTAGATTTAATCTAGTAGAAGAAGCTAAAGAGAACGCTAAAGAAGAAACAACAGTAGATATCATTGCTGTAAACATGAAATATATAAGAGACAACTTTTTGGAGAACAAAAATAGTGAAGTTAAAATAGAATTCTTATACTATAACAAAATTGGAGAAGACAGCAATCCTGTTAAAGTGCAAAATGCTTTCACCTCATCTACTGAATTTAAAATGATTAATTCAGGTGACAATAATCAATAAACTATCCCATAAATAATTATTTCTGATTATTTATTTAAGATACAATTCAAGTAATTTATCCGTAAGTTTGAAGTTAATAATTCAATCTTACGGATTTTTTATTGTGCAATCATTCTAAACACACCTATTATATCCTTTCAATAAATAAACACATAAACACTTCTATCTCACGCAATACAATTTTTCCATATTACAACTTATATGGTCAAGAGCCAAAAAGGGCCACCTCATTGAGGCAGCCCTTTAAAATTATATTCTGAATACACAAAATAATATTCAAAAAGCTATTTTGCTATTATTCAGCATCAGCAGCATTATCTTCTTTACTCTTTAAAGCGTCAATTGCTTTTTGATTCAATTGTTCTTTTAGAGCTGCAAGTTCTTCAATATCACCAAGAGTTGATTTCTCTACAGCAGGCATAGATGCAGCTGGTTGGTCATCTCTTTTTGTGCGTCTAGCACTTTTTTTGCTATCATCTGAAGAACCACCTTGAGCATCCTCGAACACTCTGCTATGAGAAACAATAATACGCTTAGCATCCTTGTTAAATTCAATTACTTTGAACTCTAACTTATCATCTACCTGAGCTTGAGAGTTATCTTCCTTAACCAAATGTCTTGGAGTTGCAAAACCTTCGACGCCGTATGGTAACGAAATCAAAGCACCTTTGTCAACAAACTCAACAACAGTACCTTCATGAACAGAACCCGGAGTAAAGATAGTTTCAAATACATCCCATGGATTTTCCTCTAGCTGTTTGTGACCTAAACTCAAACGACGATTATCCTTATCAATTTCAAGAACCTGAACATCTATAGCAGCACCAATTTCTGTTACTTCGCTTGGATGCTTAATCTTCTTAGTCCATGACAAGTCTGAAATATGGATTAAGCCTTCAACACCTTCTTCGATTTCAACAAAAGCACCAAAATTAGTAAAGTTACGTACAGTTGCAGAATGAGTGCTTCCAACAGGATACTTCACTTCAATATCTTCCCATGGATCTGGCTTAAGCTGTTTGATACCAAGAGACATTTTTCTTTCTTCACGCTCAAGAGTTAATATAACTGCCTCAACCTCTTCTCCAACTTTCACAAAATCTTGTGCACTATGTAGGTGTTGAGTCCAGCTCATCTCAGAAACGTGGATTAAGCCTTCAACTCCAGGAGCTACTTCTACAAATGCACCGTAGTCGGCAATAACCACAACTTTACCCTTAACAATATCACCAACCTTCAAATTATCGTCCATTGCATCCCATGGATGTGGCACAAGTTGTTTCATTCCAAGAGCAATACGCTTTTTCTCATCATCAAAGTCAAGAATAACAACGTTAACCTTTTCGTCAAGTTGTACAACCTCCTCAGGATGTTGAATTCTACCCCATGATAAGTCTGTGATATGGATCAAACCGTCAACTCCACCCAAGTCGATAAATACTCCATATGAAGTGATGTTCTTAACAATACCCTCAAGTACTTGACCTTTCTCAAGTTTAGAAATAATTTCTTTCTTTTGTTGCTCAAGTTCTTCTTCAATAAGAGCTTTATGTGAAACAACAACGTTTTTGAATTCAGGATTAATCTTGACAACTTTAAATTCCATTGTCTTATCAACAAAGATATCGTAGTCACGAATTGGCTTAACGTCAATTTGTGAACCTGGCAAGAATGCTTCAATACCAAATACGTCAACAATCATACCACCTTTCGTACGACATTTGATGTAACCTTTGATAACCTCATTGTTTTCGAGAGCAGCATTAACACGATCCCAAGAGCGAGATGCACGTGCCTTCTTGTGAGATAGGATTAATTGTCCTTTTTTGTCTTCTTGGCTTTCAATATATACTTCTACTTCGTCGCCCACTTTTAATTCAGGGTTATAACGAAATTCGTTCATTGAAATTACACCTTCTGATTTGTAGCCTATATTTACAACTACTTCGCGTTTGTTCATGGAGGTAACAACACCATTAACGACCTCTTTGTCATTAATTTTATTAAGAGTTCCTTCGTAGCTTTCAGCAAGTTGTTCCTTTACCTCTTTAGTATAAACCTCACCTTTAGCGTAAGCTTCCCAATCGAAATCCGCAAGGGGAGCCAATGTTTTTAAGTTGTCTGTCATTTGTTGAATAATAAATTTGTAATTAAATAAGTTAGACTTTATATTTTAATATAAAAAACGGTGCAAAGATAATTGGTTTTTAGCTAATTACCAACTCTTTGCACCTTATAATTGAGATGACCTTTATATTTATATTATTTCAGGTCAATGAATATTATTATAGATAACTAAAGCAATAATCCACTTCGCACTTCTTCCATTTTTTCTTTCCCTGAAATTATTTCCACTAATTGCAGCGCAAAGTCAAACATAAATGCAGGACCTTTTCCTGTTATAATATTTTGGTCTACCACCACTTTTTCAGAAGTGGCTTCAGCACCTAGCAAATATGATTCAAAGCTCGGGTAGCATGTAGCTTTCTTCCCTTCCAACAACCCCAGTCCACCCAATACCATTGGTGCGGCACAAATTGCAGCTACATTATTTCCTTTAAGAGCAAACTCTTTAACTTTACTCTTAAGTCCCTCATGCTTATTAAGGTGTTTTGCACCAGGCATCCCACCGGGTAACACCAACACATCTATTTTCTCAAAATCCAGTTCAGTGAATAACTTGTCGGCAACTACTGTCATATTGTGAGCTCCTACGACCTCTTTTTTATCCAAAATCGACGTAGTCACTACATCGATACCTGCTCTTCTCAAAATATCAACAGTTCCCAACGCTTCAATTTCTTCAAAACCATTAGCTAAAAACAATGCAACACTCTTCATATTTAAAATGATTTATTGATAAATTAAACGATTAAATTTTGGAAACAATATAACCAGAATATTGGAGACTCACAAATAAAAACTACTTCAGATTAAATCTATAAGTAATAGTCCCATTTTGGTTATTCACAGAAGTAGTAGAATTAAATTTAGTCCTTAAGGCAGCTCTTCTAGCTTCCTCCCTCAAAGAACTATTTGGCGTATTTGTGCCCTGCCCTATTAATGCCTGGATTACATTTCCCTGAGGATCAACAGTAATGTTAACCACTACCGTTCCATAGTCATTTGCAGAATAACTTGGCTGCGCCAATCCTCCTCGCCCAAGACTACGACCACCCAAGTTATATGAGCCTATACCACCCACTCCGGTAGTGGCACCTTTATTATCATTACCCGTTGACACCCCCTGAGTTCCTGAACCTTCAGACTCACCACGACTTCCGGCAGATTCTCCAAATAGTCCGCTCATCTGTTGGCTTATCTCCCTACTCTTGCGCTCTTGCTCTTCACGTTGTTTCCTTTCAGCCTCCTCACGTCTTCGTTGCTCTTCAGCTCTCTGCTGAGCCAATCTTCTCTCTTCCGCAATCTGTTGAGCCTTCTTTCTCTCTTCCTCGCGTTTAGCACTCACGTCTATTGTAGGCTCGCTATCCTGAGCAATCAATGGGGGCTCGGGTGCATATTCAGGTATCTGAGGCTTATTGACTAAAGGCTCGGTGACAACTTCATTATATGGGGACTCAATATTACCGGATGCACTTTCAACGTTACCAAACATGACAGGTATTCCCTCTAGCTCATCAGGCACTGACATCAATGTAAAATAAGAGAATATAAGAATTAAAAGGAGCAGTATTGAAAAGATACCTGTCCCTATAATTCCACCTATTTCCTCTCTAGTCAATTTCATATATATTTTTTATGCAATACAGACAACAAACTTAATTAGGTCTTGTCATCAGCACCATTTTAAATTTATTCTTATTTGCAACATCAAGAATCTTCACAATCTCTCTATATGGGACATCTTCATCAGCATATAGTGCTACAAATATATCAGGATCGTTAGTATAAGCCATTTGCAAGAATGGGGTAAGCTCATCAAAGGTCACGGCTCTTTCCCTTTCATTTGCATTAGCAACATAATAAGTCAAGTCCTTATCAATTGTAACTCTGGTTATAGGTTTTGCCTGTGCTTGCTGTTGAGATTTAGGCAATAATACTTTTATTGAGTTTGGAACAACAATCGTTGATGTAATCATAAAGAAAATAAGCAACAGAAATATGACGTCAGTCATTGATGCCATACTAAAGTTTGCCTCCAAATTGAATCTTTGTTTTAATGCCATTTGCTTATTATTAAGAGTTCTTCTTTACTTCAATATTTAAAAATGCCTATGCTGCCGGTTCGTTCAATATATCCAAGAACTCCATTATTCTCATCTCCAATTTGTTTACAATCCCTTTAATCCTAGTAGCAAGGTAATTGTATGCAAACAGAGCAATAATTCCAACAACAAGACCACCCACTGTCGTAACAAGTGCCTCATAGATACCTGTAGACAATATATTAACATCGACATTAGCTCCTGCACTAGCCATACTCATAAATGCCTTAACCATGCCCGTTACAGTTCCAAGAAAACCAATCATTGGAGCCCCCGAGGCAGAAGTAGCCAATACAGGCAGCCCCTTCTCAAGTTTAGACACCTCAATGTTACCCTGATTTTCAATTGCAGACATCACATCAGTCATTGGTCTTCCCAATCTTGTTATACCCTTTTCGACCATTCTGGCAGAAGGAGTATCGGTACTCTTACAAAGAGAAAGAGCTGTCTCTATCTTACCATCCAATATATAATCTTTAATACGATTCATGAAAGAATTGTCTTCCTTGCTTGCCTTATTTATAACCAAAGTCCTTTCTATAAGCACAAAAATGGACAACAATAAAAGCACTAGCAGAACAATCATTATCCACCCCCCTTTAAATGCAAGATCTAAAGCATTCATAGTAGTTTGAGCTTCCATTTCTGTAGCAATTTGCCCTATATGCTGGGCAGTATCCTGAAGCGATGTAATTTGTAACAGAGTCATTATGTCAATATTAAAATTTTAAGACGTAAAAATAGTACTATTTTGTTATTTATCTATCTCTGTGTCTGTATTTAAACAATTTTTATAGGCCTTGATAGTTTTTTCCAAACCATAATAAAGCGCATCACTTATTAGTGAGTGTCCAATTGACACTTCCTTTAACCAAGGAATACTTTTATAAATAAAATTCAAGTTCTCTAGGTTCAAATCATGTCCTGCATTTACCCCAAGACCCAACTTCTTCGCCAATGTTGCTGCCTCAATAAAAGGAGCTACTGCTGCATCTCTGTCCTTAATATAGTTTTCAGCATATGGGCCTGTAAAAAGCTCTATTCTATCAGCACCAATCTCAGACACCACCTTAATCATCTCTGGGTCAGGGTCCACAAAAATTGAAGTCCTTATTCCCATAGCTTGAAACTCGTTTACCACATCAGTCAAGAAATCTTTATGCACAATAGTATCCCATCCTGCATTTGAAGTTAAGACATCATCAGAGTCTGGAACAAGAGTAACCTGGTTTGGTCTTATTCTTTCAATTAGCGAAATAAACTTAGGTGTTGGATTACCCTCTATATTGAATTCTGTTGTAACTCTGGGTTGCAAATCAAAAACATCTGCATACCTAATGTGTCTCTCATCAGGGCGCGGATGAATAGTTATTCCATCAGCTCCAAACTTTTGGCAATCAATCGCAACTTGCAACAAGTCAGGGATATTGCCTCCTCTTGAATTTCTTATTGTTGCTACCTTATTAATATTTACACTAAGTTTTGTCATTATTTTTGTTCTTTATAATCTTGCTAAATTAATAACCTATAACATTAGATAGAGTTCACGCTTAAAACAAAAAGTTCAATTCTGTTTTTTACGCAAAATATTTAGCATCTTTGTATTTAGTTACAAAAATAGCACGAATTAACGATTTTGCCTAAGAAAACAGATGAAAGATTTTATCAGCAACCAAATAGATAAGCAGTCAGTATCATTCACAGCTGAAAACTTTATAGATCTATCAGACACAGAGAATTCAATGCTAATAATTGAAGTACCTTTGATAGACTATACACTTACTGACATTGCCAGAATAGTAGAGAGCAACAATGCACATGTAATGAATCTTTTCGTACTACCAATAGCTGACGGAAACACATTGCTAATTTCAATAAAACTCAATCTCTTAGACATTTCTCCTGTTCTCATGAGCTTTGAGCGCTTCAATTACAAAGTTATATACTACAGGATGAAAGAAGGAATGGTTACCGACACTCACAAAGAAAGATTGGACGAACTATTGTATTATCTAAATATGTAGAAAAAGCTGAGGTTAGGACCAATATTAATTCTTGTATTAAACTTCAAACAATATTCAGCAAAAGAAAAAAACAAACAACAAAACGGATTGCTTAAGATGAAAATTATACTCTTCGGAAGCCAGTTTGCCGATCAGGCAAAACAATCAGAAGATCAGATTGTCAGCGTATGTAAAACTCTTAACAAGTTTACATCTGATATATATATAAATAACAAGCTGTTTACTTCTCTTTCAAACACAAGCAAACAAGATATGAAACAACTTTGTATTAGATACAACCAACTACCTGTTGCAGATATAGCTCTTAGCATTGGAGGAGATGGAACATTTTTAAGGACAGCCAAGGAGATCAAAGATTCAGACATACCCATCCTTGGCATAAACACAGGCAGGCTAGGATTTCTGGCAGATATAAATTTTCATGATCTGGAAGAAACAATTAAAGAACTGTTCACCGGAAACTACCTGATAGAAGAAAGGTCCCTTCTAAAAGTTATCCCCAACACCACTGAACAAGAAATTAATTTTGAGTACGCTCTAAATGAGATTGCAATTCTTAAACAAGACACATCATCCATGCTTACCTTACATACCTATATTGATGACGATTATCTAACATCCTATCAGGCAGATGGATTAATTATTGCAACACCCACCGGTTCCACAGCCTATTCACTTAGCGTTGGAGGACCAATATTAATGCCCAAGTCATCAAGTCTGGTATTATCTCCTATCGCCCCTCATAATTTAACATCAAGGCCACTTGTTGTGAACCACGATGTAGTGATAAAGATAAAGATAGAAAGCAGAAGCAACACATTCTTGGTATCCACAGATGGATATTCAAAGATTTACGATACAACTACAGAAATAATAGTTCGTAAAGCCGATCATACCATCAAAGTAGTCAAAAGAAAAGGTCACACATTCTATGAAACTCTAAGAGATAAACTCCTATGGGGAGTTGATGTAAGAAAATAAGAAAGGGTGTATTCACGCTCAGTGATACACCCTATTCTCATATTAAATCTAATACTATAGTGTTTTAATAAACATATTATTTAATACCCAATTTAGTTTTCACCAATGAAGTAGCATCTTCGCTAGCGTCGTTTATATAAACTATAGGTGAATTCTGTGTAGAAATATCAATAATATACGCATATCCTTTCTCATCTCCCACTTCCTTAATCGCTTTAGAGATCTTTTCCTGAAGCGGTGCTAAAAGTTTTTGCTGCAATTCCTGCATCTCTTTATAGCTATTCTGTTGAAACATCTGATAACGTTCCTGAATTTGCTCAAGCTGTTTTTGTTGGTCAGCTTTTGTTGACTCAGATGCTGTATCTAATGTTTTTTGAAACTCTTCTGCTTTTTTATTAAACTCAGCCTCAAGAGCCTGTCCGCTCTTAGTAATTTCTTCTTGCTTTTTACTTAATTGATTTTCAACTTCATCAATTTCAGGCATTAGATTGAAAATCTCTCCAGCATTCACATATGCTATCTTAGATGTTTGTGCAAAAGCCACAAATGGAGCAATCGCAAGCAATAAAACAATTAATTTTTTGGTCATAATTTAAATAAATAATGTTTGTTAGTTCTTAAAATTGTGCACAAAGGTAATATATATTTGATTACTAATACCCCAATAGTGTTAAAACTTGATCACTTATATCTATACTTGGAGATGCGAATATAATTGCTGATGCCGAAGCCCTGTCTAGAACCACCTGATATGAATTCACAGTTGCAATTTCCTTCACAGCCTCATATATCTCATCTTGTATAGGCTTCATAAATGCTTCTCTTCTCTTAAAAAGCTCTCCCTGATTACCAAAGTATGAGTCACGCAGTTTATTAATTTCATTTTCTTTAGCAACAATCTCATTTTCCCGTTTGGTTTTTTCATCGCCTACAAGAAAAACAAGATCAGCCTGATACTTCTTATACATTGCCTCTACCTCTTTAGCAGATTTGTCCACTTCGTCTTGCCATTGTTTAGATAAACCCTCCAATTGTTTATTTCCATTTTCAAAAGCGGGAATCTTACTTAGGATATACTCCATATCAATTAATGCATATTTCTGAGCATAACTACTAGTAAATGACAAAGTCATCAATAATATTGAAAGTAAAAATGTTTTCTTCATAATCTTACGTTTTTAAACTGTTGTACAGATATAAAGACTGATAAAACATCAATTCGTTTATAAATGAATCTGTTAATTATATTAAAAGATTAGAATTCTTGTCCAATAATGAAATGGAATTGACTACCACTACTGGTTCTGCTACCTTTAATAGGATCGAAACCGTATGCCCAGTCAATACCCATCAATCCAATCATAGGCAAGAATATACGAGCACCAACACCTGCTGATCGTTTCAAATCAAATGGATTAAAGTCTTTTAAATCTATCCATGCATTACCAGCTTCTAAAAAGCCTAGTGCATAAATAGTAGAATTTGGCTCAAGAATAAGTGGGTATCTAATTTCAACACCCAATCTGGTATATGCTCTTGCCTGTGTTGCGATAGAGTTATTGTCATATCCTCTCAAAGCTACATTCTCGGTTGCAAACGAAGAAGAATAACCACTCATACCATCACCACCCATATCGAAGGTCTCAAAAGGAGTAAGCTTATTTTTACTATAGTGTCCCAAAAAACCATATTCTACCCTGGTAGCCAGCACCGGAGTTCTCTTTATTGTAAGCGGTGCAAGAGGAGTATAAGTACGAGCTTTAAATTTCCATTTATGATATTCATTCCATGAATATTTTGCAGGATCACTGTTAGACATCTTAGCATAATCCCTATTATCAATTAACGAGAATGGAGGAGTAGCAGACACACTTAAGGTGAATTCTGATCCCATACGAGTATAGATAGGATTATCTGTTGAATGACGAGCAAGAGTGAGTCCAAGTGTAACACTGTTACTATTACCGGTTGAGAATGGGAATTGATTCCATGATGTCCAATTCTTTAGGTTATATCTCTGATACCCCAACTCACCCATAATCTGGAAATAATCATCAGGCCAGTTCAATCTCTTACCATAACCAATAGATGCACCAATTATTTCAAAAACCTCATTCGGGTCATACGAAAACTCCATCATATCCTGATAGTATGGATTATAACTATTATAATAAGAGTTGTAACCACCATAGTATGAATTCATATAAGGGTTATTCTGCTGATAATAATCCGAGTTCAATCCTGTATATCTGGAGTAATATCCATTAACAGAGAAGTTATTAGGTCTTTTACCTCCAAACCAAGGCTCTATAAATGAGAACTGATATGATTGGTAATATCTACCATTAGTCTGAGCACTAAGAATCAGGGTTTGCCCCTCACCTTGTGGTATAATTCCTCTATAGTTATCTCTGTCAATAAGATTTTTAAGAGAGAAGTTATTAAGTTTAAGACTAAGCTTACCAATCAAGCCGGTAACACCCCATCCTGCAGAAAACTCAATCTGATCATTACCTTTGGAAGTCAACGGATAAGTCAAATCCACAGTTCCATCCTCTTGATTAGGCACTATACCCGGCTGTAAATTTTCAGGGTCAAAGTGTCCGGTCTGAGCAATTTCACGTATAGACCTTATAATATCTTCCTTACTATATACTGCACCCGGCTTGGTTTGCAACTCTCTTCTAATTACATCTTCATACAAACGATCATTTCCCTGAATAACCACTTTTTTAATTGTAGCTTTTGGACCTTCAGTTACTCTAAGCTCCAAGTCCACAGAATCATTTTCAATATTAATCTCTATAGGATCAATATTTGAAAAAAGATATCCTTGATTTTGATATAGGTTTATAGCAGCATCATCATCATTAATCAATCTTTCAGCAAGCTTCTTTTGATTATACACATCACCGGAATTCATATTCAGAGTTCTGTTCAAATCATAAGAATTATACTGAGTATTTCCAACCCAATTAATGGATCTTATATGATATCTAGGTCCCTCATCAACAACTATATCAATGCCCACAGTTTTATCGTCCACTTTATAAACAGAGTCACGGACTATTTCAGCATCACGATAACCAAATTCGTGGTATTTATTAATCAAGTTCTTTTTATCGTCCTTATACAAACTCTCGACATATTTCTTAGTTCTAAACAAATGCTTTAGATTACCCTTCTCATTTGTTTTCTTCATTGCCCATTTCAACTTAGAAGCAGACAATGCCTCATTCCCTGAGATATTAATTTTGCGAACCTTTATTTTTTCTTTCTTGTCAACATCTATATCAAGGATAACCATATTTTTACCACTCACGTCAGGTCGTTCCATGATAGAAACCTTTGCATCGCCAAATCCCTTTTCGTCAAAGTATCTTTCAATTATTGTCTTTGCACTGTTAATCTGGTTGGGAGTTATCTGATTACCCTTTACCATCGACACCTTCTTTTCAATATCCTCTCGTTCACTCTTTTTCATTCCCGAGTATCTGATATCCGAAACACGAGGTCGGTCTGTTAGCCTTATCTCCAACCAAACGCTATCACCCCTAATCTTAGTTTGAAGTATCTTGGTATCAGAAAAAAGACCCAGCTTCCAGAATCTTTTTACAGCATTAGTGATATCTTCCCCCGGAATTTGAACCTCCTGTCCTATAGACAGGCCGGAATATCCAAACAAAACAAAGTGCTGATCCTCATACATAGTTCCTTCAACACCTGTCACATCAATATCAGCAATGATATATTTCTTTGGGGTAGCAGAGTAATTTACCACAGGCAGTTCCTCTGACTCAATCAATGGTATAGTATCATTGTTTGCTACTTGCCCGAACACCAACATTCGAGAAAGAATAACAAAAACAAAAACAAAATGAAATCTCTTCATCAACATCATTATTATTTTACACGCATCTAGCATCAATGCGTTAATATCTTATTCTATTTTAGGTTCTATAATTCCAATTGTTCACTTGTTTTCCCAAATCGGCGCTCCTTCTTCTGAAATTCGATAATAGCTTTTAAAAGCTCATCACCATCAAAGTCGGGCCAAAAAATCTGGGTAAAATATAGTTCTGCATAAGCAGCTTGCCACAATAAAAAGTTACTAATTCTTATATCCCCACCGGACCTAATAAGAAGATCCACATCAGGCACACTGAAGTTATTTATATACATACCAACTATATCCTCATTGATATCATCTTCATTAATAACACCATTATTAATATCAGAACAAATAGTCTTTGTAACATTAGCAATCTCCCACCTTGAAGAATAACTAATAGCCACAGCCAAGGTTAGTTTATTTCCATTAGCGGTTTCTTCTGTGCTGGCATAAACAGAGTCTTGCGTCTCTTGAGGCAAACGATCAATATCTCCGATAAATTTAAGTTTAACACCATTCTTCTTCAAGCTTTCAGTTTCATTGGCAATTGCCTTTACCATCAAGCTCATCAGTGCCACCACCTCCTCATTCGGTCGTTGCCAGTTTTCGGTAGAAAATGCATAAAGGGTAAGCCATTTTATATTAGCTTCCACAGCTGCCTCAACCACATCTCGAACAGAGTCTACACCCTTGCGGTGTCCTTCAACCCGATCCAGACCACGTTGTTTAGCCCATCGTCCATTTCCATCCATGATGATAGCAACATGATTCGGAACTCTATTTATATCAATTTTGTCAATCAGCGACATAAAACTTCTATTTAATTATCCCCACAACATGGTTTATATTTCGCTCCAAACTCCCAAGTGAAGAAAAACATCACAAGTGAATAAAGGTCTTTGTTTTTAATAAAACTGCTTTTGATTCCAAAAGGTGAATCCAAATTTAATTCGTTCGATTTGTCGACAACATCAAAATTATCTCCAAAAAGTTTACGAACAGTAAACTCAGCACCAATATTCATTCTATCCTTCAATTTATACTTAATACCAATCCCAACGGGCACATTTACATTTACAAATGTCTCATTTCCTGTCCCCATTGTTATCCCCGCTCCTAACAAAAGGTAGGGAGAGTATATTTTTGAATTCATATACGTGAACATATCACTATATGGAAAAATATTGAATTCAATTTGACTTCCAAGCTCAAAGAAAGTTCTTTCAAAAGTTACCTCATTACCATTTGGGAATACATTTTTTGAATCCTTTGTATTGCCTGATACCTTTCCAAGCACAAAATTTGACTTAACTGCCCAGTTCAAATTCAGATTATACCGATGCATCACACCTACTGAGGGATGAGAATGCAAAAACAATTTTGTTCTATTTGCATCACCCATATAGAATGAGCTACCTAATGCACCTCCAATTTCATATTTATATTCCTGAGCATTAGTTATGACCGGAAAAAGCAAGCATAAAGAAAACGATAACAGATAGACATAAATTAATTTATTCATTATAAATATGATTTACTTGTCTTTCTCAAACGTAATCTATCATATAATAGTATTTATAACATACTATTTATTTAGCCAGCTTATTCAATCTACCACGCCAAACATCAACAATCTGCTCATCGGACCTAGATTCTCCACCAAAAATCCACATAAAATTATCCGCATCAGTAATAACTGAAGCCTTTGTTCTATACAAGAAATCTTCGTCAACAGTCTGATTCTCTCCGCCCCATTTCCATGTCAATCCATAGTTTGCAGAAAAATAGAACTTGTTAACGTAACTCACTTTATTATCTTCGTCGGTTACCATTTCGGGAACAAACATATATACGTTATCATCGTAAAGAAATAATCTTCCTTCTGCCGAATTCATTGACATATTTTCTGCGATAGTGGCAATCTCACCATCTTTCATCTGAAGAATCCAAAGCTTTTTATTCACACTATCATCCATGTCCACACCTGAACATACAATTATATACTTTGATGCATATTCTTTTGGATTATTAATGCTTACCGAAGAGAAATCCATTATAGGCATACCCTCTTTCAAGCCATTCATTACATTATAAGTCACAAAATCATCTGTGCTGGCAAATTTCACCTCACCGCCATGTTCAACAGCCAATAAAATGGCATGTTCTCCGGTTACAAAAGGCAACTCACCATATATAGCATAAATTGGAAAATCACTACTGATTTGAGTCCACTCAATCCCATTATCTGAGTGATAAAGCTTGCCATTATCATCAACACAATACAGCATTGACTCCTGAGAATTCATTGCAGCAATTATTGAAGAAACTTTAGCACCAACAGGTAAACCGGTCACAACATGATTAGACCAACTTGCGCCCTCAGAAGAAGACGCTGCTCTTATGTCGCCACCAATATTATAGTATGTAATAAATTTATTTTTGAAAGATACTGTCTTCTGCTCATCTACTGACGAACTGATATAGTTTTCATCAATCTTAGTCCAATTAAATATATATGGGTCTTGCTGATGAATATTAATAGAAATCTCATATTTTATTTTGGATTTACCATCTTCAGCGGTTGTTTCTATTGATTTAAGTCTATGTAGTGCAATAGAATCCTTTCCATTCCATGAATATGTGCTATCAGCATCACGCAATTTCACTTCAATATTTGAGAAACCGGAGTTACTGCCACCACCTATACTTACAGAAATACTATCAACATTAAACAAATAAGGCAAAGAGTCACGATTAAAAATGCGTCCGTTAATCTGATCTATGCTAAACTTCGACTCACTAAAATAACTATTAGAATCATTCTGTGATGTAATAGTAAAGGAATAAATTTGTGCATCTTTCGATGGGTCTCTATTAACATAGTCAGATTTTATACATGATGCTAACATTAAGCCCAAAATAAGCGCTCCCAATAAATGGTTGAAATATTTCAATATCATTTGTTTCATTAAATAATGTACTATACGTATAAGCTTTGCAAAAGTAGAAAGATTTTCGGCTTAAACCATAACAATACACACATTTAATTAATATTTTGAGTTATTTTATTCTTTAAGTGATGCTGAATATTTTCTCCAAAGAACCTTATACAACCATTCTGAATATTTAAATTTGGAGCTCTAACGCCATCGTTTAAGATTAAAGGAGATATCTCCACAAATGCCTCATCCCAAATATTTTGATCAATAAAGCTAGACAACAAAACAGAACCACCCTCTATTAAAACCGAGTAGTATCCCTCATCATAAAGAGCCTTTAGGATATTACTTATAGAGTTAGCATCTAAATCCACTTTCAAATACTTCACTCCCTCATACTTAGAAGCACAATCTGAGTCCGAAATTACTACAGTCTCTGCTTCACCACCCAACAAAGCGCTACCTGCAGGTATCTTAAACTCTTTATCAATAACCACTCTCACAGGGTTTTGCCCATACCAGTTTCTGGCAGTTAAACTAGGATTATCCAGCAAAGCAGTATTCGTTCCTACCATAATACTCTGCACCTCAGTGCGAAGCTTATGCACAAATGCTGAAGAAAGCACATTTGAAAAAACAGTTGCATTCTCACCACTACCCAAAGCTCTACACCTATCAATAAAACCATCAGAACTCTGAGCCCATTTCAAAATCACATAAGGTCTTTTCAATATCTGATTAACTCTAAACATCCTGTTTTGCTCAACAGCCTCTTCCTCCATCACACCAGACACAACCTCCACTCCGGCACTTCTAAGTATATCCAAGCCCTTTCCGGCAACAGATGGATTTGGGTCTGTTGCGGCCACCACCACCCTTCTTATACCACTCTTCACAATCAATTCTGCACACGGAGGTGTCTTCCCATAGTGTGCACAAGGCTCTAAAGAAACATACATTGTGGAAGTTGCCAAGCGAGACCTGTCTTTAACAGAGTTAACTGCATTTACCTCGGCATGCGCCTTACCATACTCTCTATGATAACCCTCTCCTATTATCTCATCGTTGTCCACAATAACTGCCCCCACCAATGGATTTGGTCTTGCATAACCCAAACCCTTACGGGCGAGCTGCAAACAACGTCTCATATATTTTTCGTCAATTATCATTTTTTCTATCTTTGCTATATTAAATACACTCAAAACATTATCAAGCATATGCCAAATATCAGAGATTATATAAAACAAGAATTAGCACCTCACTATACACATGGAGAAATAACCGCCATCATACAATTGATTCTTGACAAACAGCTTAACCTATCTATTATTGAATCTCTGACCCACAAATTTAGTGATTTATCTGATGAACAGACACATCTTATATCAGATATTATGGAAAAGTTAAAATCAAAAGAGCCCATACAATATATAATAGGAGTAAGCGACTTTTATAATCTGCAATTCACTGTCAGCAAAGAGGTGCTGATACCGCGCCCCGAAACAGAAGAGCTGGTGGAATGGATTATTAATGATAATAAAAACAACCAAAGCATTTCAATACTTGATATTGGCACAGGTAGCGGATGCATTGCCGTTGCACTTGCTCACAATCTGCCCTTAGCATCAGTCTCAGCATGGGATATATCTAATGGTGCACTTGAGGTTGCAAAGCAAAATGCCTCAAACAATAAGGCAAATGTACAATTCGAACTTAAGGACATACTGATTACTGATGAATCAGAAACCAAGTACAACGTAATTGTAAGCAATCCCCCATACATTGCCGAAATAGAAAAGAACGAAATGCTTGAAAACGTTCTGGACTACGAACCACATTTAGCACTTTTCGTCCCAAACAACAACCCTCTTCTGTTTTATAATCAAATTGCAAGGTTTGCATCAAACAGTTTGGTTTCTGGGGGAAAGCTTTATTTTGAAATAAACCGAAGCCATGGAGACGAAATTGTAGGTATGCTGCGTGAGAAAGGGTTTATAAATGTGGAGCTAAGAAAAGATATTGACGGAAACAACAGAATGATAAGAGCAGAAAAGATATAAACACAATGGAAAAAAAACAGAACAATCAAATATCAGAAGAAAAGGCTCTGTCGAGAATGATGAATATTTGTGC
>CAZHWC010000016.1:0-16744 GCA_964535975.1 uncultured Proteiniphilum sp. | reverse complement strand
TGCAACCCATAATTGAACAAAAGATGAAAAGCGTTAAGGGCAACACAGAATATGATAAACGCGCCAAGGTAATCAGATTTGCACTGGGCAGAGGATTTGAGATGAATGACATTATAAAATGTCTTGATAAGATTTCACCCAATGAAGACTTCACATGGTAAATTTTATTAGAAAATTGTTTTCACCATTCTTTGTTGATATTTGCATCAGTTGCAAAACAAAGTTACTCAAGCAGGAAAAGCATATATGCCTAAACTGTTTATACAATCTACCCAGAACCAATAATCATTTAAAAACCAATAACTCGGCAGAACAACTACTTGCCGGCAAGTTCCCATTCGAGCAGGCTGCCACTTTTTGCAAATTCAATAAAGGCGGAATACTTCAGCCCCTTATTCACGATCTTAAGTACAAACAAAATAAAGAAATTGGCATTATCCTCGGAAGGCTGTTTGGTAAAGAACTTATGCAAAGCGGTTTTCTCGAAACAGTTGACCTGCTTGTGCCCGTACCACTTCATCCTCAAAAAATTAAAAAAAGAGGATACAATCAGGCCGAAATAATAGCCCGAGGCATATCACAAAGCACAAATATCCCCATAAGCACAAACAATCTGATTAGAATAATAAACAACCCCACTCAAACTAAGCTATCAAAGACACAAAGATGGGAAAATGTGAAAGGAATATTTGGAGTTAATAATCCCGAAGAGTTTAAAAACAAACACATCTTCCTCATAGATGACATCATAACCACAGGCTCAACTTTAGAAGCATGTGCCATAACAATTACAGAGATAGAAGGAATCAAAATAAGTATTGCAACACTTGGCGAAGCAATTTGATAGCGCAGACAGGGTTTAAGGTGAACTAATCATTTATTTGACAAAAACATCCCTTATCACAATAAAAACCATTATTTTTGCACCAATTCTGAAAACTAAAAGATAAATTGATATTATGAACAGAGTAGAAAAGCTAACTGCTGACAAACTTTTAAAAATCAAAGCTATTAAGCTACAGCCATCAAATCCCTTTACCTGGGCGTCAGGCTGGAAATCTCCAATCTATTGCGACAACAGAAAGATAATGTCTTATCCCGATGTTCGCAATTTTATTAAGATTGAGTTTGCAAGAATCATTCTCGAAAAGTATCCAAACGTTGAAGCTATTGCTGGTGTTGCAACCGGTGCTATTGCACCCGGTGCTATTGTGGCAGACGTTTTAGGACTTCCTTTCGTATATATACGCTCAGCTCCTAAAGGACACGGACTGGAAAACTTAATTGAAGGCGATTTGAAGCCAAAACAGAAAGTAGTTGTTATTGAAGACTTGGTATCCACAGGACAAAGCAGTCTTAAAGCTGTTGAAGCAATTCGTCAGGCTGGTTCAGATGTATTAGGAATGGTTGCAATTTTCACATACAACTTCCCCATTGCAGATAAAAGCATGGAAGAAGCACGTGTTCATCTAACAACTCTTACAAACTATAACGCTGTATTAGACGAAGCTCTTAGAATTGATTACATCGAAGAATCAGAATTAAGCACGTTACAAAACTGGAGAAAAGCTCCTGAGAAATGGGGATAACCAAAACGTCACTACAATAGATAACATGACAGAATTCACAAGCGATATAAAAACAATCCCTCACAGCAACGAGGATGTATTCAGGGTATTATCAGATTTGGGCAAACTAGATTTGATAAAAGATAAAATCCCTGAGGATAAAATCAAAGACTTCAAGTTCGATAACGACTCTTGCTCTTTCAGCGTAAGCCCTATCGGAGAAGTTAAGTTTAAAGTAGTGGAGCGAGAGCCCAACAAGTTGGTGAAGTTTCAATCAGAGAACCTCCCTTTTGAAACATTCTTATGGATTCAATTGGTTGAAAAAGTGGAGAACGAAACCAAGATGAAAATCACTATTCGTTCAAAAGTTAATGCACTGATGAAAGGAATGATTTCAAAACCACTACAAGAGGGTCTTGATAAAATATCAGACGTAATAGCTAACTTGCCTTACGACAAAATATAAGCTACAAAATAGATTTGTATCTCTGCAAATAGATTTAACGAGGGTGCATCACAATGTGTGATACACCCTATTTTATTTATGAATATACACAAATTCAGACAAGTGATTATGATGAACACACTCATTAATTAATATTGAAGCCAACTATCATTATTTCCGAGAGTCATTTAATATATTAATCATGAAAAAGTAAAATGTTTTAGTGTAGTTTAATTGGTTTAAAGCATAATGTAGTTACTGCAAGTTATAATTTAATTGATTAAACTACACATTGCATACATTACTCAGTATAATTAATATGCTTTTTTGTGCAATTACACAGTTCAACCCTCCATAAAACATCCACAAAGTTCAATTTCGTTAACAATATGGATGTTTTTCCAAGCTATTTGCCACATGTATTTAACGAAATGGACCATTAATTGTAGAAGATGCCATTTGTAAACAGCGAAAGCTGTAATTATACTAGCAAAATGCCTCCTGTAGAGATTTATTTGTACCATCATATTCATTAAATTCCAACTTGCAGTTAAATACGTTAACGCAATAGCAATTTTAGCACTAATAAATGTAAATACAGAGACCCTTCAGAGCAATTGAGTCATACTGTTAAGTTTGTTTTAACTAGAAAACATGTCAGAACACTACAAATAAATCTCTACAATTGATATTTTACGCATATAATTGTAGCTTGCAGTAACTACAAATGGTTTTATTTTTAATAAATTGTACTGATTTGAGCATTTCCCATGATTTAAACTTGTTTCACAAATGGTAAAACATTAAGTGTCAGCGAAAACAGGTATTCACTAACACTTAAACACATTAATTTGCATATATTCACAAAAGCGCAAACTAAGCAGCCTCATCCACATCTTCGGTTTCATCAACAGGAGCGGGATCGTCATCACCAACAGCCGGAACTGTACCAAGTTGTTTCTCTGCAGCTTTTCTGCAAGTTGCACACAACTCCGAGTCTCCAATTTTTCTTTCCTCCCATGCCTCAGCCACAGTGCCGCTATGTTGCTCACGGCCTCTTATGTGCTGGCAGTCGGAATCCAAGTGATATTTATTTCCTTTATTTGTCCAATAAACAAAATCCACACCATTATTCAAGTTTCTAATAAGATCGGTTTGAGCATTAATTTGTTCTGTATACTTCTCTACAGATGGCGGATTAAAATCAATGCCTGTAATTCCGGCAATTAAAAGTGCAATAACGCCAATAGTTCCGGCAATACCCTTTGTTTTACCATCTAAATCTTTGTTGGTAAAAATAAGAATAACCAACGGCAAGAAAGCCAACACAGCCATAATGGCGCCAAGTTGATTTTGAACAAAGAATTTAAATTTATCTTTTTCAGAAGCAGGATCAAGTCTGTTAGACTTTTTCCATAACACCGAGCCAACCACTGCCAATATTAGTATCACCACAATAGCCACAATTAACATGGTCAACGTTTCATTACTGATTAGCTTCATAATAGTGAACACCTCGCCGGCAATGGCTATTATCCAAGCCAACATTGCAAATAGCCTCAACTGTTTTGCTTTGCCCTTTGCTTCATCAGAAGCAACAAATACCTTTTGATTTGTCATAATAATTATGTTAGTTTTGATTATAGTTTATACAATCACCAAAGATAAAATATGCACAACAAATATGCAAATTTATTTGAAAAACATTAAAGCATTGCTAATTGACTATTTCTTCAAGTCACTTACAAGTCTTGAAACGGCATCTTCGATTGACGGCTCACTATCTAGCAGCGACACAAACTTACTACCCACAATAGCACCCGATGAATTGTTGCATGCCGCATCAAAAGTCACCTTATTTGATATACCAAAACCGATGAGACGTGGATTGCGAAGATTCATGTTATTGACTCTTGCAAAATACTCCAAGTTTTCATTGCCATATGAAGCCTTTGCACCGGTGACGGAGGCAGAAGAAACCATATAAATAAAACCATTACTATTCTCATCTATTAGCCTGATGCGCTCTTCAGACGTTTCAGGAGTAATTAGCATTATCATATAAATACCATATCTATCAGCAATAGACTTGTAATCTTTTATATATTGGTCGAATGGCAAATCAGGAATAATTATACCATCAATGCCACATCGTTTTGCTTCGGCACAGAAGTTTTCAAATCCAAACTGCATTATTGGATTTAAATAACCCATCAACACCAAAGGAATATTCACATCCTTACGAATATCAGTAAGATGTTCAAAAAGCACCTTAACACTCATGCCATTTCTCAATGCCTTTGTTGCCGAGGCCTGAATTACAGCACCGTCAGCCATTGGGTCGCTAAAGGGCACTCCAATCTCAATAATTTCAACACCGTTTCTTTCCAGTGATTTGATTACTTCAACCGTATCATTGAGGTTAGGAAAACCGGCTGTGAAATAAACCGACAGTATATTTTTATTATTGTTCGCAAAAAGATTATCTATTCTATTCATTACATTTAATTTGTTTAATAAATTGTTCTATGAGACTTATATTCTTGAGAGCAGGCTCATGTTCAAAACAGCTGTTGATATCTACCCCCAACAGTGCGGGATGATTTATTTTTACAATAGATTTCACGTCATCAACAGATATACCACCACTCAGCATAAAAGGAGTATCACCCTTATAATCAGAGATAATTCTCCAATCAAACTTAATACCGGAACCACCATACTCGCTTGTATGTGTGTCAAAAAGGAAGTACTGACAAACCTGTTGATAACTCGCAACTTTATCAACAGGGAAAGTATCCCCAACAGAAAAAGCTTTCATAACCACAAATCCGTCCCCCGATAATTGCCCACACATATCAGGCGACTCATCACCATGAAGTTGCACTATATCAAGTTGAAATTCCTTACTAATTGATTTTATATTTTCAACAGTATCGTTTACGAAAACTCCTATACGTTTTGTATTTTGGGGAAGATATGCAGGAACAACAGAAACATACCTTTTAGATTTGGGATAGAAAATAAATCCCATCCAATCAACACCAATTGACTCTACATCTCTTATATTTTGGGCATTGCGCATGCCACACACCTTCACAATCATTTCACCTTGATATCATATATAAAGTTAATAAGCTCAGCACCGGGATTGTCACTTCTCATAAAATGCTCACCAATAAGAAAACCTCTGTATCCAACTTCACGAAGTTCGGTAACAATCTGAGGGTGAGATATTCCGCTCTCTGCTACCCAAACAGTATCCTTGGGCAACATTTCGGCCATCTCAAACGACTTTGCAATATCAGTTTCAAAAGTTCCAAGATTTCGATTATTAATTCCAATAATCTTATGCTCCGGCTTTATATAATCCAACTCTTTCATATGGTGCAACTCTAATAGAACCTCAAGATTTAGCTTAGACGCAAAATTTGTAAGGCGATTCACCTCTCTTTTTGTTAGAGCGGCGGCTATTAACAAAATGGCGCTTGCTCCCAGTAGCCTGGCTTGGATAATTTGATATTCATCAATTATAAAGTCCTTGCGCAGAGCCGGAATATCAATTTTGGATGCCACATTTCTCAAATCTTCCATAGAACCACCAAAAAAATGCGAATCTGTAAGAACAGACACTGCTGCCGCTCCACCCAACTTATAATCCCTTACCACATCAAACGAGACTGCTTTTTCATTAATCCACCCCTTACTTGGAGACTTCCTCTTAAATTCGGCAATAATGCCTGTCTGTGATTTCTTCAAAGCTTCAGACAGAGAATAGATAGGACCATCAAAATCCTCAAGCCCTTCACTAAGTTTTTTTGGGGTTACAATAGCTTTGTAAACGTCTAACTCTCTTTTCTTATTTGCAATAATTTTCTTTAATACATCATCCTTCATAATCTAACTTTTCACTATATTAGAAATTTAATTTGTTCAATTGTTTATCTCAACAAACTTCTTTAAAACCGACTGCGCCTTTTTTCCATAAAGCGAATCTTTAGCAATTGAAATGCACTCACCAATTGACTTGTCTTTTTCAATTATTTGTATTGCAAAAGCAGCATTTACTATCACCACTTCCATTTGCTTTTGGGTTGCTGTGCAATCAATCACACTATTAAATATTGACACTGCCTCTTGCACGGTGCTACCACCCACTATATCATTGTGACTTACTCTCTCAAAACCCAATTCTTTGGGGTCAAAGAGTTGCTCTCCATGATTGGTGACAAATTTAAATTGCCCTGTGAGAGATATTTCATCGTATCCATCAAGACTGTGAACAATTCCAAAGCTCTTTTGATTTGCTTGGTAAATATAGCTATAAAGTCTTGACATTGACAAATCATATACTCCCAAAAGCTGGAATTCGGGATCTGATGGGTTAATAAGTGGACCTAAAACGTTGAAAAAAGTGCGCACTCCAAGACTCTTTCTGATTGGGGCAACAGCCTTAAGTGCCGGACTAAAAAGCGGAGCGTGCAAATAAGCAATATTGGTCTCTTCAATACTTCTTCTAAGTTTGCTCATATCAGTAGTAAACTTTATACCCTGAGCTTGCATTGCATTACTGGAGCCGCTAAGTGAGGTTGAGCCATAATTTCCATGTTTAACAACCGGATAACCAGCACCGGCAACCACAAAGCTGGCAGACGTGGATATGTTGAATGTGTTTTTTCCATCACCGCCGGTACCCACAATATCAATTGCCTTGTATTCACTAAAGTCTGCCGGAACGCGCATCTCAAGCAGTGCCTCTCTAAAACCCAAAACCTCGTCAACGGATATGCTTCGCATCAAAAATATTGTGATAATTGCTGATACCTGTGAATCTGCCACCTCGCCCTGAGCTATGGCTATTAGCAGCTCTCTCGATTCATTTCGGTTTAGATATTGATAATCTAAAAGTTTTAAAAGTATATTTTTCATATTCTGATTGTCATTTTATTTATTAATAATTGATGAAGCCAAAACTATTGCCTTTTTCAAAGCATTTAGTTTATTGTTCACTTCTTGCAGCTCACCCTCGTCTGTGCTCTGAGACACCACACCTGCACCCGCCTGATACCACAGCTGGTTGTTGCGACTAACAAACGTGCGAATAGTGATAGCTTGACTTACATCACCGTTAAAACCTATAAACCCAATGCATCCGCCATAAGCTCCTCTGTTATGCCTCTCAATGTCTGAAATATACTGCATGGCTGCGGCACGTGGTGCACCTGATAATGTTCCGGCCGGAAATGTGTCAAAGAATGCTTTTATCTTATTGGCATCAGCGTTCAATGTGGCACTCACTCTTGAAACAAGATGCAAAACGTGTGAGTAATATTGAACCTGACGCAAAAAGTCGAGTTTAACATTATGTGCATTCAAACTAACATCAGCGCGTGCAAGATCAACAAGCATCATGTGTTCATCATTCTCCTTAGGATCTAGTTTTAATCTCTCTGCTGCAAGCTGGTCTTCTTTTATATTTCCTGTTCTTTTGGCTGTACCTGCAATTGGATCAATACTGATGGTTTCTCCCTTTATCTGACAATGAGTTTCGGGCGATGAACCAAATATACGGAAACCGCCAAAGTCAAAATAAAACAGATATGGCGATGGGTTTATTGTGCGAAGTGCTCGATATACGTTGAAATCATCTCCAGAGAATCTTTGAATAAACCTACGCGACAGAACTATCTGAGATAAAATGCCATCTTTGCAATGTTTGATTCCTTCACGCACATCTGACTTAAATTCCTCATCTGTGATGGTGCTCCACTCCTCCCCTTCCACATGAAAGTCGTATGAAGCAAAGTTGCGTGCATTAATTAGGCTCTCCACTTTGTGTAGCTGGCTCTCCTCATTCTCAGCCAACAATTCCACAAGAAGCAACTCATCATTTTGATGGTCGAACACCATTAGAAACTTGTATAAAATATATCTCATATCGGGAGCATCATTTTTATCTTCCTTGCTCTCTTTTATGACAATACCATCGGTATACTTCACACAGTTGAATGTGGTGTATCCAAACAAGCCACATACATTATTGTTATCTCCCGTTATTTCAAACTTTGATAAATAGTCAGATAATGCATCAGAGATACTAAGGCTTTCAGAAATTACATCTTTGCTCTGCAATCCATCAGGATAATATCCTATACACTCACCTCGGTTTATATCAATATTTGCAAGAGGCTGCAGCCCAATAAATGACTTGTTGTTGTCATTGGCATTATAATCAGAACTCTCTAACAATGCCGACTGAGGAAAAGCATCTCTAATTTTCAAATAAAGACTTACAGGAGTGTGAAGATCACCCATCACACGTTTACTATTTGTATTGAATCTATATTTCATAACTCTGTGATTTTATTATATATGTTTAAAGTATGTATCTAAATCTTTATCTCCTCTGCCGGACAAAGTAAGCACAACTATATCCGAAGATTTAAAATCAATTTTATTGAGTGCGGCAAGTGCATGAGCTGATTCTAACGCAGGAATAATACCATCGTCACGTGTTAGCTCGAAAGCGGCTTTTAGCGCCTCATCATCATTAACAGAAACTACCTGTGCACGACTTGTTGCAGAGAGATGGGCGTGAATAGGACCAACACCGGGATAATCAAGCCCTGCAGAAATGGAATAAGGCTCTGTTATCTGTCCATCCTCTGTTTGCATAAGCAGAGTTTTACATCCATGAATAATACCTACCGAGCCAAGATGAATTGTAGCGGCAGACTCACCACTATCAACACCCTTTCCTCCTGCTTCGGCAAGCACAATCTTCACATCATCATTAAGGTAATGATAAATAGTGCCCGCAGCATTGCTGCCTCCTCCAACACAAGCCACCAGATAATCCGGCACTTCCCTGCCTTCGCTTTCCAGCAACTGCTTTCTAATCTCTTCGCTGATTACAGATTGCAAGCGAGCCACCAGATCAGGATATGGATGAGGTCCAACAGTTGAACCAATGATATAATGAGTATCAGTGGGGTTGGCACACCAATCGCGTATGGCGTCATTGGTAGCATCCTTTAGCGTCATATTTCCTGAAGTCACAGGCACCACGGTTGCACCAAGCATTTCCATTTTTCTTACATTCACGGCTTGTCTTTCCACATCTGTTTTGCCCATATACACCACACACTCCATCTGCATCAACGCACACACTGTGGCAGTGGCAACACCATGCTGTCCGGCTCCGGTTTCTGCTATTATTCTCTTTTTGCCCATTCTCTTGGCAATAAGTATTTGCCCAATAGAATTATTAATTTTATGCGCACCGGTGTGATTGAGATCTTCTCGCTTTAAATATATCTTGCATCCATATCTTTCAGACAACTGTCTAGATAAATAAAGAGGTGATGGACGTCCTACATAGTCTCTAAGAAGCTTATCATACTCTTGCCTGAATGAATCACTCTCTAATATTTCAAGATAGGCATCCTGAAGGTCCGTAACACATCTATGAAGTATCTCTGGAACAAAAGCTCCGCCAAACTCACCATAAAATCCCGATTTGTCAACTGAATAGTTTTGCATATTATTGATGTTTTATTTTTATTTATTACCCCATAAACGAAAAAAGCCCGTCGCAGGTGCGACAGGCTTCTCTAATTCGTTTTTGTATTTATATATTTATTCTACACTTATAGATACGGCTGTTCTCCTTACGACCTTTGTTAGTTGTAAGTAGCGCCACCAATATCCGTTTGTTAGAATAATATTCATTTTCTATTAATTTTGCTACAAATATATATTACGAATAACAAAAATGCAAATATAAATCAACTTTTAACACTTTAAGATAGTGAATATACTATCAAACAGAACTTCATAAATGCAAATATATAATATAAACTCTTTTAAATGTAGGAAGATAAAACTAACTTTAGCGTCAGGAATTAAATATAACAAAGATGAGAAACAAAAACTACGTTTACCTAGTACTGCTTTTACTGGGAATACAACTGTTATCATGCGATAAAACAGAGCCAATAATCAAAGCTACATCTATAAGGCTTAACGAAAACAGCAAAAAGATGTATGAAGGTAGCACAGACATGCTAACTGCAACTATCACTCCTGACAATGCAACATTTAAAGGGGTTAAATGGGAGTCTACAAACAAAGAAGTGGCCGATGTTGATTCAGAAGGTAATATTACGGCTGTCAGCAAAGGATATACAAGAATTATTGCTTCAGGCGAAAAAGATAATATATCAGTAATATGCAATATAGAAGTGATTCCCAATTGGATTAAACTATCAAATAATTCGTTGGATTTTTATAAAGAGGATGGCTCATCAAACATAACACTCACCACAAGTACATCATGGAGTGTTGTTTCAAAACCTGACTGGTTAACTATAACTCCTATGTCAGGCACAAACAGCGAGGAGACAATATCTATATCACTTAATACATCATCAAATGTTCCAACGATAGCAACTGCAGAAATTATTTTCAAACTTGACAATCATGAGCAAAATGCTTCTCTGAATATTAATAGATATCTAAGCAACTATTATGACGGGGAGGTGTATAAAGCACAAAGTGCCACTATTGGCAATGGTGTGAATATAATATTAATGGGTGATGGATATACCGCAAGTGAGATGGCTCAGGGTAAATACACTACTGATATTGATAAAGCGGTTGAACACTTCTTTGATATTGAGCCATACAGAACTTACAGAGACTATTTTAATATCTACTATGTGTATGTGATATCCGAAGAGAGTGGCATTAGCGACCACAGAACAACAAAAAAGAGCGCTCTTTCAGCAAAATACGTTGAACCATCGCCATCAACACTTATGAGCATAGATGGCGAGAAGTGCTTTGCATATGCAAGCAAAACACCCGGATATAAAAATAATGATGTAACTGTAATTGTTGTTGCGAACAGTACCAGGTATGGCGGCACGGCCGTATTATATAATAATAGTGCTGCTATTGCAATAGCTCCTCTCTCAAAAGAAAATTATCCATACGATTTCAGGGGGTTAGTGCAACACGAAGCAGGAGGTCATGCCTTTGGAAAGCTGGCGGATGAATATTTTTCGGGTAATGAAACAATATCTGAAGAGAAGAAAAAGGACGTAAAAATATGGCAAGAGTACAACCATTTTAATAATATTGACCTCACAAACAACACATCTGAAATATCCTGGAAATACTTTTTTGACGAGATAAACTATTCATACGTAGGAATTCACGAAGGGGGATACTACCACAGATATGGTGTGTGGCGATCTGAACCCTCAAGTCTGATGATTAATAATATCCCTTACATTAATGCTGTTGGCAGAGAGGCTATTGTAAGGAGAATTAAACGACTGGCCAGCGAAACATTCTCTTTTGCCGAATTTAAGCAAAGAGATGTTAGAGAAACGCAGGCTCTTACCCGTTCTGCCGGTTTGATTATAAACGAGAACCTTCAATTACCACCACCAAGACTTGTGGAAGTGAAGTGAGAAATATAAACTACCCTTGTTTATTAAGTCAAAAATACGTTTCTTTGCCATTATATTTATCAACTAAGCGCACGATAATAAATTATTAAAACAAATCCGATTTAGTTTATAAACATATTCTACATAAAGAATACAACAATAATCAATAATTAAAGCATGAAGAAAGAACTAATATTAATTTTGTTGGCCATATGGCTTGTGGGAATGAAAGCTGAAGCACAACAACGCAGTATTGCAACCCTAACAGAGGGATGGAAATTTACTCGTGAGGACAATGCCGGCTCATACCAAACGGACTTTGACGATTCGTCGTGGCAATCAGTAACTGTGCCTCACGACTGGGCAATATACGGACCATTCGACAAGTCTAATGATATTCATCGCATGGCAATTGTGCAAGACGGGCAGACAACTGCAATAGAGCACTATGGAAGAACAGGCGGACTGCCATTCACAGGTACAGGATGGTATAGATATAAGTTCTCAATACCCAACATGCATGATCAACAAAAAGTAAATATAAAGTTTGACGGTGCAATGAGCAATGCCAGGGTTTATGTGAATGGCAAAGAGGTGGGTTATTGGCCTAATGGTTACAACACTTTCCACTTTGATATTAGCGACTTTGTAAACAAAGATGGCAGTGAAAACACATTGGCAGTAAGACTTGAAAACTTTGACGAACAATCAAGATGGTATCCTGGAGCGGGACTCTACAGGAATGTTCATATAATTACCACAAACGAATCACACATACCTATTTGGGGAACTCAAATAACTACCCCCGTAGTGACGGACGAGTTTGCCAAGGTAAACGTGAAAACAAAACTAGAAGCAAAGAAAGAAGGCAACTACAAGTTAGTAACTGATATATATGACAACTCAGATAATGTGGTAGCTTCAAGCGAATCAGAACTTGACAAATATGATTTGAATGAGTTTTCTCAGGATTTAATAATTGACAATCCACAACTATGGGATATCAAGCAGCCTAATTTATATCAAGCAATATCAAGACTATATCAGGATGGAGAGTTGGTAGATGAGTATACCACTACATTTGGGGTAAGAACAATTAAAATTATTGCTAACGATGGATTTTACCTGAATAACAGAAAAGTTATTTTCAATGGTGTATGTATGCACCATGATTTAGGTCCACTAGGAGCGGCAGTAAACGAAGCTGCCATACGTCGCCAATTCAGAATATTGCAAGACATGGGTGTAAATGCGATTAGGACATCGCACAACATGCCTGCACCGGAGTATGTTCGTATAGCAGATGAAATGGGAATAATGATAATGGTGGAAACCTTTGACGAGTGGGCTATTCCAAAGGTGAAAAACGGATATAACAAGTATTTCGACGAGTGGGTAGAAAAGGACATGATGAATGTTTTGCATCACTTTAGAAACAATGCAAGTGTGGTGATGTGGTGTATTGGTAATGAAGTAGAAGAACAAAGCAATAAGCAAGGTGCAAAAGTGGCTAGATTTTTACAAGATATTTGCCATAGAGAAGACCCAACACGTCCTGTAACAAACGGAATGGACAGACCTGACAATGTATTTAGCAATGGCATGGCAGCAATAATGGAAGTTGCAGGTTTCAATTATCGTCCTTTTAAATATCAGGAGGCATACGAAAAGCTTCCCCAACAAATTATACTGGGTAGCGAAACTGCATCAACACTTAGCTCACGTGGTGTTTACAAGTTTCCGGTAGAGCGAAAGGCAATGGCTATGTATGACGATCACCAAGCTTCATCATATGATGTGGAGCACTGCGGATGGTCTAATTTGCCGGAGGATGATTTTATTCAGCACGAAGACCTTCACTACACTATTGGAGAGTTTATATGGACAGGGTTTGACTATCTTGGTGAACCAACACCATATTACAGTAACTGGCCTAGCCATAGCTCACTATTTGGCGCAGTAGACCTTGCAGGAATTCCTAAAGACAGATTCTACCTATATCGTAGTCACTGGAATAAAGAGGAGAATACACTTCACATTCTTCCCCACTGGAACTGGAAAGGAAGAGAGGGAGAAGTGACTCCAATATTTGTATATACAAACCATCCTTCTGCGGAGCTTTTTATAAATGGAAAAAGTCAGGGAAAAAGAACTAAAGATCTTTCTGTGAAGCTAGAAGGTTCATACTCGAAAGAGGCACAAAAAAACTTTGAGCGTCAAAAAAGATATCGCCTGATGTGGATGGACACTAAGTACGAACCGGGCACTGTGAAGGTTGTAGCATACGACAAGGACGGCAATGCGGTTGAAGAAAAGGAAATTCACACTGCAGGAAAACCACACAGATTAGTTCTGGAAGCCGATAGAAATGTGATAAGTGCCGACGGAAAAGATTTGGCTTTTATTACTGTATCTGTTGTTGACAAAGATGGTAATATCTGCCCGGATGTTAACGAACTTGTTAAGTTCAGTGTAAAGGGTGCCGGAAAATATAAAGCAGCTGCAAATGGTAATGCTGCAAGTTTAGATCTTTTCCATCTACCCCAAATGCACCTGTTTAGCGGAAAGCTGGTAGCAATAGTGGAAGCAGGCAAATTACCGGGCAACATCCAACTGCAGGCCTCAATGAAGGGTGTGGCCAACGGACGTATTAATATTAAAACAGAATAAGATATTCAAAACTTATATCGTATTTTATATAAGTTGCTTCAGATAAAACAATAAGTTTATAATCTGAAACAAATTCAAAAGGAGGGTGCATCACACAATGTGATTTCACCCTCTTTCTATACACACCTCTATCAGAGAATAATTCCGAATATTCAATTCTCAAAGCCTATTAATTTTGATACATCCCATTTTATATTTTCTGTTGAATTTAATTATTAGAAACAGCAATTTTAAATCTCATAAACTTAAACATCTTATACACATGAGCAAATAAAAATCACCACTTGGGGGTTAGGTAGTTTTTGACTATTTTTGTCAACTCTTATTCAGAGAGTACAGCCCCTACATTATAAAACAAAAGATTCATCATACATAATCATGAGAAAATTAATACTACTAACACTTATAAGCATTTTGTGCACAAGCACATTTAGTCAGACAGCCTACAATTTCGACAAGCTACAGAGAGAAAAGCTGGGACGGGGTGTTATAGCAATACGTGAATCTAACAGCAGAGTGTGTATCTCATGGAGATACCTGTCTTCTGACCCTATGGACACGGAGTTTAATATTTATAAGAATGAAGAAAAAATCAATGAGACCCCAATAATAGAGAGCACATGTTTTTATGATGATAGTGAGTCTAAAGTCAACACAATATATAGAGTAGAAGCAATATCTAAAAGCCGTGGAGAAATAAATCCTAAAGGAGAATATAATTTGTCTGCCAACTCCCCAATAGGCTATCTCAATATTCCTTTAGACAAGCCAAAAGATGGAATAACACCCGATGGAGAAAGATATACATACATTCCGAATGATGCTAGCATTGGTGATGTGAACGGCGATGGAGAGTATGAGATTATTCTTAAATGGGATCCCTCAAATGCTCATGATAATGCACATAATGGATATACCGGAAATGTATACTTTGACTGCTACACACTTGAGGGCAAAAGGCTTTGGAGAATTGATATGGGCCGAAACATAAGGGCAGGGGCCCATTACACCCAGTTTATGGTTTATGACTTTGATGGTGATGGCAAAGCAGAAGTGATAATGAGAACATCTGATGGCACTATTGATGGTAAAGGAAACGTAATAGGTAACAAAGATGCTGATTACAGAAATGAGTTTGGCAGAATATTAACGGGAAACGAATATCTTACCGTATTTAGTGGCGAAACCGGAGAGGCACTATACATAACTGACTATACTCCTCCTCGCGGGAATGTGAAAGACTGGGGAGATGAAAAGGCTAACAGAAGCGATAGATTTCTTGCATGTGTAGCATATCTTGATGGAGTTAAACCTAGTGTGGTAATGTGCAGAGGATACTATACTCGTTCTGTATTGGCTGCGTATGATTGGGATGGGAAAGTGTTAACACAAAAATGGGTATTTGACAGCAACACTCCCGGTAATGAAGACTATGCCGGACAAGGAAATCACAACTTAAGGGTAGCTGATGTTGATGGCGACGGATGTGATGAAATAATATACGGCTCGTGCACCATCAATAACGATGGCACAGGCTTGTACAGTACTAAAATGGGACATGGGGATGCCATACATCTCACCCAGTTTAGCGTTTCAGACAAAAGACTTCAGGTGTGGGACTGTCACGAAAACAAAATAGATGGCTCATCTTTCAGAGACGCTGCCACAGGTGAGGTGTTGTGGCAAATTAAAAGCGACATTGATGTAGGCAGAGCAATGGCGGCAGATATTGACCCAACAAATGAAGGAGTAGAGATGTGGAGTTCAGACTCTAAAGGATTGCGAAATATTAAAGGCAAATCTATTGTCCGAAGAGTTCGCAGATTACCAACAAATATGGCAGTGTGGTGGAATGGAGATCTATTAAGAGAACTTCTTGACAGGAATATAATAAGTAAATACAACTGGAAAACCAAAGCATGCGAAGTTGTAACAGTATTTGATGGAGCCATGTCAAACAATGGAAGCAAATCCACTCCTTCGCTCCAGGGAGACATTATTGGAGATTGGAGAGAGGAAGTAATTCTTCGCTCAACAGATAATAAATCCTTAAGGATATATGTATCAACAATTCCCACCAAATTCAGATTTCATACATTCTTAGAAGACCCTGTTTATAGAATTAGTATAGCAACTCAAAATGTGGCTTATAATCAGCCAACACAACCAGGCTTTTATTTCGGCCCTGATCTAGAAGGCGAATTCAGAGGAACAATAATAAAATCTAAGTAGAACCTATTATGTGAAGATCAAAATCTCATTTATCTATTTAAGACCCAAAGTGTTGTTTATAAATAAAGGTTTTATATTTTTACATGCGAATAATAAATATAATAACTAATAAAATTTATATCATGGCAATATCGCAACAAAGTAAGCTCAAGAATCGGAAAGTCTTTTAAAGTTGACGTAAACTGTTCTCATCCGTTCGTTATTGATCAGCCTGCCGCAATGGGAGGAACGGATCTGAGCCCCAATCCACTAGAAGTATTTTTAGCCAGTTTGTCCTCTTGTATATGCTCTATTGGAAGAATAATTGCAATGCAAAGACGAATAAGACTAAATAGCATTGAAGTAGAAATAGAGGGGGATATAGACAAGGA
>CAZHWC010000015.1:0-41259 GCA_964535975.1 uncultured Proteiniphilum sp. | reverse complement strand
CGCCAAAAGCAACATTCGGCAAGCCAGGAGTTTACAATCAAATCGGAAAACAAGAGCAACTATAAATGGGTATATGGTCTGTTTGGTTTTGTTGACCATAGAGAGATTGACACACCTGTGGTTTTAAAAGAGGATGCCGTGGCATCAATGCAGGCAATACTTGATGGAATAACTCAAGGTGTGGGTGCACCGCTAAGAATTGAATATGAAAATGACAGAATAGACCTTCCGGGTGTTTATACCAAACCTGTGAAAGGGCTTGCTTTCTTTCATCAGTCAACAGTAGACAACTTGCTAGGACTTGATGGTCTTTCGGCTACTGCGGGAATAAGATTTGATTACGAACACACCGGGCTTGATTTTGATACAGAAAGTATTGGTGGGGATGTAAATCTAAACTTCATGATTCCTAATCGTCCAATGCCTCCAATGCATATTAAAGGTGACACAGCTTTGGCTGACAACTACAGCAAAGACTTCTGGGAAGTGCTTCCAAAGTTTGCTTTGAAATATGAATTCACACCCCGTTCTCTTATTTATGTTTCTGCATCTAAAGGTTATAAATCGGGTGGATATAACGAACAGTCTTTCTCTAAGATTATGCAATCAGCATTGCAGGAGTCGTTAATGAGAAATATTAAGGATGTATATCCTGCAGCTCCTATACCAGAAATTGAGGATGACGGGTTGACTCTTGAAAAAGAGGTTTCGTACGATCCTGAAACAAGCTGGACATATGAGTTGGGCGGAAGATATGAGGTGTTTGGTAAGAGATTGTCAATAAACTATGCTTTCTTTTATTCTAACGTAAATAATATTCAGATTATAAAGCTTACAGACCAGGGACAATGGGGACGTACGGTGACAAATGCCGGTAAATCTACAAGCAAGGGCGCTGAGCTGAGCGTGAGATATAATCCAACAGATAACTTTACACTATTTACTGAATATGGTTATGCTCGTGCTAAATTTAAAAACTACGAGACAACTGAAAAGGTGAATGGTGAACTAAAGCCTGTTGATTATTCAGGAAACTATATTCCTTTTGCACCGCAACATACCTTGAGCGTGGGTGCAAGTTATGTGTTCAATTTTGGTCAGCATTCGTTCATAAACAGACTTGTTGCAAATATGCAATATAGCGGTGCCGGAAAGATTTATTGGAACGAGGACAACTCGGCTCACCAATCATTCTACGGATTGACTAATGCCAGCTTAGCATTGCACAAGGGTTCGGTATCACTAGAGTTTTGGGGAAAGAATATTTTTGACAAAAACTACAATTCTTTCTACTTTAGAGCTGCCGATATGGGTGGACACGAGAATGCATACGTGCAACGGGGTACACCTCCAAGATATGGAGCTACTCTTAGATATACAATAAACAGATAAGAAATAAAAAACTTGACAAGGATTAGAAATCAACTTTCCCTGTAAATATAAGAATCGCAACAATTATTGCTCCGGCAATTAGCGAAATCATAAAAGCCCACTCCCAGAGTTTGGGCTTTTTTCTTTGTTCATATACCGCTCTCAGATATACAAATACTCCGATTGCATAGAATAGCAGCGACAAGTATAAGTATTTCATGCCCACGGCATAGATAACATACGACGAATATAATACTCCAAAGATGGATATAAGTTGATATGTTCGTTTTTCTTTTTCGCCAAAGGCTAGCTTAACAGCAAATAATGATGACAAAAGATAAGGAATAAGTGCCATGGTGGTTCCTATGGTGATAGCCGCAAGGTAGGTTTCATTAAGCGCAGGCGAGAGAATTGAGAATAAGAACACCTGAGTGAATATTTGTGTTAGCAGTAGTGCATTTACGGGGGTGTCTTTTTTGTTGACCTTAGCTAGCGCTCGTGGCATAACTCCTTCGCGAGCTGCTGCATATAAGGTTTCTACAGACAATATAATCCACGACAAGCTTGCACCAAGTACAGAGACCATGATGCCGATTTGAACAATCCACACTCCTGCCCCACCTATGATAGTTTTGCCTAGAACCAGCGACAAAGGTGTGTCAGATCTCATTAACTCTTCGGCCGAGACCGAAGACATGGCTATGATGGTTACAAACATATATATGGCAAGAACTGCCAATACGGATATAATGGTGGCTTGCCTCACTGTTTTTTGGTTTTTGGCCCGGCCTGACAATACTGAAGCGGCCTCTATTCCCACAAAACACCACAGAACTATTGCCATTGCATCTTTTACTTGAAGCATGGGTGTGGTGCTTTTGCCGGATGATGCGAGAACGGACTGCCAATCGGGAACATTGAATATGTCAGCCTTCATGATTGAAAGCCCCAATAGTGCCACCAAAACAATTGGTATCAGTTTGGCTATGGTGACAATGAAGTTAAGAATTGCACCTTCTTTTACACCTGCCATTAATATGAAATAAAAAAACCAAAGGATGGATGAGCCAATGATAAAGCTCGTCATAGGTGTCAGTGAATTAGGTCCCAGAAAGTCATTTAGTGTTTTGAAAAACAGAGCAAAGTAACTGATATTGCCTAACCAGCCCAAAGACCAGTAGCCCCAGGCAGAGTTGAATCCCATATAGTCGCCAAAGCCTTCGCGGGCATAGGCATATATTCCACTTTTGAGATCGGGGCGCTTGCCCGACAGATAAATAAAGACTAGTGCAAGAACTAAAGCCCCTGCTCCACCAACCATCCAGGTAATGGCTGTCCCTAAAGGATTTGCCACCGATATCAAATCTTTTGGAGAATTGAAAATACCTGAGCCTATCATTGAGCCAAGTGACACAAATACCAAGAGCCAAAGACCTAACTGTTTTTGCTGTTTCATACTGTTAGAAGAGAATGAAGGGATAACCTATATATTGTTTTATTGCCTGCAAAAATAGGTAAAAAACTGAATATTAATATACTATTATGTTTTATTTATAGTATTGACTATTCGTTGGATGTTGGAGAAGTGCATATTTAAAGCCGGCAGTTTTATTATGATGTAGTGATTTTTTTGTAAGTTTGCATCTGTTTTATGGGAATATCAAACTTATATCACATCAAACACAAAACAATATAAATAACGAATAACAACTTAGACATATGCACAATTGGTTTGAATGCAAAGTACGCTACGATAAAACATTGGACACTGGTATGATAAAAGCCGTGACAGAACCATACTTGGTGGATGCGTTCTCGTTTACGGAAGCGGAAGCAAGAATAATAGAGGAGATTAGACCTTTTATAACAGGTGAGTTTTCTATTGCCAACATTAAGAGAGTGAAGTTTTCGGATACTTTCTTTAATGAGACCGGCGACAGATACTTTAAGGCAAAATTATATTATATTACTCTTGATGAGAAGAGTGGCACGGAAAAGAAGACAGCCGTTAATATGCTTATTCAAGCTACAACTATAAATGAGGCTCTGGATACTGTGGAGGCAGAAATGAAAAAAACAATGATAGATTATTCTATTGCCGCTATCACCGAAACTCCTATTATGGATGTATTTTTGTATGGTGAGGGAGGCAAAACGGAGAGCAAAGAATGAGTGTAAGGGATAACATCGACAGACTGAGAGAAGAGGTACCTGAAGAGGTTAAGATTGTGGCTGTTTCTAAGTTTCATCCAATAGATGAGATAATGGAGGCATATGAAGATGGACAAATATTGTTTGGCGAAAGCAGAGTGCAGGAACTTGAGGAAAAGCAGCCTCATTTGCCACAAGATATTGAGTGGCACTTTATTGGTTCGCTACAACGCAATAAGGTGAGATTCATAGCTCCGTTTGTGTCACTAATACACAGCTTGGATAGCGAGCGACTGATGCATGAGATTGACAAACGTGCTGCTCAGCACAATCGTGTGATTTCTTGCTTGCTTCAGTTACACGTTGCCGATGAGAAAACCAAATCAGGATTCACTCCATACGAATGCAGAGAGTTTCTTGCCGGTGGCAACTGGAAGAAATATCCCAATGTAAAGATTGCAGGTGTAATGGGTATGGCTACTTATACTGATAACATAGATCAGGTTAGAAGTGAGTTTAAGCAAATAAAATCATTGTTTGATGAATTTAAAGCTGAATATTTCAAAAATGATAATAGCTTTTCTGAAATATCAATGGGTATGTCGGGAGATTACCCCATTGCAATTGAAGAAGGAGCTACCATCATAAGAGTGGGCACTTTGATCTTTGGAGAAAGATAAAAACAACATCAAGTTACATTTAACTTGCGAATACCGTTTAATTAGTGTTTAATTGCTGATTAAACGGTATTTTTTTCTACAAAAGACAATATCAATTCTGTTTATATTACATTGATATCAATATTATTTAGTATTTTTGCCATAATTGTAAAAACCGAAAAATATACATTCGAAATGATAAGCTTAGAAACAACCTTCGCTGGATTAAAACTTAAAAATCCACTAGTAGCTGCAAGCAGCGGGTTAACCAATTCTATATCAAAAATTAAAGAGTTAGAAAAAGCCGGAGTAAGTGCAGTCGTCTTAAAGTCACTGTTTGAGGAACAGATTGAGAACCATAGCGAAAAACTACTTCAAATTACGGATTATCCGGAAGCGGCAGACTATGTAAATGCTTATATCAGTATGAATCATGTTGAGAAATATCTCGACCTTATTAAGTCTGCTAAAGCTGAGTGCAACATCCCTATAATAGCTAGTGTTAACTGCTATAAACTATCTAAGTGGGTGGATTTTGCCAAAAGTATTGAAAAGGCAGGTGCAGACGCTATAGAGCTTAATGTGTTTTTATTAAATGCCGGTGAATTTGAAGATAATAAGCTGGAAAATACATATTTGAGTATAGTAAAGGAATTAAGAAGAACAGTATCTATTCCTATAGTGGTGAAGATGGCTAACAATATCGGGAACTTGCCGGGATTAGTTAGCAAATTAAAGGCACTTGGAGCAAATGGTGTGGTTTTGTTCAACAGATTTTATCAGTTGGATATCGATATCAACAAGATGGAAATTACCTCTGGCACTGTATTTAGTAATCCAGGTGACTTTCACAATACTCTTAGATGGACTGCTATAGTTTCGGGCAAGGTATCAGATATAGATATTGCTTGTTCAACTGGTGTGCACTCATGGGAAGATCCAATTAAGGGTATTCTGGCAGGTGCTTCCACTATACAGCTTTGTAGCGTTCTGTATGAACAAGGTATGGATATAGTGGGCAATATGCTTACTTGCATGGAAGAATGGATGGGGCAGAATAATTTTGAAAGTATAAAAGAATTTAGTGGCAAACTTGATTATTCAAATATTGATAGTCCGGCTCTTTATGAACGCGTTCAGTTCATGAAGTATTTTTCCAGCTATAAATAATCATCACTTTTCTTTATTTGACAAAGAATCAAATTAATTAATATGAATATACAACAACTAGAATATATTATTGCGGTAGATAATCACCGTCACTTTTCTAAGGCTGCCGAAGCTTCTTTCGTGACTCAGCCCACCCTTAGCATGATGATTCAGAAACTGGAAGATGAGCTGGGTGTGAAAATTTTTGACCGCACGCAATTACCGGTTCAGCCTACAGAAATTGGCAAAAAGATTATTGAACAGGCACGTATGTCTGTGGCTCAAATAAATCAGATTAAAGATATAGTGATGGAAGAACGTGGCGAGATAAAAGGGGTTTTCAGATTAGGAATTATCCCGACCGTATCGCCATACTTGTTGCCAAAACTAATGAATATTCATTCTCAAACCAATAATGATATTCAGATTGTGGTGAAAGAGCTGACCACTGATAATATATTACGCGGTCTTGCAAACGATACTTTGGATGGTGGAATACTTGCAACTCCTCTTGGGGATGACTCTATTAAGGAAACTCCTCTTTATTATGAAAGATTTTATGCATATGTGTCGCCGGTTGAGAAATCTATTTTTGTGAAAAACGAAATAGATGAAAAAGATTTGAGTAACGGTAAGCTTTGGTTACTGGATGAGGTGCACTGCTTTAGAACACAAATACTACATCTTTGCAACTTAAAAAAGAAAAGAAATTCGAATTCTATTTTTAATTTTGAAGCCGGCAGCATAGATACTCTCATAAAAATTGTGGATGATAATGATGGAATAACCGTTATCCCTGAAATGGCTATTGAGAACCTAAGTGAAAGGCAGAAAAAGAATGTTCGACCTATAAAAGACTCAACACCGGTTAGGGAGATTAGTCTTGTGACCAAGAAAGACTTTGTGAGAGAAAAGCTTATAGACATTATAGTTGATGAGATTAAAAGCTCTGTGCCTCATTCATATAAAGATACTGCATTAAAGAAATATGTAGTTCCATTATAGTCTCACTATAAATAACGAATTTATAGTCAAATATAACAACTATTAGGGATTGATGAAATCTATAATAGGTAGTACTTTTGTGGCTTATTTAAAATACGATACAAAAGAAGTAATATAAAATGAAGACTACCTATTTATTATTATTATTTACATTATTGTATATATCAAGCGCTTTAGCTCAAGCAGAAAAGAGTGAGGGCATGATTTCGGGATATGTACAAGATAAAAAGAATGAGGACAAGCTTCCTTCCGTAACAATAGTGGTAAAAGGTACTGCTCAGGGCACATCGTCTCGCTCTGATGGTACCTTTTCCGTTAAGAATATACCGGAGGGGAAACAAACAGTCGTAGCCCAGTACGTGGGATACAAGCCACAAGAAATAGATGTAACTATTGAGGCAGGAACAAATAACGTATTACATTTTGAACTGGAGGAGGATGTATTTAACCTTGAACAAGTGGTTGTAACCAGCACACGTACTCCACACTACGTAAAAGACGTTCCTATCCGTACTGAAGTGGTTACATCACAATCTTTAAGAACTAAAAATGCTCAGAACATATTTGAGGCATTAGAAGCTGTACCGGGTATAAGAGTTGAAAATCAATGTCAATTTTGCAATTTCTCTATGGTGCGTATGCAGGGACTGGGTGCTGAACATACTCAAGTGCAGATAAATGGTCAACCAGTTTATTCCGGTCTGGCAAGTGTGTATGGTTTAGAACAAATAGGAACAGCTGACGTTGACAGAATAGAGATTGTGAAAGGTGCGGGTTCGGCGCTTTATGGCAGCAGTGCAGTGGCTGGCGCTATCAATATTATAACTCGCGAACCGTCAAGAATTCCGACCATATCGGCAGATGTTCAATTTGGCAATTATGGAACCAATGCATATAACATTTCATCTTCAATGAGAAATAATAAGGGTAACATAGGGTTGAATATGTATGCTCAGAAAGTTGACCATGGCGTAATAGATGAAACAGGAGAAGGTGAAACAACCGATGAGGTGAAAAAGAAAGACGGTGTGGCCGATCGTGTAGAATCTAACTTACATAATATAGGGTTTGGTCTTTATGTGGACAATCCTTTTTTTAATGATGATAAGATTATTATCCAAGGTAAAGCAATTAATGAGAAAAGAGCTGGCGGTATAATCACAGACGATTATTATAAAAATCCATTTTCTGATGGCACCGAAAATATAATTACAAATCGATATGAGGCTGAAGCTAGTTATAAGAAGCCTATTGGAAAACGCTCTGAACTACAGTTCAAAACAAGTTTTATAAATCATAACAGGGAGGCTACAAACGATGCTTTTTTGAATGACTATAAGGATACTCATAATGGCGAGACACCTAATGTGCTGGATATGCGACCTTATATAGCCAAAGAAAATACTTTTGTATCATCAATTAGCTTTTCATCTAGATTTGAGAATCATAATATAATATTTGGCGCTCAGTATTATACAACTAGCTTGGATGAAACGGGTATGTATGTGGTGGTTGATAATGAAAGTGAGTATTATGGAAATGCATACAAGTCAATAGCTAAAAAGCATGCAGGCGAAGTGGGTGCTTATATTCAGGATGAATGGAGTGTATCCCCTTATTTTACTGTTGTGCCCGGAGTACGTGTAGATTATCACTCTTCGGGTGAAGAATATAAGTCTGACACAAAAGTGTTTGATAAGGATTTCCCAAAAACAAGTTTTGACGAAACAAGTATTAATCCGAGATTGGCATTAAAATATAAGTTGAACAGCCACCTTACTCTTCGTGCAAATGCAGGCACAGGCTTCAGAGCGCCATATGGTTTTTCTGAAGATTTGCATTTATGTAGTGGTTCACCTCGTGTATGGAAATCATCTGAACTGAAAGCTGAGACATCACGCAGCACCAACTTTTCTGCCGATTATTATGGTCATCACTTTCAGATAAGTGCTAATTTATTTTATACTCTGTTGAAAAATAAAATTGATTTTGCCGATGCTGATGAGGAGGTTAAAAAGTTGGGATATACTTATCAATGGGAAAATATTGATGATGCAACAGTAAGTGGCATGGAGCTAACAGTGATGGCTAACCCTGTTAAGAATCTAAACATAGGAGCTGATTTTGCACTGAATAACGGAAAATATAAAAACTTAAGAAGTGACTGGGAAGGGACTAAGTATGCAGATGCAAGTAAATACATTTCACGTTTTCCATCTACAACAGGTAGCGTAAAGTTGGAATACTCTCCTAAAACATGGTTATTTACTTTATATGGAATTTATCAGGGAAAAATGTATATCGATTATATAAGCGAAATAGAGGAAAATAAAAAGATAAAGGAGACTAATCCTTATATAACCTTCAATGCGAGAGTTTCTAAAAACTTTGGTATTTTCAATTTATACGCTGGTGCAAAGAATATTTTCAACTACGTACAAGATGAAAAGCATCTTGATGATGCAGCCTTCATATATGCTCCTCTATATGGCGCACAATACTACGCCGGAGTTTCGATAAATATTAATTACTAAGCTTACATAGAGCAAATTTACTTCTAAAGAATTAATCAGCCATAATAACAGAGACCCCCAGACGTATTTTAATCAACGTTTGGGGGTCTTTAATTTATTTATGTTGTTTGCTATACTCTAAATAAATAGCATCAATTTTAGAATGATACTTTTAACCCTGCAAAGAAGGATCTTGGCATTCCGGGGCCATAAACATATTTAGATGCGCGTCCTGCACCGGTATCAAAGTCATTTTGAAATGAATTAAATATATTTTGAACTCCGGCATTTAGCTGCAGTTTACTATCGCCAAATATCTCAAAATCGTATCCCATACGGAAATTTACTTCAAAAAATGATGGGGTATGTTCAGTAACATTTAGCTTAGAAAAACTATCTACCCCCTCTACTCCAAAGCCGGCCTCGTGAGGTACATACATTTTACCCGTATAATTTCCTGACAGAGAGATATTAAGCGGTTTGATTGGGGTATAAGTTGCAACGAAATAAGCATATATATCTGGCGTACGCATTATCTCTCTGGTAGCTTCAACTCCATCAAGCTCAAGTTCATCATCTGACTCAGGTTCCCACCATTTGCGTGCTTTGTCATACAAGCTACGTTGGAATGTGGCTCCAAGCTGAAGATCCAATAAATCTCTGTATCCTATTCTGCCCTCTAGGTTTATACCATAAACCTGTGCACCATCGTCTGCATTTTCCACATATACAATATCACCACGCTTTAAATCGGTAAATGGATTACGAAGACGAGTGTAGAATCCTTCGAACAGAAGATTCAATTTGTATGCTCCTATATCGGTATAGGTATCTACAGACCCACTAACACTATGTGAGTGCTCTTCATGTAGATTTTCTGACAGTTCGCGAATTATTGCTTCTCCACCGGCTATATCAACGTGCAAGTCTTCATCAAACACTTGTGGTGCTCGATAACCTTCACTATATGTAAGTCTGAAATTTACGTTTTCATTTGGATTGTATCTCACGTTAGCTCTTGGGAATATAATTGGATTTTTCATCATATTGTGATTATCGGCACGTACACCTACCAAGAATCCCCATTGCTCAGTTTTCCATTCATTTTGAACAAATGCACTTGAGACTTTAGCTTTCTGAGATAATCCGCTCTTTCTGTATCCTGACTCATCCTTAAGATTACTCCCCAAAAACTCTAATCCTGAAATAAATTCGGATGGCATAAACCATAATTCATCAAATTGATATGTGTAATGACCTCCAATTTGATAGCTGGTTTCTTCTGATCTACCATAAGAATTAAGACGAATCAAGTTATTTTCATTAATATCATTGATATTATCAATTTCCTCTTGTGACATTCCGGGTTTTAACTGTGGCACCTCATCAATATATGGGTCTCCTGCACCGTAATATGACTTTCTGTCAGTGTGTTGAGCAGCAGCAAAAAAACTTACTTTGTGTTTTTGATTTGATGAGTATTGATCATACTTTAATGAACCTCCATTAATATAATGTTCTGTTTGCTCTGTTATGTATGATTCAAAAGGTTGTAACCTTAAGCTGTCACCTCCTCTGCGAAACTCATGCATGTTTTGATATTCAAGGGTAATTCTCGAATAATCCCCGGTTTTTAGGAATGAGCGAAACCCAAGTGCTCTATTTTTGAGTATTGGTAATTCACTAAACCCATCGTTGTCGATATCATAAGCATCTCTATCTCTATGTTGCCCAAAAACCATTATTCCTGCATTGTGAGTGTCATTAACAATTGATGCATTAAATGTGGTGTTATTTTCAAGTGCACCACTACCGTTAATTGAGGTGGTGGTGTGACTAAAGTCTCCTGAGTTACGAATTGGCTCACGTGTGATAATATTTACTGCACCGCCAATAGCATTTCCGCCTAATAACACCGATCCTCCACCTCGCACAACTTCTATACGCTCTATCATATTTGCAGGAATTTGCTCAAGGCTATATATTCCGGACAAAGCACCGATAACGGGACGAGAATCGATAAGAATTTGTGAATAAGGTCCGTCTAAACCATTAATTCGAAGTTGAGTTGTACCACAATTCTGACAATTATTCTCAACTCTTAAACCAGGTTGAAACTTTAATCCGTCTGACAAGGTTTTAGAACTTGTTGCCTCAAGCATTTTGACACCAACAACACTAACAAGTGAAGAAGATTGGCGACGTGTGGTTCCATTTCTACTTGCAGAAACCACTACTTCGTCAAGCGAAACAGTTCCTTCGTCAAGTTCAAAGTTTACTTCTTGTGTTGTGCCTTTCTTAACTGTTATTTCTTTAGTGATGGTTCTAAAACCAATCATTGACACTTCCATTGTGAAATCCCCAAGTGGAAGATTTCTTAGGAAGTAATGCCCGGTGGCATCAGTAGTAATTCCTATTGTGGTTCCTTTTACCCGTATTGTTACATAAGGAAGATGTTCTTTGGTAGATTTTTCTAGTACATGACCAAACACATGAGCATCAGTCTTTTTGGTATCTTCATCGTCTGCCATCACATTAGAGTGCAAAACAAACAAAGCTATGATAAATAATAAATACTTTTTCATTTATAAATTGATTTTATAATAAATTTCTGTGACTACATATATTGATATACAAATATTTAATTATATTACAAACACCTGCAATAGTTTATTAATAGCAATTACAAAGTCAATATACAGAGTATAAATAAATCCCTATATCCTGCCCGGCATGCTACAAAAAAATAAAAAAAAAGAATGAAGTTATAGTGCAGGAGGAGCACGCAATCTAAAATGACTTGGAGTTTCGGTGTTTTCGACGTTGGTATTAATCCAAGAATATAATAAGTGTTCGATTTTCGGATAAATATGAATATCAATATCGAGTATTATATCCGGCTGAAATGAACTATGATAAAACAGATCTAATAAAACTAGCTGACTTTCTGTGTGGCTATGTTGTGTACTCTCAGACTTATCATATGGATGTGAGTGTACATATAGAACTTTATTTATCTCGTGTGTATGTGTAAAAAGAGTGATACTCCCCACAAAGCTTGAGAACAGTATCAATAGGAACCAACCTGATATATTTCTGATAGCCTTACACATTAATTTGCAAAAATACAACATTTTATCGTAAGAATATTATGCTGCTTATGCTAATGCCCCCTTTTTAATAGTATTTATATATTTAGCTGATTATATGCATAATTATAGATTGGCTTAAGTATGACAACTATCCTATTTTTTATTAGTTTTGTATTCACACATACAAAAAACAGAATTAGTAGACAAAAGTGAGTATGAACGTTAATGATATCATCGAGAAATATTATGAGAGAGGAAGTAAATTATATGATATATATACTTCTCACGTATCTGATGTGACAGAAAAAGCCCTTGTCATAGCACAAAAACATCCCGAACTGGCTATAGATGTTAGGTTTATAGAGGAAGCTGGAATGCTGCACGATATAGGTATATTTATGACTGATGCACCCAGAATAGCATGCATAGGAGATATGCCATATATATGTCACGGGTATTTAGGCAGAGAACTTTTAACAAAAGAAGGATACCCTAAACATGGGTTAGTTTGTGAAAGACACACGGGTACCGGACTTAGTCTTCAGAATATTATTGACAAAAAACTACCTGTTCCTCAAAGAGATATGCGCCCACAAAGTCTTGAAGAACAAATTATTTGTTTTGCAGATAAATTCTACTCCAAATCAAAACTGGGTATAGAGAAACCAATTAAAAAAATAAGATTTAACCTAAAAAGACATGACACCCATCAAGTTGCTGTTTTTGATAGATGGTGTGAAATGTTTTTATAGATATGCTTTGTATACATTTAAAAGTTTGGCAAACTATTTGCTATGTTAATAAGTAAATATAGTAAGAAACAAAATTGTGTAAAAGCAATCATATAATTAATTGATTAGTATGAAAAAGAAAGACGAATTTATAAATTCGGAAGATGTTCAAAATGAGGATACAAGTGTATCTGACAAAGAAAATATTACAGAAAAGACGACTGAAGAGACCGAAGTAGACACTAATGACAATATGGCAGATGAAAGTGATCCTACTTCTCTACTCATAGCTCAATATGATGAGTTGAATAATAAATATCTGCGACTTCATGCAGAGTTTGATAATTTCAGAAAACGTACCATAAAAGAAAAAGCTGACATTATTAAAACCGGAGGCGAAAAGGTAATCATGAATTTACTCCCTTTTGCCGATGATTTTGGACGTGCTCTGCAATCACTTCATACGGCTGATAATAAAGATGCTGTAATAGAAGGCATGGAGTTGATTTATTCGAAATTTAATGATTTTCTTGATCAGAACGGAATTAAAGAGATTGATGCTATCGGACAACCATTTGACGCAGATAAGTTTGAAGCCGTAACTACTATTCCCGCACAAGACGAATCACAAAAAGGGATGGTAATCGACTGCATTCAAAAAGGATATTATATGCATGACAAGATTGTTAGATTTCCAAAAGTAATAGTAGGCGAATAAAATGGCAGAAAGAAGAGATTTTTACGAAGTTTTAGGGGTATCAAAGAGTGCCTCAGCAGAGGAGATAAAAAAAGCCTATAGAAAGAAAGCGATAAAATATCATCCAGATAAGAATCCTGACAATGCGGAGGCGGAAGAAAAGTTCAAAGAGGCCGCTGAAGCTTATGAGGTTCTAAGTGATGAGAATAAAAGAGCCAGATACGACCAATACGGACATGCCGGATTAGGCGGTGCTGCCGGTGGTGGATTTGGTGGAGGTATGTCCATGGACGATATTTTCTCACAGTTTGGAGACATCTTTGGAGGTCACTTTGGAGGGTTCGGAGGATTTGGTGGTTTTGGTGGAGGTGGACGCTCACGTCGTACCAACAGAGGCTCAGATCTTAGAGTGAAAGTAAAACTAAATCTAAAGGAAGTCCTAAATGGTGTAGAGAAAAAAATAAAGGTAAAGAAATATGTTGGTTGCTCACATTGCAGTGGCAACGGCTCAGAAAAAGGCACAGCATTCAATACTTGTTCTACTTGTAATGGTTCGGGAATGGTAACAAGAGTTACAAATACTATTCTTGGACAGATGCAAACTACAGCTACATGTTCGACATGTAATGGAGAGGGTAAAACAATAACCACAAAATGCTCACACTGTAGTGGTGAGGGAATCGTTCACGAAGACGAAGTAATAAACATCAGAATACCTGCAGGAGTGGAAGAAGGAATGCAGCTGTCTATGTCAGGAAAAGGTAATGCGGCAAGAAGAGGAGGTGTAAACGGAGATTTACTTATTCTTGTAGAAGAAGAGGAAGATCCAAACCTAATTCGCGACCACAATGATGTTATATACAATCTATTCATCAGCTTCCCTACTGCAGCACTCGGTGGATCTGTAGAGGTTCCTACTATTGAGGGGGTTGCCAAAGTGAAAATTGAACCTGGAACCCAACCTGGAAAAGTTCTAAGACTAAGAAATAAAGGTTTGCCATCCATAAATGGCTTTGGAACCGGTGATGAACTTATAAACGTGAATGTTTATGTTCCAGAAAAGCTCAGTGCTTCAGAAAAGAAGAAAATGGAAGAGATGAACAAGTCAGAGTCCTTTACTCCTTCAAAATCAGTAATAGATAGCGTCAACAACAAATTTAAAAAAATGTACGACTAAACAATCATAAAATCTTTAATTATTAGAGGGTGTATCACAAATGTGATTTCACCCTCTTTCTATACGTACTCCTATCTGAGATTGATTACAAATATTCAATTCTCAGAGGCTTATTTTCTATTTTGAGACAGCCTCTTCTTAATCTTAATCTGTGTAAGTTAGTTCAGGTTTAGGTTTTATAAATAATAACATCAACACCACTGAAACGAGCACAATGATTGCAAGTTTGCTAAAGTCTGAGCCTAGATTTCCGGCATCAGTAGATGATCCTAATATAAGAGTTATGGTGTACCCGGCGAATACACCAACCATATTCATTATCCCGTAGGCTGTAGCTCTTGCCTTTTGTGGGACTATCTGACAGAGTATTGGCATATTGTTAGTATCAAACATACCATATCCAATACCGAAGAGTAATGCGGCTCCAATTAATGCTACATAGGTGTGACCATGTCCCAGCAAAACAAGAGATGGGATAGTCAGTCCTAATCCGATAGCGCTTGTATAAATTCTCCCTTTAATATTTTTTTGCACCCACTTATCAGACATTGGTCCACCAATAAGTATCCCTACAAATGAAGCCACAGCTATAGATATTGTTGCCAAGGGACCAGCCTTCGCCATTTCAACACCTAAATTTTCGGAGAAGAGTGTAGGAAGCCAGTTTTTGGTAGCCCAACCCGGAAAACTAGGAGCCATAAAATAAAATAGCATAATCCAAAAGGATATAGTTCCCAATACCAGACCAAACGTTTTGATTATTGATTCTTTAACGACAGTCTCGCCATCTAACATTTCATTTAATTTGACAGAAGAAGCGGCAGTACGTCTATCTTTATCATGAAGAACAAATATCAGCAATACAGAATATATTATCCCTGCTATACCAAACCAATGAAAAACAGTATGCCATGAATAGTTAGCTGCAATTGTTGCTCCAAATCCACCAAGAGCCTGACCTGCATACAAACCCGACATATGAATACCTATTGCTAAGGATCGTGTTTTGGACGTATGGAAATCAGCAATCATAGCTAAGCCGGTTGGAAGATACAATGCCTCACTTATACCCATCAAAGCACGCAACCAATACACCTGTTGGAAAGTTTGTGCAAAACCCATCCCATAAGTCACCGCTGACCAAACAAAAAGACTGATTACAATTAGCCATTTCCTGTTAACTCGATCTGCAATTGCACCAGCAACTGGACTCATTAGTCCATATACTAGTAAAAAGATTCCCATTACACGACCAAAGTTTTCAGCTATATTAAGTTCTGTAATATCCATCTTCATGGACTCTTGCATAGTAGATAACATCTGCCTGTCTAAATAATTGAGCAGTGCCACAAACCAAAGTAATCCTACTACTATCCAAGGATAGGTCTTACTGTTTTTCATTAAAATATTTTTTTATCAAGTTAATAAATTATTTATCCACATTAAGTATTATTATTTTGTATGGATTGTACCCATCCATGTTTGTGGCGAGCGTACACCAGGTTTTAGTTCGCCTTGCACTAACCAAAATTTATTTTTATTGTAAACAATTGTAGCACCTGCTCGGGCAACATTTGAGCTTTGATCAATTGTTCTCCAAGTCCCTTTATAACTATCAAAAACTCTACTTTTTTTGCTAAAATTATAATATTCTTGTGATTGAGTCAAGTATTTCTCAGAGAATTCTTTTTTAAGAGCCTTTTTACTGTCATCAGAAAGCTCTGAGTTATACTCAATATTATACTGACTGGTAATAGCATTCAGAAATATATCATAATCAACACCACCAAAGCACACTATATACCTATTGTCGTACGACATTGAAGTAGATCCAACAAGAGAAAAAGGAATTAATAAGTCTTCATCTTCCTGAACTGCCACAACCTCCCAAGTTTCCTCTTGCACATCATATCTAAGAACATCGGTCGACACATAAGGGTTATTTTTAGAATCACCTCCAAAAAAACCACCCATAAGATATATATATATTTTACCACCAATCTCTAATGAAGACATTGTGGGTTGTACCCTTGGTAATCCGGGAAAATCAGAAAGCCTTATCCATTGTTCATCTTTATCCAAATTTATCGTATAAAAACAATTTGACGCCCGTCCATCAGCATTTCCTCCACCCACAAATAATTGGTTATTTATACTACAACCGGCAAAGTTGTCTAAAGAAATAGGTAAAGAAATAAAAGATTCTAATCTAACTGTATTATCATTATTAAAGAGCACCTTATATGATTCATTTAATGATCCGAAATCAGTGTTGCCACCAATCCAAAACACATTATTTCTAGTTGCTATTGATACTCCATAAGCTGATTTATGATGTAGTCTGCCAATCTCTATCCATGTGCATGTTTCTTCATCATAAAGCATAATTTCATCATATAATACCTTGCTACCATCTTTATACGGAGGATCTTCAGGAAAATTTGCTCCTCCAGCAACAATCAATCTGTCATCGATATAAGCGACATAGGCTGCTGAAACACCTTTAGCTAAATCACTATCCAAGCCTTGTGTGGATAAAGATTCCCAGACAAGGCTAATATTCTTTTTATCAATTGTTCTATTACAGGCAAAGCCAGCGAGTATAGATATTAAATAAACAATGAGTAATAATATTTGCTTCATTTCTAGATTGAAAGTAATAATAACCTATGTAATTATTTAAAACTGATTACAACGCTCAAAGAAATTTATCGCTTCCAGTTCCTTCTTCATTGATGCCTCCTCATCAACACCCATATTACGGAAAGGAGTGCGATTTTCTCCCAAATCTAACCCTATTAGCTTCATTATCCGCTTACCACCAACAATATTTCCTCTGTAATTGACTATTACATTAATGACTTCTTGGGAGAAATTTTGTTTTTCACGTGCAGTCTCAAGATCCCCGTTGTTCCATGCATCAATAATACCAACCAGCTCTCGACCATTATAATTAGTTGTTCCGCCTATACCACCTTTTGCTCCCCCCATAGCCAAAGCAGGCAAAATTGTCTCATCCTGACCGTGAAGCATATCATACTTACCATTTTTGTATAACATGCACTGATTGTATTCATAAATACTCTCAAATGTATACTTGATACCGGCAAAGTTGGGTATACGTCCATCGACAGACTCCAAAAAAGGCAACATGGGCAGAAAAACACCACTTAATGCAGGAATATGATAAAAATAAAAAGGTAATTCAGGTGCACCACAAGCTATCTCCTCACAATATTTCACCAATTCTTCTACACGACCAGCCTTTGGAAAAGGTGAAGCCATTGCACCGATCCCGAATGCCCCAATATCTTGTGCATGAGTTGCCAACTTGTTACTCTGTTTAACACAAGTACTACCCACATGTACAATAACCTTAAAGTCCTTAGGAGAAACACGTATCCATTCCTCAGCAAGCATAATACGTTCTTGTTCAGTAAGCATATACCCTTCGCCTGAAGAACCATTTATAAAAACTCCCTGCAAACCATTTTTTTGCAACATATTGGCATAAGCTTCTATAGGTTGAAGATTTACCTCACCCTTCTTGTCAAATGGCGTGAAGGGTGCATTAATAAGTCCTGTAATTCTTTCAAAATTCATAATTCTTGTTTTATATTTTCAACACCTTAAATTGTAATTTTCATCCAGCTTAATAAAAATAATATTCCTTGCCACTATTTATTAATTTCTAATACAACTCTCATTGTATGAATTTTACATATGGCATAAATCTATATAATATATTTATTTCCCAAACTATTAGCTTAATTCATTTTTTGAAAACAACTTAAGACACATTTATAAATATATTTAGCATAAATGACAAAGCTATACTTTTTAAACAACACAACAAGCATATGTGAGTCTCTTTTTTAATAAGAATCAAACTAAATTATTATTTATCAGAAATTTAAGTCTATTAATAAAATTATTTTATATGTTTGTAATCTAAATCAAAGAAATATCTGAAATGACTAATAAATTTATACAAGAAATTAACTCCGGGTCCAAAACGGGTTCTTTAAAGAAAGAAATCCTTTGTTATTATATCAATAATGGAGAAAACTCACTAGCAGATTTGGGTAAGGAAATGAACCTTAGTATACCAACAATCACAAAGCTAGTTATGGAACTAATGGAAGATGGGTATGTTGTAGATTTCGGAAAACAAGAGACCTCCGGAGGAAGACGTCCAAACATATATGGACTTAATCACAATTCGGGATATTTTGTGGGAGTTGACATTGACCATTCCAGCATCAACATTGGAATGATAAACTTCAATGGATCACTAATAGATATAAAATCAGACATACCCTACAAAATAGGTGAAACTACCGAAAGCATATATGCGCTATGTAATATAATAAACAAATATCTTGATGAAAGTGATATACCGAGAAATAAGATCCTTAATGTTGGAGTAAACATTTCGGGAAGAGTAAATCCCAGAACCGGACATAGCCATAGTTTTTTCTTAAGCGAACGCCCACTTACAGAAATTTTTACTGAAAAACTAGGAATTCCTACAACTATTGACAACGATACAAGAGCACTTGCATATGGAGAGTTTCTTGGCGGATGCGTAAATGAGGAAAGGAATATTATCTATATAAACGTAGGATGGGGGCTTGGAAACGCTTTAATAATAAATGGTGAGCTATACTATGGTAAATCTGGTTTTTCTGGAGAATTTGGCCATAATCCAACTTTCGAAAATGAAGTATTGTGTCATTGTGGCAAAAAGGGATGTCTTGAAACCGAAGCATCAGGATCATACATTCACAGAACATTTATTGAGAAACTAAACAATGGCGAAATAAGTGTTCTCAGCAAAAAATATGATGCAGGCGAAAAAATCACCATAACGGACATAATAGAAGCAGCACTAAATGATGACACAATGGCGATTGAGTTAATAGAAAAGGTTGGTACTACATTAGGCAAGGCCACCGCTGGACTAATCAACATTTTTAATCCGGAATTAGTGGTTATTGGAGGTACAATGGCAATGGCAGAAGATTATCTGTACTTGCCTCTTCAAAGTTCAATAAAAAAATACTCTCTAAACTTGGTAAGTAGTGATTCGGAAATAAAATTATCAAGACTTGGAAATAAAGCAGGAGTAATTGGTGCATGTATGCTCGCACGAAGCAAAACTGTTGGATTAATTACAACCTAATACTATGTGGTAAAGGAATTGGAAATATATTTTTCCACCTCATCAAGAGTATCAATTTTTCCAACATCGACCATAGAGAAGTTTTCGGGAATGAAACCGAAAACTTCTTTTTTATTACTAATATTCAAATAAAAATCAATTATTGAAAATTTATCAGGAAATGAATCAAACAGAGTAAATAAGGAAGGATTTATAACTTGAATTCCGGAAAATGCTAGTTTATCGAACTCATGAACATCATATTCAATACCAGAAGGCTTAACATCTCTGGTTTTCTCATTTATCCACCCTCTAAGAAGATTACATTTATCAAATAATAAATACCTAAAAGTATCTCTTTCACTTACTACAACTGAAGCATCTACCCCTCTTAGAAGATGGGTATCAACTAATACCCTCAAATCAATATTTGAAATAATATCTACATTATGAATCAGAAAGGGCTGGTTATCATCAAAAAACCAAGAAGCCTTTTTTATTGCGCCTCCGGTATCTAACAATTTTTCGGTTTCATCCGAAAACTCAATACGAATATCAAAATAATTCTTAGAAATAATGAAGTCAATAATTTGATTGGAAAAATGATGTACATTGACAATTATTTCATCAAAGCCCGATGCCTTTAATTTTTCGATAACATGCTGTAGTAAAGGTTTACCTCCAATTGGAACCAAAGCTTTTGGTATTTCATCAGTTATCGGTTTTAACCTTGTCCCTAATCCAGCCGCAAATATCATTGCCTTCATATTTAATAAATATTTATTTCGTTTTTCTAAACTCTTGCTCCAGATTCTGTTCACGGTGAACTAATGAAACTCTAACTCCAAATCTCTTAGAAATATGTTCAGCCATTTTTTGAGCCGCATATACTGAACGATGCTGACCACCAGTGCAACCGAAAGAGATCATCAGATTTGTAAAATCTCTATCGATATACCTTTTTATGTGAGCATCAACAAGAGGGAATATATTATCTAAAAACAATTTCATTTCACCATCTTCCTCTAAAAATGTTTTCACCTCATCATCCAGACCTGTAACATTTTTAAAACGCTCATATTTACCCGGATTATTTATTGCTCGGCAATCAAAGACATAACCCCCACCATTCCCTGTAGAGTCATTAGGTATCCCCTTTTTATAAGCAAAACTATAAACTCTTACTCTTAATCCTCTTTTTTGTGTGTCAGCAAATTGTTTTAAATCTACCATTTTATGCAACACACTATTTAAATACGGATACTCTGCAAATCCATCTACAAGTAACTCACGCAGGTTATTCAATGCAAAAGGAATGCTCTGGATAAAATGTGGTTTTTTTTCAAAATATCCTCTAAACCCATATGCTCCCAGTACCTGAAGAGTACGGAACAAAACAAAAAGACGTAGCTTTTTAATAAATGTTGCAGTATCCACCTCACGATACTTCCGTAACGAACCTATATATGTTTCGATCAATTCGTCTCTAAGCTCATTAGGGAAATTGGCCTTTGCCTGCCACAAGAATGATGCAACGTCATAGTAAACAGGACCTTTTCGCCCTCCCTGAAAATCAATAAAAAAAGGTTTACCATCTTTCAACATTACATTTCGTGATTGAAAATCTCTATACAAAAAAGTATCATTTTCACCATCCAGCAAATCTACAGCCATCTTCTCAAAATCATTTTCGAGCATATCTTCCTGAAAATCCATTTCTGTTGTTTTCAGAAAATTATATTTGAAATAATTTAAGTCCCAAAATACAGATCTAACATTAAATTCAGACTGAGGATGACAAATTGAATAATCAAATCCGGCACCACCCTTTATTTGCAAATCGGGAAGCATTGAGATAGTTTTATGTAACAACTCTTTCTCCTCAATACTAAATACTCCTGTCAATCGACCTCCCTTTATTTCATCAAAAAGAATATTGTTTCCTAAATCTTCTTGTAAATAATACATCTCATCGTCAGACACGATATATAACTCTGGTGTATTTAGGCCTTGTTTATGAAAATGCCGAGCTATACTAATAAATGCGCGGTTTTCATTTAGAGACTCACCATGAACACCAATTATTGAAATATCATCTTCTTTCAACCTATAGTATCTTCGGTTTGATCCTGATAAGGGTAAAGCCTCTATATTCGGATTAGATTTTCCGGTATATTGTTTAAATAATCTTGCTAATTCTTGCATTATGTTTTTTATAAATAGTTTACTTTAATCACCAATTTCCTTTAGCCACAAGTCAGACACGGCATCACTAGGCATAGAAAGACCATTACGAGGCGAAAGGCTAACAGACACCACACGAGGCGAATCAGGCATACACGAACGCTTAAACTGTTGTGAGAAAAAACGACGATAGAAAATCTTTAACCAATATCTGATTTCATCAATAGAATACTTGTCTTTAAAGGCCTGTCGGGAAATAAATATAATTCTCAAAGGGTTATCACCAAACATAAGCATTCGATACAAAAAGAAATCATGCAATTCATATGGCCCTATGAAATGTTCTGTCTTTTGAGCAATATTACCATCTTCATCTGCAGGCAATAATTCAGGACTGTATGGGGTTCCAGCTATATCTTTAATTACTTTTTGAGTCAGACCATAATATTCTTTATCTGCAATCCAGGATACCAAAGCTTGCACTAATGTTTTAGGTACTCCACCATTCACCGCATACATTGACATATGGTCACCATTATATGTTGCCCAACCCAATGCAAGTTCCGACATATTACCTGTGCCTAAAACAAAGCCGCCTATTTTGCCTGCGTAATCCATTAATATCTGAGTACGCTCACGAGCCTGACTATTCTCGTATGTTAAATCATGTTGATTTATATCATGTTCTATATCTTTAAAATGCTGAATTACAGAAGGCTTGATAGATATCTCTTTATTTGTAATACCTAGAGAATTCATCAAATCAATAGCATTATTATAAGTTCGCCCGGTTGTTCCAAATCCTGGCATCGTAATACCGTAGATATTCTCACGAGAAATATTTAATAAGTCATACGCCTTTACAGCAACCAACAATGCAAGGGTAGAGTCAAGACCTCCTGACACACCAATTGTAATTTTATTTACACCAGTATGCATCATTCGTTTCACAAGCGAATGAACTTGAATATTAAATATTTCAAGAAATTTATCATCAGAGTTATAACCTTTTGGAATAAATGGATGAGGACAAACTATACGTCTTAAACCGGTATCTTTAATGCTATTCAACGAACAACCGATCTGAATAACTTCGGGCTGAACAATATCTTTGGATGTATCTGATACAAACAGTTTACTCTTCAATCTTTCACCAGCAAGAGATGAAATATCAATATCAGAAATAACAAGTTCATTTTCTAATGAAAAACCACTATTCGAATTAATGATTTCTCCATTTTCGGCAACAATGCAGCTTCCGGAAAAGACCATATCAGTAGTGCTCTCCCCCACTCCGGCGGAGGCATAAACGTATCCTGATATAAGACGCTTCGATTGGTTAGATATTATTGATTTTACATTTACATTTGAACCCATTTGTGACGCCACAGCAGAAAGGTTGCAAATGATGTCAACACCATATTTTACCAAATATCCTGAAGTGGGAGTTGGAGATAAAACATCCGCTCCTATCTCAACACCAATATTTGCAAAAGGAGTTCTGAATACTAAGTTTCCAATAGGAACAGGATTTCCGTCAAGCATTACAACTGTAGCAGGTAATTCTGCAACAGGAACAAACCAAGAGTTATCATCATTCCAATAACTTCCCTTGGTATTTGTTTTAGGAACAAATCCAAGAACTCCTTCAGATGATATTAAGGCAGCAACATTAAACAATAATGAATCTATTTTTATAGGAAGACCAACTGCAATAATCAATGATGTTTTGTTCTTCATATACATAACTAAGTCATATATAGATTCCATTGCCTTGCGCTGTAAGCTTTCCTGCATAAAAAGTATGCCGCAGCTAACAGATGTTATACTTAATTCCGGAAAAACAAGCAACTGAACATCCTTCTCGATGGCTTTATCAATCACTTGCTTTATCTGAGAAACATTGAAGTCGCAATCGGCAACTCTAACCTTTGGTGAACTAGCTGCAACTCTAATAAATCCATATTCATTAATACTCATATAATTATACCATTTTTTGGTTGAAATGCTTATAATACAAAAATAAGTGTTTTTTTCGGATTAAGGATTAGAGTTGCACACTGTTTACGATTAGAGATAAATATACACATATATTTAGCGTCTCTTTTTTACTCCCTTAGAAGTAGTAGTTTTTTGGGACTTTTGAAAATAATACAATGCCACACCAATCAGTGGAAACAAAAGAATAATAATCATCCACAAAAGTTTTAAATCCATCGAATAGTTTTTTCTTTTTAATAAATCAACAATTGCTAAAACATCTACTAAGACAATTAGCAGGGCTATAAACGTGCTCCAAGATATCATAACGAGAAAGTTTTAAATTATTTTTCAATTTATAATTAAATACGTATAGAACCTCATTTTCCACTAATATGCATAATAGTGGTTTAGCTTTGAATCTACAGTATCTCCAAACTGTAGCTCCATTTATCAAAGTAAAGATTTCCTTGTAGAGTTTCAACTTCACCTCTTTGAAAATCAACTGTTTCACTTCTGGGATATTTTTTATCAGGAAAAAATTGTCCTGAATAATCAGAATTTAAATAAAGACGATAAGAATCGATACCAGACATAAAAAACTCACGACCAGGTTCGATAGGAATATGCCCTCCACGAGCAAAAGAGATGTCAACCGGGACCCAGCCAATGCCCTTAAAATAAACTTCTGCCCAATCATGCAGATTCTCTTCCCCGGGATGTAGCATCCATCCACTCTGCCAATGAGCCGGTATCCCCTTATATCTTAACATAGAAATAAGTAATATTGCAACTTGTCCACAATCACCTTTTCGATTATCAATTGCATATTCAGATATATTTTTAATTGTTGAATACTCTAAGGCACTCGCCCAAGGATAATTAGAGGCAACATAGCTATAACAACGTTGAAGGATTTCAAGAGGCTGAGAAGATTCTCCTACAACACTATCAGTAATGGACTTTAATTTATCTGTAAACACGATATGTGGTGCTCTTTCAGAAGTATAAAATTTATATTCGTCACTGTTAATATTATATGGCTCAATATCGCTCTTTTCCAAATCGAACCATTCACCTTGGGAAGTCATTTTAAAAATAACATAGAAGGACGTCGGTTCACCATCAACAGCCCTCTTTTCCATATAAACAGAATTATGCTCTGTTCTGTTATTCGACAACACATAATCCTCTTGTGATGATTGAACCAGTGAGACATTGTATTGTCTTGAAATATCAGTTCTAGGATATGGAAGCCAAGCTCTGACTATTTCACCTGCATTAACAACATCAGGTTTTACTGTGATTGTATATTTAATTTTGAATGAAACAGGTGGCAACAAATAATGGTAATTAGTTTCTGTGTTATCTTTCTTGATGAAAGCATTAACCAAAAGTTCATCTCTAGGCACATCTGTCTTCGGAACACTCTTTTTTGACAAAGCTAACGCATTTGCATTAACTCTAAAAAGATTGGGTGCAGCATTTCTGAAATATCTCTTTTCGCCATCAATAATCCTATATTCAAGCGACAATTCATTTTCCCATTCTGTAATCATACTACTAGAGGGAGTGAATTCATGATTAAGTGCAATCCACGAAACAATATCATCAATAGTCTTATTAAAATCAAGGCGAACACGATAAAGTGAATCTTTAATAAATAAATAATGAATCCTATCCTTCTCACTAATTGCATCATCTTCTGTTATAGAGTCAATTATCTGAGAAACAATTGTGAAATTTCCTGACTCAATATTGTCTTTTATTACTTTATCAATGTCAGCTTTATTTTTTGGCGAACAACCAATTAATGATATTAGTATAAATAAGAAAAGTTTTGTTTTCATAGAATACACCTATTTAAATAAAATGTATAGACTAACATCACAAAGGTAACAAATAACATATAAAAACAAAATAAAGGGCTCAACCATAAAGTTAAACCCTCTAAAAAAAATTCAGCATACCATATAAAGTATATTTATATAGTCACACTATCAAATAAGTTTAGCAGCTTCGGCAACTCTTCATATAGCTCGCTCATCGAGTCAAATACAATATTTGCACCAGCATCCCACAAAACTTGCTTATTTAATGGGCCCGTATTAACTACAATCGTAAAAATTCCTGCTCTATGAGCAGACTCTGTACCTAGAGGTGCATTTTCAATAACAATAGCCTGATTTTGTTTCAAGTCTCCACCCATTTTAAGCCCCATGAGGAATGGTTCAGGATGTGGTTTCCCAATTTCCACATCAAATGCTGTCACCATTGTTTCAGGCTTAAATGTTTCAGGGAAGTTATCATTAAGCCTATCTAGCAATGCACCCTGCCCAGATCCGGTAACCAACACCGGCAATAACTCACTTTCTTTTACAAGTTTAATTACATCATTTGAGTATTCAATTATTGCACCTGTGTTATATTTCTGAAATAATTCAGTCTTACGAGCATAAATATCTTTTAGCTCATTCTTAGTAGCTTCTCTTCCCAACTCACGTTTTGAAATCATATTTACTGTTGCATCAGCAACTCTACCTTCATGAAGAAAAAACTCTTCTTCTGAAGTGGTTTCAAAACCAAACTCTACCATTGTTTCTTGCCACGATTTGGCATGAGCAGGCATGGAGTTATAGAGAACTCCATCCATATCAAACAAAACAGCTTTAAGATTAAACTCTCTATACCCGTTTTTTGTAAGATAACTCTTTAATGATTCAATCATATCCTTTTAAATAGTACTTATTTAAAACCGAAAGACCGCTTTAAAGCGGTCAATTCGATTTTAATTTTGATTTTTTAGGAGATAAAAATTATATTCTCTCTTTTATAGCTTTTGTTTCCTCTTCAAATCCTGGCTTCTCTAGCAATGCAAACATATTTCTTTTGTAATCCTCAACTCCAGGTTGATCAAAAGGATTAACTCCCAACAAATATCCGCTAATACCGCAAGCTTTCTCGAAGAAGTATATTAACTGACCTAAATAATATTCATTCAATTTAGGCAATTCTATCAAAATATTTGGCACACCACCATCAATATGAGCAATACGAGTGCCAAGTTCTGCCATCTTGTTTACCTCATCGATTCTCTTGCCTTTAAGATAATTCAAGCCATCAAGATCTGCTTTATCTTCAGGTATCCTTACCTCCTTATTTGCTTCTTTTACTGACAATACTGTCTCAAATATTGTTCGCTCACCTTCTTGAATCCACTGACCCATAGAGTGTAAATCAGTAGTAAAATCAACTGCAGCAGGGAAAATTCCTTTATTTTCCTTTCCTTCACTTTCACCATATAGCTGCTTCCACCACTCTGCAAAATAATGAAGCTTTGGATTATAGTTTGCCAATACTTCTATTTTTTTGCCCTTTTTGTAGAGCTCATTTCTAATTACAGCATAAATAGCGGGAGGATTAGCCTCAAAAGGAGTATTTTCATTTGTAGCCTTTTCTATATGAAGAGCTCCTTCAACAAGCTTTTTGATATCCAACCCGGCAACTGCTATTGGTAACAAACCTACAGGAGTTAAAACAGAGTATCTACCGCCAACATCATCAGGAATAATAAATGTCTTATACCCCTCGCTATCAGCTAAGGTACGTAATGCCCCTTTGCTCTCATCAGTTATTGCAACTATTAGCTTACGAGATTTCTCCACACCAACTTTCTCTTCCAAAAGGTTTTTAAGAATTCTGAAAGCAATTGCAGGTTCAGTTGTAGTTCCCGATTTAGATATATTAATTATACCAAATCTCTTATCTGACAAATAATCTGTAAGCTCATGAATATAATCTTCTCCAATATTATTCCCCGCATACAATACTACTGGGTTCTCTCTTTTAGTAGTTAGCCAGTCAAAAGAACTTGATAAAGCATCAATAACAGCTTTTGCACCCAAATAACTACCGCCAATACCTACTACCACAACCGCATCACACTCTTTCCTTAGAGATGCAGCAGTATTCTCAATATCTTTCAAAAACTCATCCTTTATCGAGGAGGGAAGATTTACCCAGCCAAGAAAATCATTGCCTGCACGTGTTCCATTATGCAGAGCCTTATTGGCCTCCATGGCATTATCTGCCTGTAGAAGAATATCATCTTCACCTACAGTCTCATACACGTGATTAATTATCAGCTTAAATGCATCCATAATTATGTATATTTAAATTTAAAAGTTTTCTATTAATTTTTTCACTGCATCCTGTGGACGCAATTTTTCATATAATATCTCATAAACAGTTTCAACTATTGGAATATCCAGAGTCATATTCTTGACCATCTCATGAATACATTTCGCTCCAAAATATCCTTCGGCAATCATTTCCATTTCAAGTTGAGCAGATTTCACAGAATATCCCCTACCAATCATTGTTCCAAAAGTCCTATTACGGCTAAACTGCGAATAACCTGTAACAAGCATATCGCCAAGATAGTGCTGCTCACTAATACATCTATCTGACATAGGAGCCACTACACTAAGCATCTTCTGCATTTCTTTTGCACAATTTGTCATAAGAACAGCTTGAAAGTTATCTCCAAATTGCAATCCGGAACATACACCAGACATAATTGCATATATATTCTTCAATACAGCTGCAACTTCGATACCCAAAACGTCAGTTGAGATAGAAGTTTTCAATATTCTAGATTCTATTGTTTCCGCTATAATCTTTGCCTTCTCCACATCGCTACTTGCTACAGTTAAAAAAGATAATCTTTCTAATGCAACCTCCTCAGCATGGCAAGGACCAGAAATAACACCAATATTTTCATCAGGTATTTTATAAGCTCGCTGCATATAATCACTCAACACCAAATTATCATTTGGTATCATACCCTTGACAGCTGTTAGAATAAACTTATTTGAAAAAGCACTATTTGATCTTATTTTTCGGAAGTATTGCTTTATGTAGGGTGATGGGATTGCAATAATTACTATATCAGAGTCTTTAATAGCCTTCTCAATATTGGAATAAAAAGTAATTTGGGCAAGATTAAATTTTACATTTGTAAGATAATTAGGATTACGTCCCAGCTTGTAAAACCCCTCTATTTGCTCATCACTTCTAATAAACCAGTTGATGTGTTTCTCATTCATCAACACTATCTTAGCTAAAGCTGTAGCCCAAGTACCCCCGCCAAGAATGGCAATTTTTCCGAGTAAACTCATATTTTCTGTTTTTAAACGCTACTAATATTAATTCACATTATTAGCGTTGTCAATCCATATCTTAACCTCATCGGCTGTAGGATTGTTCAATTCAAGCTTAAACTTCTTGTTTAATCCACAAATTTCTTGATGAAACTTATTGTGGTTAAGATCCTTTAGCATCTTAATCTCATTATATCCTGCCTTTTGAATAACCGGTACCCACTCTACTGAAATACCAATAGCAGTATATTTATCAGCACTGTCTTTTTTGACCTTCTTTTCAGGACGCATTTGTGGAAACAACATAACCTCCTGAATAGTGGTTTGACCAGTCAACATCATAGTTAGCCTATCCATTCCAATTCCTAAGCCAGAAGTAGGAGGCATTCCATATTCAAGAGCACGAACAAAATCGTGATCAATAAACATTGCCTCATCATCACCTTTTTCCGACAACCTAAGTTGGTCTTCAAACCTCTCAAGTTGGTCTATTGGATCATTTAATTCAGAATACGCATTACACAATTCCTTTCCATTTACCATCAACTCAAAACGCTCCGTCAACTCCGGATTATCACGATGCTTCTTGGTAAGTGGAGACATTTCAATCGGATAGTCTGTAATAAAAGTTGGTTGAATATAATTACCCTCACACTTTTCACCAAATATTTCATCAATGAGTTTTCCTTTTCCCATTGTGTCATCAATATCAATCTTAAGTTGTTTGCACACATCCCTAAGCTCAGATTCGTTCATTCCATTTATATCTATACCTGTGTGCTCTTTAATTGCATCAAGCATAGTAACACGTTTGTATGGAGCTTTAAAATCAATTTCTTTACCACCCACATTCACCTTTGTTGTTCCAAGAACTTTAAGAGCAATATACTCAATCATATTCTCTGTAAACTCCATCATCCAATGATAGTCTTTGTATGCAACGTAAATCTCCATTACAGTAAACTCAGGATTATGAGTTCTATCCATACCTTCATTACGGAAGTTGCGAGAAAACTCATACACACCCTCAAAGCCCCCCACAATCAGACGTTTTAAGTACAGTTCATTGGCTATTCGCAAATATAGTTCAATATCTAATGCATTATGATGTGTGGTAAATGGTCGTGCGGCGGCTCCTCCCGGAATACTTTGCAAAACCGGAGTGTCAACTTCTAAATATCCAAACTGATTTATATAGTCACGCATTGAATTGAATATCTTTGTACGTTTGATAAAGATATCCTTAACATTGTCATTCACTACTAAATCAACATATCGCTGACGATAACGCAATTCAGGATCAGAAAATCTGTCATACACTACCCCATCTTTTTCTTTCACTACAGGAAGTGGCCTTAACGATTTTGCCAAAACTGTCATAGACTCTGCATGAACAGATATCTCGCCCATTTTTGTTCGAAACACAAAACCTTTGATTCCTATAAAGTCTCCAATATCTAGATGTTTCCTGAATACAGAGTTATACAACTCTTTATCTTCACCAGGTGCAATATCATCACGTGTGACATACACCTGAATTCTTCCTTCTGAATCCTGTAATTCAACAAAAGAGGCCTTACCCATAATGCGGCGGCCCATAATGCGTCCTGCAATACTCACATAACGCTTATCTTGTTCTTCATCGCTGAAGTTTTCTTTTATCTCTTTTGAATAGGCATTCACCTCATATAGTGCTGCCGGATAGGGGTCTATTCCGAGTTTTCTTAACTCTTCTAAACTTTGTCTGCGGAAAATTTCCTGTTCGCTTAGTTCTAAATGATGCATTTTGATATAAATTTTCTTTTTTCTCAAAAACTACCACAAAAGTACGAATAATATTGCATATCTCCATCCAAACAAGCTAATTAGTTGACGAATTGACAAGTAATCAAACCACTGTAAAAGTAAAACTATAAAGCAAAAGAGATAACTTTAATAAAGTTCAATAAAATAACTCTAAATAAAAAACCCTCCCGATCAGATTCGTCAGTTCTGAAAAACAGAAAGATATGAAACTTAAACGAGAAGGTTTAATTAAATTTTGTAAGCTTTAATAGATCAGCTATTTCTTGAAAATATCTTTAATCTTCACAGTCTGATATGTCATATGCGCCACACTACTTTCGTACAATATTCCAATTGTCTCACTATCAACTAATGTGAGACATGAGTACCCCCAACCAGTATCTTCATCTAGCAACACATTATATTCCTCAGGAAAGGTTAACCCACCATCCAAACTTGCTTTAATAGTGATATCCCTTCTCCCTTCAATAGTATTTGGGTTTGAGAAGAACAATATATCTTTACCCATAATATTATCTTTTGCGTTTACCTTAATCAGGCTAGCCATGCAAACAGGCTCTCTCAGTACTTTTCTATTGGATGGATGCTCAGTCCACGTTTTACCCAAATCACTGGTAACATAAACTGCACGGCTACCACCTCTATTATCTCTCATATTCAGCATCAATACCCCGGGTTCTACCTCTGCTACTTGCGACTCAGTGGTATTAGTGTGAGCATAATTTTCAATTTTCCATGTTTCACCACGGTCCTTACTATACATTATTCCTGCATTAGGCACGTTGGTTGCATCAATAAACTGAATTGGAAATACCAGCGTTCCATCCTCCATTGTTATGCCCATTCCTGGACCTTGCAATAAGAACTTCCACGATGGATCTTTAACTTGCTCAGTTATATTTATAGGACTAGACCATGTCTTACCATCATCAGTACTCTTTGACAAAACAAGCTGTGCAGTAGTATTTTTTGTCATTCCTGCTTGCGAATTGTGCCATGCACGCAAATTACCCATACCGTGTGTCCAAACCGCTATTACCCATATTGTATTTGTCTTTTTATCAACCAAAATGGCTGGGTCACCTACTCCATTTTGAGCTTTTGGCAAACCTCCATCTTCACCAAAAGACAAAGGAATACGCATTTGCTGCCAAGTTTGTCCCTTATCTATACTCCGACTAAGACCAACATCAACATACTCTTGTAAATCTACACTACTATTATATCGAACATCATACACCCCTAGAAGAGTTCCCTCGTTACTTGTTACAAGTCCTGGAATTCTGAAAGATGCTGAACCATCATCACCTGCATGTCTAACCCCAAAACCTAAACGATGAGATACCGCCTCGCCGGCAAAAGCCAAAGGCGCAGCATTGCCATCAAGCTTCACAGATTTCAATTCAACATCAATCAATGACAATAATGATGCATCTGACTTCATTTGAAGACTAACCCAAAAATAATTAATTCCGGGAAATAGTTTATAATCTGTACTCAACAATAACTCATTATTGGTTGGTTTTTGCGCCGAAACCATAATTGAATATGATGGATTTGCTTTTCGTGTATCACCGGGCAAATGAGTAGGAATATACTGAACAGGAGCATAATGTAATTGACCTTCTCTCTGAAAAGCATCCGTCCCGCTATAATAAAGCTTCACAGACTCTATCTCATTTAGATCCACATTATCAGAGAAGTGTAATTTCACCTCATTCAGACTTTTTGACTGCTTTGCATCAATTCTCAAATTGAAAAGAACATTATCTTGCCTATCAATCAGAATTGGAATTCGCGTTTGTTTCACTCTTACAGTATCAGCTGCTTGAATAGCAGTGAGAGTGAATAAGAAAAGATAGAATAAGAAAAACTTCTTCATAAATACTTAGTTTTAATATACCACAATGGCGTTAGGAAAATATTTTAATAACAACAAAGATATAATAACTGTTTTTAAAAAGAAGCATTTACACACAAAAAAATATTTTAATAATCTCTTTTAACCAAAAAGCATAAAAAGTATTTGTTTTACATTTTCAAATAATAATCTTTTGTCAAAGAAATATATTCCTCTGAGTATTTATGACGCTCAACTTCAATTACAAGTTTATCAATAGACACAAATTCTAATGGAGGATACAAAGCCAACTCAAGAAGAACTCGCTTTGGATATTGACTTTCTTTTTTAGGATATATGTCAGTTTGTCTATGAATATACCATCTATTGTCATTAATTATTTTTTTTATTAGTTCAAATTCAGAGTATGGGTATATAAAAGAAAGCGTCCCTCTATCAGTCAATATTTTTTTTGAATTAAACAATAATTCCTCCAGAGACAGACTATATGCATGACGCGCCTTTGAACGACTATCTGTGGGCGAGAGCAACGAATTTGTAAAAAAGGGTGGATTTGAAACAATAGAGTCAAACTTCATGTTTGAATGATTTGCAAATTCCTGAAAAGAGATTGTCTCAACCACAATATTTTCTCTGAAAGGTGAGCTCTCTATATTCTCTAATGCCTGAGCTGCTGCAGCCCCATCAATCTCTATTGCCACAATTTTAGCACTCTCATTGCGCTGTGAAAGCATCATTGCAATAAGACCACTACCCGATCCAACATCCACAATATTTCTAACATTGTCTACATCGGTCCATGCACCCAGCAAAACACCATCTGTGCCAACTTTCATTGCACATCTGTCATGAAAAATCGTAAATCTCTTAAATTTAAAAAACTTATTGCTCATAAATGGATTTTTAAAATTATGGCATGGTATTTGAAATGCATAGTAATTATAAATACAACGTACAAAGTTATAATTTAATTAGACATTAACACAGAAAATATGTTTCACAATAAATTAAGAGGATTAGGTTTGGAAGAGGACGAGAATGTTATTTCATTTTTTGCAGGCAACTTTTTAGAAAACGACGAAGGACTTGACGAAAAAGAACTAAAAGATACTTTGCCAATATTACCTTTAAGAAATACTATAGTCTTTCCAGGTAGTGGATTACCCATATCTGTAGGTAGAGAAAAATCACTAAAACTAATTAAATCTCTTGGTAAGAATCACAAATACATAGGATTAGTATGTCAGAAAGAGGCAAACGATGAGAATCCAACTTCTGAAGACCTATACAATATCGGCGTTATTGCCGAGATAATTCGCATTATTGAAATTGATGATAACACATCAAGTGTAATAGTACAGGCTAAGACCAGATTTGAAATTATCGAGATGGTTCAAACAGAGCCTTTTTTTACTGCAAGATATAAAGTTTTAGAATCTATTAAAGCCGACAAAGATGACAAAGAGTATCAAGCACTGCTCGATTCTATAAGAGACTCTATGAATCATGCCTTACATTTATTGGGCAACCCCCCAAAGGAACTAATCCAAACTATCAATCATAAATCATTCACCAATATGCTGGTTAGCTATAGCGCTACCAACCTTCCAATCGAAAACAGAGAAAAGCAAGAGTTGCTGAGCATTAGCGATGAGAAAGAGCAAGCTTACAGACTATTGATGATTTTAAACAGGGAAACTCAGATATTAGAGTTGAAGATGAATATACAGATGAAGACCCGAGAAGATCTGAATCAACAACAAAAAGAATTCTTCCTTCAACAACAAATTAAAACCATACAAGAAGAGCTTGGAGGCAACACTCAGCAAATCGAGATAGAAGAATTTAGGAAGAAAGCTAAGAAAAAGAAATGGAGCAAAGAAGTTGGTGAAATATTTGAAAAAGAAATTGCAAAACTTGAGCGTCTACATCCTCAGTCGCCCGACTACTCTGTGCAATATGGATATATTGAAACTATTATTGAGTTGCCTTGGAATGAATATACTAAAGACAATTTCAATCTCAAAAATGCACAAAAGATATTAGACAGAGATCACTTCGGAATGGACAAGGTTAAGGAACGAATCATTGAACACCTTGCTGTACTCAAACTTAAAGGTGATCTTAAGTCTCCCATCTTATGCTTATATGGACCTCCCGGAGTTGGCAAAACTTCACTTGGAAAATCAATAGCTGAATCGCTAAACAGAAAATACGTTCGTGTATCCCTTGGAGGGCTTCACGACGAATCAGAAATCAGAGGGCATAGACGCACATATATTGGTGCTATACCAGGTAGAATAATCCAAAATATTCAGAAGGCAGGAAGTTCAAATCCGGTGTTTGTTCTGGACGAGATTGACAAAGTAGGTTCCGACTTTAGAGGCGATCCCTCATCAGCACTGCTTGAGGTATTAGACCCTGAACAAAATGATTCTTTCCATGATAATTATCTGTCAATAGACTATGATTTGTCAAAGGTAATGTTTGTTGCAACAGCAAATAATTTGAATACAATTCCTCAGCCACTACTTGATAGAATGGAGCTAATAGATGTAGGCGGATACATAAGCAATGAAAAAGTAGAAATAGCAAGCAAACACCTTTTGCCAAAACAGCTAGAGAATCATGGCATACCCACTAAAGAGTTTAAAATTTCTAAGCCTGCTCTATTAAAGATCATTGAAGACTATACACGCGAATCTGGAGTGAGAGAGCTCGACAAGAAGATTGCTAAAGTTGTAAGGAAGATTGCACGTAAACTTGCAAGCGAAGAAGAGTTTCCCAAAACTCTCAAACCAGATGATGTTAGAGACTATCTTGGCATTGAAGAATATACTAAAGACAAATATCAGGGCAATGAATATGCAGGAGTTGTCACCGGTCTTGCATGGACTTCTGTAGGAGGTGAAATTTTGTTCATAGAAAGCTCTCTTAGCAGAGGTAAGGGGTCTAAGTTAACTCTCACAGGAAACCTTGGTGACGTGATGAAAGAATCTGCAATGCTTGCTATGGAGTACCTCCATGCAAATGCAGAAGATCTGAATATTGATTCCGACATATTTGAACACTGGAACACACATATCCACGTTCCGGAAGGTGCTATGCCTAAAGATGGACCATCTGCCGGCATCACAATGGTCACTTCACTTGCATCTCTATTTACTCAGAGAAAAGTCAAGGCAAATCTTGCAATGACCGGAGAAATAACCCTTCGTGGAAAAGTTTTACCGGTGGGAGGTATAAGAGAAAAAATTCTTGCTGCCAAACGTGCAGGTATCACTGAAATAATATTGTGCAAAGAAAACCAAAAAGACATCTTGGAAATCAAGCCGGAATATGTTACAGGACTAACATTCCATTATGTTGAAGATATAAAAGAAGTACTGGATATAGCGTTACTAAAAACTAAAGTAAAGAATGCCAAAACCTTCTCAGCACCCAAAGATAAAAAGTAAGATTTAAGAGATTACTTATATAACAATCGTAATAGTCGAGTATCTCAAAGTGTAGATACTCGACTATTTTTATTTGTCTAAAGAGCAAGTTTTACGACATAATAGGCAACATACACTATTAGGAATAATGCCCCTTGAAAACGACCAATTTTTTTTCCTAACAACATAAACACCCACAACAACACACTTGTCCCAAGTAAGAATAGGCTATCCATTATATTAATATCAGGAGTTTTGATTGGCTGGATTACACCTGCAACACCAAGAATTAAAAGCAAATTAAATGTGTTAGAACCAACAACATTACCAATAGCAATATCAGATCGCTTTTTAACAGCAGCAACAACTGATGTAGCAAGTTCGGGAACACTTGTTCCTGCGGCAACAATAGTTAAACCAATCATAGCCTCTGACATACCAAGTTGCTGAGCTATTATTATGGCGTTTTTCACAAGCATATCTGACCCATAAATCAAACCCGCCAAACCTGCCGCGATCATTAATATATCAATAAACCAATGCTGGTATATCCTGATTGCCCCCTCTTCTTCTTGAATTGCATTTTTATTTTTAAGCGAAACTATTAGTAAATATGCCATGTACAAAACGAACAAGGATACTATAGCTATAGATTCAACCAGAGACAACTTTCCATCAATAAAGAAGATCAAAAACAATAACGTAGCTCCCACCATCACCGGCACATCCACTTTTAGCAACTGACGTTTAACGGTTAAAGGAATAATAAGAGCTGAAACGCCCAAGATAAGAGCAGTGTTAAATAGATTAGACCCCAAAACATTTCCGATTGACAAAGCACTTTGCCCTACCATAGCCGCTTTAACACTAACAACAAGCTCAGGTGCACTTGTTCCCATGGAAACTATAGTTAGTCCAATAATCAGAGGGCTAATTTTAAGCCTTGCGGCAAATGAAGAAGCACCACCAACCAACCATTCAGCACCAAAATATAATATCACGAGAGAAAGCAGCAATAGAAAGACAACCATTTTTTTATAATTTAAAATATGTACTAGAAAAACAGGTGCAAATATAGGAAAATAATTCAAAAAAAAGGCCATCTCATAAGAGATAGCCTGATATAGTTTTATTTGCGGAATCCTTTTTTATTCGCTGTAATACCTAAAGTCTTTAAGCATTTGCTGAAGTCTTTTACGAGCAAAAAATATACGACTCTTTACTGTGCCGATTGGCAACCCCAAATGCTTTGCAATTTCCTCATATTTGTATCCTGAAACGTGCATCGAAAATGGAACTTTATATTCATCAGTAAAGCTGGTAATAGCCTTATTGATTTCTTTAATTGTATAAGCCCCATCAGGAGTATTGAAACCTGAATCTTGAGGAAGATTCAAATGATACAAATTTTCAGTCTTATCAATTATTGTCTGGCTACGTACTATTTTACGGTAATTATTTACAAATATATTATGCATTATCGTAAACACCCATCCTTTGAAGTTTACATTTTCGTAGTACTTCTCTCTATTATCTAAAACTCTGAGAGTGGTCTCCTGAAGGAGGTCTTTAGCTTCTTCTCTATCAGCAGTCAATGACAAGGCGAAGTTGAACATATTATCTTGTAGCCCAAGTAAACTGTTTTCGAAAGATTTTTTTGACTTCATACCTGTATTTTTTTATAGTGTTGTGTTAAATAACTATTGAAATAGATTCCTATGAAATAGCAGTCTTATTCCGATTGTTGACTACAAATTTAGAAATTTTTTCGACATATACTACTCTTTTCAAAAGTATTTTCAGTTAATTATATTTAAGATAAGTTTGACCTTTATTTTTTATACTGATTCACAACACGTTAGACCCAAAAACAGTCGTTATTTTTTTCAAATATAATTGATAAATAGTTTTGATATATCAATATAGAATCACCGATTCGGACAATTTCAAAAGCTAAATAAATTTGTCAGACACAATTTGCATTGGCACACTATTTGCAATATAACACTTACAAATTTAAACTTTAATACAATTATATATTATGACAATCAAAAAAGGACAAATTGGGGTTACAACAGGCAATATTTTCCCCATTATAAAGAAATTTTTGTACAGCGATCATGAAATTTTTCTTCGTGAAGTAGTATCAAATGCTGTAGATGCTACACAAAAACTTAAAACACTATCGGATGTCGGAGAATTCAAAGGAGAGCTAGGAGATTTATCTGTTAGAGTATCAATAGACAAAGAAGCCCGCACACTAACAATTTCAGATAGAGGAATTGGAATGAATGCAGAGGAAGTTGACAAGTACATTAATCAAATTGCCCTTTCATCTGCCAATGAATTTCTCGATCAATATAAAGATAATGCCAATGCTATAATTGGTCACTTTGGATTAGGGTTTTACTCCACATTCATGGTTGCCAAAAAAGTAGAAATTGTTTCTAAATCACATAAAGGAGGCGATGCCGTAAGATGGTCATGCGAAGGAGATCCTGAATACGAAATGCACAATTCTGACAAAGAAGACAGAGGTACAGATATAATCTTGTATATTGATGAAGAGAATCAAGACTTCTTGGAAAAGAGCAAAATTGATACACTACTTAATAAATACTGTAAGTTTTTACCAATACCGGTTGTATTTGGGAAAAAACAAGAATGGAAAGATGGGCAGTATACTGACACAGATGAAGATAACGTAATCAATGAAGTTAATCCATTGTGGAAACAAAAACCGGCAGACTTAACTGATGAAGACTACGTAAACTTTTACCGACAATTGTACCCAATGAGCATGGACGAACCATTGTTTTGGATACATCTAAACGTGGACTATCCTTTTAACTTAACAGGTATTCTATACTTCCCCAAGATAAAAAACAATATAGAACTTCAACGAAACAAGATTCAATTATATAGCAATCAAGTATTCGTTACCGATTCTGTTGAAGGAATTGTACCTGAATTCCTAACTCTTCTTCATGGAGTTATCGACTCTCCGGATATTCCTCTTAACGTATCTCGCTCATATCTTCAAAGCGATAATAATGTGAAGAAGATATCAAATCACATCACAAAAAAGGTTGCAGATAAACTTGAAGAGATATTCAAAAAAGACAGAACTCAGTTTGAAGAAAAATGGGATAGCTTGAAAATCTTTGTCACATATGGCATGCTGACAGAAAACAGATTCTATGACAGAGCCACAAAATTCAGCCTTTTGAAGAATACAAGCAACAAGTATTTCACTCTTGATGAATATAAAACATTAATTGAAAGCAATCAGAAAGATAAAGACGACTTTCTTGTATATTTATATGCTACCGATAAAGATGCCCAATATTCTTTTATTGAATCAGCTACTGAAAAAGGATATGATGTTCTTTTGATGGATGGACAATTGGATGTTCACTGGATAGGACAATTTGAACAAAAGATGGATAAAACCAGATTCGTTCGCGTGGATAGTGATACCGTAGAGAATATTATAAAGAAGGACGAAGATAATGAAGCCAAGTTGTCCGACACTGAAAAGGAAAACTTAACAGAGTCTTTCAAATCACTATTGCCAAAGATTGAAAAAACTGAGTTTAACGTAGCATTCAAAAATCTTGGAGAGTCGACAAGACCAATTCAAATCACACAAGATGAGTTTTCAAGACGCATGAAAGAGATGTCGGAAATGCAACCGGGAATGGCTTTTTATGGAGAGATGCCAAACATGATGCAAATAATTATCAACATGGATAGTGAAACCATCAAAACTTTCTTTGAAAGCACCAAAGACAAAACAAAAGAGGAAAGCATCAGTTTAGCATCAGATGACAAAAGGTTAAAGCAACTTGTAGATCTATCTCTTCTTTCCAACAATCTTTTGAAAGGTGAGGCACTAAGCGAATTTATAAAGAGAAGTACCGAGATGCTATAAAAAATAGCATAACTACTATCTTTAAACAATACTTTTTGAGGAGGGTGTATCACAATGTGATATCACCCTCTTTCTATACGTACCCTTATCAAAGATTAATTTCAAATCTTAAATTCTCAACAACAACACATTAAATCAAGGTTACCCAAATAAAAAGAAGTTAGTGACGTTCTAATGTTTTTCATGAAAACATTTATCCTTCCCATAAACAATAAACGTATATTTGTTTCGTTAATTAAATGTTACACAAGATTATCATTTGTTTTATATTGATTACTCACAACCCTAACTATAATAAAAACAATCAACAACATGGCTTCAGACCAAAATTTTGTGAATTTCATTATAGACCAAATTGACAATGCAGGCGAAATAACCGCAAAGAAAATGTTTGGCGAATATGGCATATATTCAGACGGAAAGATATTTGGACTTATTTGTGACAATAAACTATTTGTGAAGCCAACAAATGCAGGACGACAATTTATTGGAGATGTGAAAGAGGCGCCTGCCTATCCGGGGGCAAAGCCAAGCTTTCTGATTGAAGACAAAATTGAAGACAGAGAGTGGCTGAGCAGGCTGGTCAGAATCATAGTTGAGGAATTGCCGATGCAGAAAACTAAGAGGAAGAAAAAACTTAAATGAAAACGTTATAATAAGCAACAAAATGAAAAGCGTAAAATTAGCAATCGTTGGATTAGGATATGTTGGTTTGCCTTTGGCTAAGCTGTTATCGACAAAATATCCTGTGGTGGGACTAGATATAAACCAAGAAAAAATCGAGGGATTAAACAGGGGATTCAATATTGATTTGAAGGAAACCGATCATCTTCTTGTCAGTCTTTTGGTATATGAAAATCCTTTTCACACTGGCGAAGATCAAGGTATGTTTTGCACAACAGATATTCGGGATATAGAAAAAGCTAACAGTTACTTTATTGCAGTAACCAACCCTCTTGACAAAAGAAAAGATGCTGATTTATGTGTCAGATAATATATAAATCAAAAACTAACATCATAAAATATGAAAAACAAGAATAGAATTACGCTCGGATTACTCTTAACTGCAATAGCATTTGTAATATCAAATCTTCTGGGAAGCAGAATACATCTTAACAGCCGGTTTCTTCCTTACTCTTTTGTTTCACAAACCTCGCTGTTGATTATTTCAATAGGCTTGATTTAT
>CAZHWC010000014.1:40152-41678 GCA_964535975.1 uncultured Proteiniphilum sp. | reverse complement strand
CCCGTTCTAAATATGACGTGCGCCGCATGTGCCACAGGGGTTGAGAATAAAATAAAGGGTCTGAAGGGTGTTAAGTTTGCATCTGTAAACTTCGCAACTCAAAATCTACAGGTTGATTTTGAGCCGGGTGTTGTGGATGCAAGTGAAATGCAAAAAGCATTGCAAGACATTGGCTACGACCTTATGATAGAAGAGGATAGCAACATTGAGGATACATTAGAAGAGCTTCACGAGAAGAGGCATAAAGAGTTGAAGAAAAGAACCACTTGGGCTATAATTCTTGCAACTCCCGTAATGATTATAGGAATGTTTTTGATGAACATGCCGTATGCCAATCTTATAATGTGGATTTTATCTACTCCGGTTGTTTTATGGCTTGGTAGAGATTTCTTTATTAATGCTTGGAAGCAGGCTAAGCACAAAACTGCCAATATGGATACTCTTGTAGCTCTGAGTACCGGTACTGCTTATGTGTTTAGTGTCTTCAATATGATATTCCCTCAGTTTTGGGAAAGCAAAGGTCTGGAGGCTCACGTTTATTTTGAAGCAGCAGCTGTTATTATTGCTTTCATCTTAATAGGTAAGCTTCTGGAAGAGAAGGCTAAGGGAAACACATCAACTGCTCTTAAGAAGCTTATGGGTTTGCAACCCAAATCGGTGGTAATTGTAAAGGGCAATGAGCTTATTGAAATACCAATTGAGGAGATTTCAATTGGGGATATTGTGTTAGTAAAACCGGGTGAAAAAATAGCTGTTGACGGAAGGCTGATATCCGGCGAATCGTTTGTTGACGAGAGCATGCTTAGTGGTGAGCCGATGGCTGTGAGAAAAACCAAAGGTGAAAAGGTTTTTGCAGGCACAATTAATCAAAAAGGCAGTTTTCAGTTTAAAGCTGAAAAAGTGGGCAAAAACACAATGCTTGCTCAGATTATCAAAATGGTGAAGGATGCTCAGGGCAGCAAGGCACCGGTGCAGAAACTGGTTGATAAAATTGCGGCTGTATTTGTTCCTGTGGTGATAGGAATTGCTATCGTTACTTTTATAACATGGATGGTGCTTGGGGGCGACAACTCGCTTACTCATGCTCTTCTCTCATTTGTGACAGTGCTGGTTATTGCTTGCCCATGTGCGTTGGGTCTGGCCACTCCAACAGCAATAATGGTGGGCATTGGCAAGGGTGCCGAAGAGGGAATATTGATAAAAGATGCTGAGAGCTTGGAAGTAGCAAAAAATATGACTACCGTGGTACTAGACAAAACAGGAACAATTACGGAAGGCAAGCCACAGGTTACTGATGAAGTTTGGACTGAAGAATCATCAAAATCTATACTTGCCAGTATTGAGAAACAATCGGAGCATCCTTTGGCTGACGCTATTGTGGAGCATTTGAGTAATGAAGATATTTTGTCTGTTACCAACTTCAACAGTATAACCGGCAAGGGGGTGATTGCTGATATTAATGCAGAGAAATACTTTGCAGGCAACAAGAAGCTGCTTTTTGATAATAACATATCTCTGCCTAATAA
>CAZHWC010000014.1:0-40052 GCA_964535975.1 uncultured Proteiniphilum sp. | reverse complement strand
TTGCCACACCAAAAGGCTGAGTTTGTGAAGGCGCTTCAGGAAAAGGGCAAAGTAGTTGCAATGGTTGGTGATGGCATTAACGATAGTGCAGCTTTGGCACAGGCAGATGTAAGCATTGCTATGGGACAAGGAAGTGATATTGCCATGGATGTGGCTAAGATGACTATTATTTCTTCAGATTTGACTAAAATTCCAAAAGCTATAAAACTTTCAAAGCAGACTGTAAATACAATACGTCAGAATCTATTCTGGGCATTTATCTATAATGTCATCGGAATACCAATTGCAGCAGGTATATTATATCCTGTAAATGGTTTCCTGCTTAACCCAATGATTGCAGGTGCGGCAATGGCGCTTAGCAGTGTAAGCGTTGTAAGTAATAGTCTGCGACTAAAAATGAAAAAACTTTAGTACTATTTATAATATGAATAACTATGACTTATACTTTTGAAAATATTAATGCAATAATAGAGAATCAGAGAAGGTTTTTCACAAGTGGTGCGACTAAGTCACTATCATTTAGGATTGAACAACTTAAGAGATTAAAGCAGGCAATAAAAGACAATGAGGAGAATATTTATAAGGCACTATGGTTGGATCTTCATAAGTCAAAAGAGGAATCATACTTAACGGAAGTCAGCATTGTATTACAGGAAATAGATTCTCATATACAAAACCTTAAGAAGTGGATGAAGCCTCAACGGGTGCCCACCCCACTACACCTGCTTCCATCATCAAGCACTAAAATATATGAGCCACTTGGTGTCGCTCTAATCATTGCACCATGGAATTATCCGTTTCAATTGCTTTTCAATCCGTTGATAGGTGCAATATCTGCGGGAAACTGTGTTGTATTAAAACCATCACCTTATGCTGCCAATATTTCTCAATTGATGGAAAAGATAATATCAAAAACTTTTAATCAGGAGTATATTAAGCTTGTTTCAGGGGGAAGAGGTGTAAACAAAGTTTTATTAGATACTAAGTTTGATATAATATTTTTTACGGGCAGTCCGGCATTGGGGAAAGTGGTGATGGAGGCTGCATCAAAACATCTGACTCCCGTAATTCTTGAACTTGGCGGCAAGAGTCCTGTTATTGTTGACAAGAATGCGAATCTGAAAATAGCTGCTAAAAGGATAATATGGGGAAAGACAATTAATGCCGGGCAAACATGTATCGCTCCTGATTATCTGTTAGTTGATCATAGTGTTAAGCAAGAACTAATAGAGAATATCAAAAACGAGATAAAAGAATTATTTGGTGATGATATAAAAGCAAGCAAATACTATGGGCGTATTATAAATGATAATGCATTTAATAGACTTATATCATATCTGGAAGATGGAGATGTGATTATTGGGGGTATCAGCGACAAATCGGAGAGATATATTAGTCCCACTATTATCGACAATGTCAACTTTAAAGGCAATATAATGAAAGATGAAATCTTTGGTCCAATATTGCCAATTATAACTTTTAAAGATATTGATGAAGCTATAAGCCACATCAATTTAAACGAAAAGCCATTAGCTCTATATTATTTTGGAAAGAAGGAAACAGCCAAAAGGGTTATTGAAGGGTGCAGTTCAGGAGGTGGTTGCATAAATGATACGATTATGCACATTGCCAATCATAATCTTCCATTTGGTGGAGTTGGCAATAGCGGTATGGGAAGATATCATGGGAAAAATAGCTTCAAATCATTCAGCAATCAGCGAAGTATTATGAGTTCTAATACTAAGATTGATATGCCATTTAGATATCCACCATTTAAGTTATTCAAATGGATAAAGAGGATAGTGTAAAAGAATAGGTTATATTGAAATAAAGAACATGATTCTGAGATTTTAATATTTGAAATTATTCTCAGATAAGAGTACGAATCGAAAGAGGGTGAAATCACATTGTGATCCACCCTCTCATCTATATATCTTGATTTATCTACATTAGCAGACTAATCTCTTTTTACTCTTCTGGCATCATCATTACAATAGCATCATTGCCTTGTGATAATAATTCCTTAGCAAAGTTCTGAATATCATTAGCAGTTATTGATTTTAGAGTCTCATCATAGTTTGAATGATTGTCCTCTCCATAATAATACTTAGTGCTAAGAATGCCTAGCCAATATCCATTTTCTTTTACTCTTTCAGTAGATTGTTTCATCATAAATTCTTTTACTTTATTGAAATCTTCTGAACGAACACCATTATCAGCAATAGCTTTTAATTCTCTGTGGATAATAACGTTTAAGTCTTCAGCTTTTGCAGGGTCTGTGTCGTATGCAATTTGAAGCATAGTTTGACCTTCAGGATATCGACCTATAGAACCACTAACGCTAACACCATATGTTCCACCTTCATCTTCACGAACTTTCTCTGTGTAAACGATATCCAGGATTTGGCTAAAGATACTCATCACCATTGTATTTTTAAGAGAACGCTCCATCACACCGGATGTAGCAATGAATACCGAAGATTTTGGAGTTTGCATCTTGCGTTGGAAGATTTTCTCTGAGTTACCTTTCTTAAGATCCATAGGTACTTTTTCGAAATCGATCTTTGTTGGCTCGCCCGGAAGAGATGCCAAGTATTGTTCAATAATTGGCTTAACCTGCTCTTCATCTATATTACCTACAAATGTAAACACAAAACTGCCGGGATTGCTAAATTGCTTTTTGTACATCTTCATGATGCGTGCATAATCAACCTTTGCAAGGTCTTCTATTTTCAAACGTTGTGCAAGAGGGTTATCTCCATATACTGCATTATTAATCTCATCTTTGAATGCCAGACCCGGATCTGCTTCCTGATTCTTCATTGATGTCTCCATTCTTTGAAGGAAAGCCTGGAAGCTGTCCTCATCAGCACGTGGTGCAGTAAAGTACAGATAAACTAACTGAAGCATTGTCTCAAAATCTTTTATTGAAGATCTGCCTGAGAAACCTTGAGATGTCAACGAAATACTTGGACCTGCAGAAGCAGTCTTTCCTGCCAATGCTTTGCTCAAATCCATTATACTAAAGTTGCCTACACCTCCAAGAGTCATTACATTACCCATCAACTTCACATTAATAGGATCTTCAACAGCATAGAATGAATAACCACCAGGGCTGGTGGCAGACATTATAATCTGGTCGTTCTTGAAGTTTGTTGATTTCAACACAACCTTCATTCCGTTTTGCAACGTCCATACAGAAGCATCAAGATCTTCATCTCTCTCAACCTTAACAATGCTGCCCGGCGTTGGCAACTCTGAAATAAGAGGTTCATTTGATACCTCTTCAACATAAGCCTCAATTTCTTCAGCTTTAACAGCATTTATTACGTCCAACAATTCCTGTTCGCTTGGATAAACTAATCCTTCTTTCTTTGGACCTGTAATTGCTACAACCATGTTTTCATCTCTGATAAACTCTGCTGCCACTTGATTTATAAGCTCCAATGGAATATTATTTGCAATAGCATTTACTACATTATACTCAAACTCAATTCCCGGAATTGGTTCGTTATCTGTGAAGTTCTTCACATACTCTTGCACATAGCTATCAGTGTTTTGCTTATCGCGATTGTTATAGGCATTTTCATAACCCTGCAGAATATTAGTGCGGGCTCTGTCGTATTCAGAAGCTGTAAATCCAAATCTCTTCATACGCTCAGATTCACGGATCATAGCACCTAAAGCATCTTTAACCTTATCTTCGGCTGACCTTCCCACAACTGTCCAGGCATCTTTGGTTTTTGCAACAAAATAATCTCCGTCATACGCCTGAGCACCGGTAAAAGGAGCATTTGGCTTTTGAGTTATTTCTACCAAGCGTTCATTAATCATCGCAGAAATAGCTCCTTTGACGTAGTTTGTAACAAAACCTGCCTGTGACAATTTAAACTCATCAGCCATAGGTTCATGCTTATAAAAAACCATCAACTGAGTATTCGTAGCTTCAGGATCTGTAGCAACAGTGATAATTGGCTCCACATTATCATGAACCGGATAATACTCGCGTTTTGCAGGATTTTCATGTGCCGGAATTTTACTAAATAGTTCAACCACTTTAGCCTCCATTTCCTCAGCATCAAAATCACCAACAATTACAATACCCTGAAGGTCGGGACGATACCATTTTTTATAATAGGCACGAATTTCTTCCGGCTTGAAGTTATTAATAACGTTAATATCACCAATTGGCAAACGATTAGCATATTTACTATCTGGGAACATCACCGGTAAAAGGATCTCCCAAAGTCTTTGCTGAGCGCCACCTCTTGAACGCCACTCTTCACGTATTACGCCACGCTCGCTATCGATTTCACTCTCTTCCAATGCAATGCCTGATGACCAGTCATACAAAACAAGCATTACAGAATCCATAAGGTTTACATTTGAAGTTGGAACTTTAGAGATATAATAAACAGTTTCGTCAAATGACGTATACGCATTTATATTAGCTCCAAACTTAAGTCCATTATCCTGTAGATATTCAAGCATAGCTTTTCCCGGATAGTTAGTAGTACCGTTAAAGGCCATGTGCTCCAGGAAGTGAGCCAAGCCCGCTTGACTATCTTCCTCCTGCATAGACCCGACTTTTTGTGCGATATAAAAGTCAGCTCTATTCTCAGGAATAGCATTGTGTCTAATGTAATAAGTTAGTCCATTATCCAACACACCTTTCCTTACATTAGGATCAATTGGTTGTGGTGGATTTTGTGCCATTGCTATAAAAGTTAAAACAAGCAATAGCAATGTTAGCAGTTTCTTCATATCTTATTTTTTATTATTTAAAAATGTTCTGTTTAAATTCTCTCTAGCACTATTTTCAACAAGTCTTCTATAGACCCCATATAATTAGCATTTGACTCTAATGCCACTCTGTTGGCAATTATAGCACACACAGTCATTGCTTTGTGTCCCATCATCTTACTTAATCCCGCAATTGCCGAGCTTTCCATTTCATAATTTGTTATGGAATATCCATCAAATCTGAAAGACTCGATATTAGCGTTCAAGTTAGGATCTGAAAGTGGAAGCCTTACATGTCTGCCTTGAGGTCCATAAAATCCAATAGCTGAAATGGTAACACCTTTAATCATGTCAAACCCTATTCTGTCAACCAACTCTTCATTGGCGCTTACAACATATGGCGAACAATGATATGGAGACCAGCTGACATGCTTTTGGAAAGCCTCTTCAAACTCAACCTCACAAACGTCTCTCGAACCATCATAATAATGTAAAAGACCATCAAAGCCAATAGACTTTTCTGAAACTACAAATGAACCTACCGGGCAATGAGGTTGCATTCCACCCGATGTTCCAACACGAATCATGGTAAGCTGCTTAAACTCCTCTTTAACGGTTCTGGTTTCAAAATCCATATTAGCAAGAGCGTCAAGCTCAGTTAGTACAATATCAATATTATCAGTTCCGATACCATGTGAAATAACTGTTATACGCTTGCCCTTATACATACCTGTAACAGTATGAAATTCACGGCTTCTAACATCACATTCAATAGAATCGAAATAAGATGCAGTCAGCGTAACCCTGTCAGGATCGCCCATCATAACAATCTTATCAGAGAGTTGTTCGGGCTTTATGTGAAGATGAAAAGCACTTCCATCAGAATTTATAATAAACTCTGAACTTGGTATTACCCTCATAGTAAATAGTTTTAATTATTTGTATCTATAGATTTATTTTTTCTCATTTTTATTGCTTCCCTGGGGTCTGGATATTGAATCTCGCATATCGGTATCAGCCTTGATATTTTCCATACGATAGTAATCCATAATTCCCAGATTTCCATTTCTGAAAGCCTCTGCCATTGCAATAGGCACCTGAGCTTCGGCCTCTATTACTTTTGCACGAGCTTCCTGAGCCTTTGCCTTCATCTCCTGCTCTTGAGCAATAGCCATAGCACGACGCTCTTCGGCACGAGCCTGAGCAATATTCTTATCTGCTTGAGCCTGATCCATTTGTAAAACAGCGCCAATATTCTTACCTATATCGATATCTGCTATATCAATAGACAGAATTTCAAAAGCCGTTCCGGCATCCAAACCTTTTCTTAATACCAACTTGGATATTGAGTCAGGATTTTCCAGCACCGATTTATGGGAAGCAGCCGAACCAATTGAAGACACAATACCTTCACCCACACGAGCCAAAATTGTTTCTTCTCCGGCACCACCCACAAGTTGTCTGATATTCGCACGTACAGTAACACGAGCCTTTGCTATAAGCTGAATACCATCTATAGCCACAGCTGATACCGGTGGAGTGTCAATAACTTTCGGATTTACAGACATTCTCACAGCTTCCAAAACATCTCTACCTGCCAGGTCAATTGCTGTTGCCATTTGAAATGACAAATCAATATTAGCCTTTGAAGCAGAAACAAGAGCATGTACAACCTGCTCAACATGTCCCCCGGCCAGATAATGCGCTTCAAGATTATCACGCGTAACATTATTAAGACCCGCTTTATGTGCTTCAATCATTGCATAAACTATGGTGTGAGGCGGAACCCTTCTAAGACGCATCAGGAAGAGCTGTACCAAAGAAATCCTCACGTTTGCGGATAATGCATTAATCCACAAAAAGAACGGGACATAATGGAAAAAAATTAAAAGGAAAATTACAATCACCCCGACTGTAATAATCAAAGGAAAAGAAAATGGACTCATAGTATATTCTTATTTTGAATTTATATTTCTAATTATTCTTGTAGCGCTATAACTATATATGAATTGAATCTATAGTTTTGGTTTAACCACAACATTAAAAGAGTCAACAGAAACTACCACAACTTCTGTATCCTCATCTATCAACTCACCGTTGAATGATTTTCCCTCAACCATAATATCGTCAAACATAACTTTGCCAATAGGATTAAGACGAGATACCGTAGTGCCGATATCACCTTTTGCAAGTTTCATTAATTCACTATTGTCAACCGTCCCCTCAATATCGGTTGTTAGGGCAATCTTTTTTAGTGATTTGGATTTAACAAGCCAAACAAATCCCCCTGCCAACAATGACAAGGAAGTTAATAAAGTGATAGTGCCTGCAAGTGCCCCAATGTAAGAATAGGCATAAAAAACACCACCGCCCATTAACGCAATCCCTCCAATGCCCGCTATTCCAAAGCCCGGCAATAGAAAAATCTCAATCAACAGGAGTAAGACTCCCAGCAAAACTAATATTCCTACGATAACTAAATTAAAGGTCATAATGTTCTATATTTTAATAGCTATTTCTTATCTCTTCATTTCTGGCTCTGAGTTTTAATAACTCTATCTCTCTGGCAATATCCCGAACCTGATTTTCAAGACTTATAATTGTTGCTCTGATAGTTTCATTAGTCATTCCTCCTTCAAATTGTTCACGCTTTTGGGTTAAGTCGTCATTCATATATTCCAACTTTGAACTCAACTCTAAAGCCTGAGAAAACATAGAGCGAGCACCACCATGTCTAAAATCATTTAAAGTATAATAAGTTAGGTCATCATTTATAACAAACTCAAAATCTTTGTGCTGTTTTCCCTCCAAAAGAACATCCTGTCTTGCAATATCCAATAAATCAGAATAATCTTTTCCTTGGTCCCAAGTATCTTTTATAGAACTAATTTTAGCTCTGCCGGCAAGATATTTGTCATCATCATTATCAATCAAAACTACTCTTGCAGATGGTATAAATGTATATATACATACATAATCCTGTGGCTGAAAACGATCACTTGCAAACCATCCAACACCCTTATCCTCATCAACAACCATCATATAATCATTGAATGGCGAATTAAATGGCATATTCAACTGATTAGGTGCCAAATAGGTATTTGAATTAAAATTATATCTGGTTACAAATAAGTCATATCCGCCCAAAGAACCGTGACCGGTTGATGAAAAATACATAGTAACCCCATCGCTCAACACAAAAGGATAAGCCTGATCACCTTTCTGATTTATTGATTCGGGCAGAGGCTTTTCATTACCATAATTATCCAAAAGCTTTTCCATTGTAAACAACTTGCTGCCACGAACAGAATCCTCAACAGAATAATAAATTTTATCCTCTCTTTCTGTCATAAAAAGAGGCTTGCCATTTGATGTTGCATTTTTAAAAAACTCATTTACCGGCAACAATGTACCGGAAGAAGCACTAAGTTTATAAGCTGATAAAAAATCAGATTTAGATACAACAACACTATCAATTATTTGAACATCTTCAGTGCGCCCCACCAATTTATATAACCTATCAGCAATATCTCTCTTTTCTTCAAGTTTTGCCAAAGCATCCTTATTTCTGCGTTGTGCCTTTTCATACTTAACAAATTCTTTCTCCGCATCATCAAAAAGATAATACAAAGAATATAATTCGCCAAGTGACAAATACGACTCAGTTATTTTTTTCTGTGAAGCAAACTCTAAGTATTTTCGTGCTATAGAAAGGTCACCCTCCTCAAAAGCAATAACTCCAAGATAATAGTTAACTTCGGCATTATTAGGAGTAGATTCATACATATCCTCCAATGCATATTTAGCATCTTTAACCCTACCCTCCTGGTACCACCTTTTGACATCATTAATTGATTGCCCCATAATATATGCCGGCATAATTAACATCACTAAGGATATTACAATATGTTGTAGTTTCATTATCAATATCATAGAATATAATTTTCAAAGATAGTTAAATTATTGTATTTATACGTCTGCGAATAGAAAAAAACAGTCTCATCACATCCATTTTGCGTCAAAAAACAAAGAGTTTTGTATCTTTGCATCATCAAAATATGAAATAAAATTAATCATATGAACGAAAAAATTATCATTCTCGACTTCGGTTCGCAAACCACCCAACTATTAGGAAGAAGAATAAGAGAATTAAACACATTTTGCGAGATAGTTCCCTTCAACAAGTTTCCTCATGAGGACAAGTCTGTTAAAGGAGTAATCCTTTCAGGAAGTCCCTACAACGTACATGATGAAAATGCTTTCAAAGTAAATATTGATAATATCAGGAATAAATACCCTATCCTTGCCATAGCTTATGGTGCACAGCTAATAACTCAGCTTGACAAAGGAATTGTTGAAAGCAGCAACGAGCGCACACTTCAGGCCGCAAATATTAATGTGACAGATAATGAAGATGATTTATTCATAAATATTAAAAGCAGCTTTGAAGGCTGGTTCTCAAAATCAGACAAGCTTGAAAAGCTACCATCTAATTACAAAGTAATAGCGAGCAGCAATGATGATGCTGCAGCATTCAAGATAGATAATGAACCAACATGGGGAGTTCAGTTCCACCCTGAAGCATTTCAAACAGAAGTGGGAGTAGAAATTTTAAGCAACTTCCTCAATATATGCAAATGTGAAAGAGATTGGAACCCTAAGACATTTGTTGAAAGCACTGTAAAGAACCTAAAAGAAGAATTAAAAGACGACAAAGTAATTCTTGCACTTTCAGGTGGTGTTGATTCATCTGTTGTTGCAGTTCTTCTAAACAAAGCTATAGGCAAAAATCTTACATGCATATTTGTAGATCACGGACTTCTTCGCAAAAATGAGTTTGAAAATGTTCTTAAAGACTATGAGCATTTAGGACTAAATGTAATAGGCATAGATGCCAAGGAACGCTTTTACAAAGAACTTGCAGGAGTAACAGACCCTGAGCAAAAGCGCAAAATTATAGGCAAAGGTTTTATAGATGTATTTGATGAAGAGGCACATAAGCTACAAGATATTAAGTGGCTTGCACAAGGCACCATATATCCTGATATAATTGAGTCAATATCTGTTACCGGTGTAACAATTAAGAGTCACCACAACGTAGGCGGACTACCTGAGAAAATGAATCTCAAGCTTTGTGAACCATTAAAACTTCTTTTTAAAGATGAAGTCAGAAAAATTGGGTTAGAACTAGGTATGAAACCTAACCTAATACACAGACATCCATTTCCCGGTCCCGGACTTGGAATACGTATATTGGGCGACATTACTCCGGAGAAAGTGCGTATAACACAAGATGCCGATGACATTTTTATAAACATGCTGCGTGAACATGATCTATACAATAAAGTATGGCAAGCAGGAGCAATTTTATTGCCAATTCAATCTGTTGGAGTTATGAATGATGAGAGGACATACGAAAACACAATAGCATTGCGTGCCGTATCATCAGTGGATGCACTTACTGCAGACTGGTATAGACTCCCATATGAATTCTTAGCAAAGGTTTCAAATGAAATTATCAACAATGTGAAAGGGGTTAACAGAGTTGTGTATGACATCTCCTCTAAGCCACCGGCAACCATTGAGTGGGAATAATTAAAAGAAAAAACCACATAATACTAAAAGCGCCCAAACTAATCATACGAACAGTTCGGGCGCTTTAATTATATATAATAATAATCTAATCTTTAAGAGTTGGATATACTATTCGTGTGTGATACATAATCTTTAGTTTCTCTACAAACACATTTTTAATTGTCTCAATATCCTTAAATGTAATAGGTGCAAACTTGAAATACCCTTCTGCTACCTGCGTATCAATTAAATTATCAACCAGCTTTCTGATATTCTCTTCAGTATATTCCTTCAAGCTTCGTGAAGCAGCCTCCACAGTATCAGCCATCATCAATATAGCAGTTTCCTTTGAAAAAGGGTTTGGTCCCGGATACTTAAATAAATCCTCATTTATCTCTTTTCCGGGATTAGCATTCTTCCAGGAAATATAAAAATATTTGGGCATACTTGTTCCATGATGTGTTTCAATAAACTCAATAATCTGTCTGGGCAGATTATGTTTCTGAGCAATCTTCACTCCATCACGCACATGATTTATAATTATTCTGGCACTCTCCTCAAAAGGCAGTCCGGCATGAGGGTTCATTCCCGGAGTTTGATTTTCAGTGAAAAAAGCAGGATTTACCATCTTACCAATATCGTGATACAAAGCTCCCGTTCTTATTAATGAAGCATTAGCACCAATCTTTGATGCCGCATCCATTGCAAGATTAGACACCTGCATAGAGTGTTGAAAGGTTCCGGGTGCTTTTTCAGAAAGTTCCTTAAGCAAAGGCTTGTTTATATTAGACAACTCCACCATGCTAACCCCCGAAATAAAACCAAAAGACTTCTCAATCAAATACACCAAAGAGTAAGAGAACATTATAAATATAAAATTGATCAGGAAGTAAACCAGCATCACCCAATTCACATTACTTATATCTCCCTCTTGATGAAGTACCAAACCTATATAAAGTAATGTATAAGTGAGAAGAACAAAAAACGAACTCCTTATCAATTGAGAACGTTCCGTCAGCTCTTTAAGCATAAACACAGAAACCATTGCCACAACTATCTGAATTACAACAAATTCAAATGCAAATGGCACCATCATAGAACTAAGAATTATTGTAATCAAGCTTGCAAACAGCGCAGTACGAGAGTCTATAAACGTTCTTATAAGAATTGTTACAATAGCATATGGGATAATATACACATTAAAAACCCCAAGATGCACATTAGTAGCAGTCAACACTACAAACGAAACTATAAGCAACAGCATGAACAGAACATGCTGACGATTACGGTACTCTCCCGGACGGAAGAAAAGCAAGTAAAAGTAAAACGAGCCAAGAAGAAGAAATATCAGCAAAGATTGCCCAATAATCATCCATACATTGCTACCCCCGCCGCCGCTTCTCTCTTCCACCACACGCTTCAGAGAGTTAAGCACTTTAAAAGTTTGAGGAGTAACAATTTCACCCTGATCTATTATACGCTGCCCAAGCTGCACCATACCTGTTGATGGCGAAACCTGCTGAATAAACTCTCCCCTTGCCTTTTCGGATGTGGAAGCATCGTAAATAACATTATCTCTGATATATCTGTTTATCTGAGCCTGTTTGATTTTATCTACATCTATATTGGCCGGCACATCATTAACAATCTGTTCATAAGCAGACTTTATGGTGTTAAACTCTTCAATATCTTTCGATTCGGCCAAGTTACCCATCCTCAACCTTAATGACTGAGTCTCAGAAGCAAAGACCCTATCATAATCCTCCGAGTTCATTATTCCTGACTCATATTTATCCATAAGGCTCTTCCTTATGTACAAAATACAAGCAGGTGTCAAATCCTCTAGTTTTGGATCAAGATTAGTATCTGCATCAAAATCAGCCAACGCATTAACAAGCACATTTTCATCAATAATAAAATAAGGCTCATAGTACCTTAAAATACTATCCTGCTCTTGCTTGAGCTGGCTGGCAGGCTTATATATTGGAAAATCGAAAGGAGCAGTAAGAAGCCCATATTGCCATGGTCTCCCTTCACTAAACGAATATTTAAAATCACCCTGACGCGGGAATACAAATGCAACAATTGCTATTGCCAACAAAAAAATGCCAGGAACAAAATAGCGCGTTTTAATTCTAAATCTCTTCTTTCCTTTTGCCTTCATATCTCCAATCTATTTCAATTAATACCAAACCCATCTACAATTAACCTCAAACAGGAAACTCACTCAATTAATCAAGAAGCACTAATCTCTTTTACAGCTCGAAGCAAACGAGACACGGACTCCTCTTTGCCAATAAGATCCACAATATCAAACATGTGTGGCCCTTTGCTTTCACCCACTATTGCAAGCCTAAAAGCATTCATCACTCCACCCAAAGGATACTCCTTATCTTGTATCCATTGCTTCACGATTGTCTCGATGTTTGAAGATGAAAAATCATCAATTCCAGACAAAACTTCTGCAAGCTCACTCATTTGTGAGGGAGTATTTTCTTTCCAGCGTTTTTTAACTGCCTTCTCATCATATGATGTTGGAGCCACAAAAAAGAAAGAAGATTGCTCCCACAAATCCTTGGCAAATGTTGCACGCTCCTTCACAAGTTCAACAACCTTAGTTACCACACTTCTATCATACACAACTTCATTAGCCTCCAATATAGGAATAAAGCTATCCACAAGTTGGTCAATTGCCAAAAGTTGAAGATATTGATGATTGAACCATTTTGCCTTTTCAATATCAAATTTTGCACCGCTCTTGCTACAACGCTCAAAAGAAAAAGAAGAAATCAATTCATCAATAGAAAAAATCTCCTGCTCTGTTCCGGGATTCCATCCCAACAATGCAAGAAAATTAACCACAGTCTGCGGCAAATATCCCACCTCACGGTAACCTGATGATATTTCACCCGATACAGTATCGTTCCACTCAAGCGGGAAAACAGGAAATCCCAATCTATCCCCGTCACGTTTGCTAAGTTTACCATTACCCTCAGGCTTAAGCAACAAAGGAAGGTGAGCAAACTGCGGCATAGTATCTTCCCATCCCAAGCTTCTGTAAAGCCATACGTGCAAGGGTGCTGAAGGCAGCCATTCTTCGCCACGAATAACGTGGGTAATCTCCATCAAATGATCATCCACTATATTAGCAAGATGATAAGTAGGCAAATTATCCGATGATTTATAAATCACCTTATCATCAAGCACAGATGAGTTAATAACCACCTTACCACGAATTAAATCATTAACAGCAATATCAATTCCCGGTTCCAGCTTAATTCTAACCACATATTGCACACCCTGTTCAATAAGGCTCTTTGTCTCTGCCTCGCCAAGAGTAAGAGAATTACGCATCATAGCGCGAGTAGAAGCATCATACTGAAAGTTAGCAATCTCGCCTCTCTTTTTGTCCAACTCCTCAGGAGTGTCAAAAGCCACATAAGCCTTATCCTCTGCCAAAAGCTGATCAACATATTTCTTATATATTTCTTTTCTTTCTGATTGACGATAAGGACCATAGTTGCCGCCCTTACGAGGACTCTCGTCAAAAGACATACCCAGCCAATCAAATGTTTCCTGAATATAATCCTCTGCTCCGGGCACAAAGCGTGCCGAGTCAGTATCCTCAATTCTTAATACAAAATCACCACCCTGTTGTTTTGCAAACAGATAGTTATATAATGCTGTGCGCACACCACCAATATGTAGTGGCCCTGTGGGGCTTGGTGCAAAACGCACCCTTGTTCTTCTATTCATATTTTTATATTATTCTTATTAATACAAAGTTAAGATATTTTTATTTGAGCAGTGTATTTTATAGGTATAACCTCGACTCGTTGCCCATATTAAACAGCAAATCGATAACACTTAGATTTGACACAAAGCCAAACTTTTCTTTAAATACCTGCCAATATTCGGCTGTAGAAAAATTGCTTTCTTTCTTGGGGTGAATCTTATTTCTAAAATCCAGATACTCGTCAGGCAAAACCTTTATATAATCTGTGGTATATTCAACATCAACCTCAATATGCAATTGTCTGAATATCAACTCTCGCAACTGCTCATTATAGTCATGAAGGAAAACAAACGTCTTATCATAAAAGCACCTGAAATCATCTTCATAATACTCAAAAAAGGGAGACGAGTTATATGCAGAAACAATAGCATTCCAATGCAAATGCTGCCAATTACCATGACTTGATATCTTCACATCACGCATCAAATTCTTCTTTGTGAGACTCTTCTCAATCGGAATATTTAATTGCATAACGCCATTCGCACCCATTATATTGCATCTGTTGCGATAAGTCTGCTTCTGAAAATTATCATTAACCTCAACAATCACTCTTTGTGAACGAAAGATATGACTATAATACTCTATTGGAGCCAGGTAATTAGACGAAAGGACAATTGTGTTATTCACACAATTGTCCAAACTATTATCATTATAACTTTGTGAACTATCCATAAAGTTATTAATATGTTATACAACTATTCTACTTCTTAGCACTTGTAAATAATCTCTTCCACCTTATTCTGCCTTCAAACCATCCCTTATCTTTTTCTAAAGAGAGCCATATCAGCATCGGCTTACCCACCACATGATCTTCGGGAACAAAACCCCATGCACGTGAATCGGCCGAGTTGTGTCTGTTATCACCCATCATAAAATAGTAGTCCATCTCAAAAGTGTAAGAGTCAACCTGCTTGCCATTAATAAAAACCTGACCATTAAGATACTCAAAACTATTACCTTCATAGTTTTTGATACAACGCTCATATGCAGCAACCTTAAAGTCAATATTATCATCAAAGTTGATTGTTTCACCCTTTTTGGGAATCCAAAGCGGACCAAACTCATCTCTAGTCCAATTGGTATTAGCATCAATAGGATAATAATATGAAGAACCCGGTTCCTCTTTATCCTTAATTATATCCCACACAAAAGGCTTCTCTTTAAGTTTAGAAACCATATCTTGAGTAAGCGGTATGCTAAAGTAAACCCTTCCATTCACACCATTTCGAGATTTAAGTCCCGAGTTTGCCAATGTCAGACTATCAATTCCGGTTAGATCTTGCATTCTTTGCGAAGTCTGACCATAATTGTTTACAGACAAATAATCATCTTTGCTAACACCAAGTTCCTGAAAGATATTCTCAGAGATCACAGTTCCGTCAGTATGAATCATATATGTGAGCTGAGACAACTTTGGGCTTTCAATACGATTACCGTCTATATACACCTCATCGTCTCTCAGTTCAATTGTTTCACCGGGCAGTCCGATACAACGCTTCACATAATTCTCGCGTCTGTCAACAGGGCGATATACCACATCACCATATGTGCGGCGATCTGATTTTATACCCAAGCTACCGTTAGAATTATACTTAGACAAAGTATAGTAATCCACAGCCTGCATATTAAGTGCCACAGTGTCACCCGCAGGGAAATTAAACACCACAATATCATTTCGCTTCACCTGCCCAAATCCCTTAAGCCTTTTATATTTCCATTGAGGCTTATCGAAATAAGATTTGCCACCTATCACAGGCATTGTGTGCTGCGCCAAAGGAAACGAAAGCGGCGTCATAGGCGCACGAGGTCCATAGCTCATTTTGCTCACAGCCAGAAAGTCACCCACCAACAACGACTTCTCTAAAGAAGATGATGGTATTTGATAGTTTTGGAAGAAAAAGGTGTTTATAAAATATACAGCCACCAAAGCAAATAGTATAGCATCCACCCACTCCATAGTTTTTTTGAATGCCTTGTTTTCTGATTTTCTCCAGAAAGACCACGGAATATATTTCGTGATATAAATATCAAAAAACAGAACTATAAAAAGCATTAGCCATAAATTCCCTGCCCAAACAGAAAACAATATGGTTAGCAATGTCCACACACCAAACCACAGCTTCTGTCCTTTCCCAGCAGCCGATATGCGCTCTTTAAAACTCTTCCCCGACATAGAGGTTTTGTTACTTGTTGACTTTGTTGTCATTATTATATTGTATTATTTATAAATCGCCCAGCATATCATCCATGCCCAAGAATCCCTTTTTGCCTTTAGTAAACTCGGCAGCCAACACTGCCCCCAAGGCAAATCCTTTTCTGCTTTTGGCATCATGTGTAATTTGAATAGAATCAACCTCTGATTCATAAATCACGGTATGTATTCCGGGCACTTCACCTTCTCTAAATGATGTTATCACCATATCAGTTGGTGCTTCCGCTTTATCTAAAGTCCATTTATCCTTGCGTTCTATATTTTCAAGAACTCCTTCTGCAAGAGTAATAGCTGTGCCACTTGGTGCATCAAGTTTATGTATATGATGCGTCTCTTCCATTCTCACATCATAGTTTTCAAATGGATTCATCATCTTAGCCAGCTTCTTGTTAAGAGCAAAGAAAAGATTAACACCCAGGCTGAAATTAGACGCATAAAAAAATGTTTTTCCATTCTCAGCACACTCCCTTTTTATTTCGTCAAGATGCTCAAGCCATCCGGTAGTGCCCGAAACAACAGCCACACCTGCGGCAAACGAGCGTTTGTAATTATCAAAAGCACTGTCTGGCGAAGTAAACTCTATTGCCACATCAGCACTCTTAAACTCTTCCGAAAGAAACTTATTATCCTCATTTATATCAATAGTACAAACTACTTTGTGACCTCTATCAAGGGCAATTTTCTCAATTTCATGCCCCATCTTTCCATAACCAATTAGTGCTATTTTCATTATTTAAATTTTATTTATCCACAAAAATATAAAAAAGATATTGGCATTCCTCTTTTTCACAATTAATAGTTCATAATATCAGCGTGTTCGCACATCATAGCCATCCCATTGACTTATACCAAGACACGGTTTTCTCAACCCCCTCTTTTAGTTTATACTGAGGCTCAAAATCCAACTCCTGTTTCATTGTTGAAATATCGCAAGCCCAGTTTCGCTGTTTCATTATCTTATATTTATCGGTATTAAAGGTAGTTGCTTTGCCAATTATCTTTGCCACCTTTTCACTAACATAAGCAGCCGGCCTCACTATTGCCAAAGGTAATTTAAAACTTATAGACCATTTGATATTAAGCATATCCTGCACCATCGCATTAAACTCCGTATCGGTATATGCATCACCATCCGAGATATTATACCCACGCATCGACACTCGCCTGTCAATAGCACGAAATATAATACTAGCCAGATCTTCTACATAAATAAAAGACAATAACTGCTTCTTAAAACCTGCACCCACATTAATTCTATTCTTTATGGCACGCATCAAAATAAGATAATCCCTGTCGCGAGGACCATACACGCCCGTTGGTCTAAGTATTAGATATGGAAAATTTGAAACACTCTTAATATAAGCCTCTGCCATCAACTTACTTTTGCCATATTCGGTATTGGGGTTAGGAGTTGCATCCTGAAGGAATGGGCTGTATCCTGTTTCATCACCCGGTCCCAGCACACCAAGACTACTCATAAACACAAATAATGCAGGAACCATATCACACTCAACAAGCACATCCACAAAATTCTTAACCTGCAGATAATTTACATCATAAAACGCAGACTTATCCACAGCCTTTGTTAGTCCTGCAGAGTGCACAATATAATCGAAGATGCCATTATTGCTTTTAAAATCAATTAGTTGCGACCTCAACTCATCTTTTGATGAATATTTAAACTCAACAAAGTGTATTCTCTTATCCTTCAGATACTCACGACTGCTATTGCGTCGCACACCTGCCCACACTTCATATCCCAGCTCTATCGCTTTGTCAACAATGGTGCTGCCTATAAAGCCACTGGCGCCGGTTATTAATATCCTTTTCTTTTGCATACACAAAAGTAAGAAATTAATTTTCTATAGTTTGTTGATTAATATGAATTTGATAAAATTTGGTTGTTGCCCTCATTTATTGTGTAACGATTACTATGGCGGCAAAGCCACCTCTCACCAAAACAAGCCCATAGGATTTGCGGGGCTTTGATTGGTTTCTTAGCACATTAGGAAAAAGTAATTTGACAAAGCAACTAACCAAAATAGTATTGTAGTTATCAGAAAAAAATTAATCCAATCTTATTTTTGAATAAAAGTATTGATATATAAATCCCAACTATTCCAAGTGAAGCATTTACGAATAATATCCAATTAGGATACATAAACAAGAATAATCTGTCTGTAAAATTGTAAGCATAAAACAAATAAAGAGAGTTGAGTAGCAATAGTACATTTATACATATTGCTACTATTCCAAGTGTTTTATTCCCTTTAAAGTTTCTCATAAATTACCAACTTGAAGTTGCTTTCCTGTATTCTTCTTCGCCATCATATATGTGAAAAGACGCATTATTGTTTTTATCTCTGGAAGCAGTCATATAGTGGATAGTTGTTTCCGTTTTGGTTTTATCGGGAATTTTAATTCCAAAGAATCCCTTCATATAACTTTCAACAATTGTTGTGGTCTTTGTATAACTAAAACCATAGCTCGTCTTGTCTGAATTATTTCCAAGTATTGTGAAATCTGATATTTTTTCGTTGCTAGGGAATTGATGGAAGTTCCCTTGTATATTACTATATCCGTCTATTAATGGCGATAATTATTTTATATCCCACCTGCATAGTTATTGCCTAATCTAAGTTTTTCTTCCATCAAGATCAATATATCTAATCGGATTATTTGACACATACACATACGGAGAGATATTATAGTAGCTCTCCGCCTGCGGATCAACACCAAGCCACCTGCTAATATGGGCGTCGTACATCTTTGCACAGTAATCCAGTAAAACAGGAATATCAATATAAGAACCATTCCTTTTTTTGTTTTAACTCAGTTACATAAATTATAAAAGCATGCTTGTATGACTACTTTTTATTACCCAAAGATAGCTTAGTTTAATATATTTGAGCGAACAATCCTGACACAATTAATGCATCTTTTTTAGATAGTTGAAAACTATCCCCATCAATTTTAAAGTATTTGTTTGTTTTTGAAAAATATAATTTGAAAGAATTTCCACTCTCATCAAACAATATCACTTCTTTGTGAGGGATAAATTTAGCCACTACTTTTTTTGATGTATTCATAGTATCCAAAAACTTTTCATAATCAATCAGCTTATAATCGTATTTTTTAAAATCAGATACTTCTGCTCTACAAATATTTGAAAGAATGTGTATATCCATAAAACAATTCCTATTACAAGCCAATTGTCCAAACGAAACACTCGAGAAAAACAAAAACAGTATAGTATTTGTTATTTTTCTTCTTATAGTTTTTACTCTCTTTTTCATTTAATTGTGGATTTAAATTTTCTATCTGCATCAGCTCCGGGATCTTTTAAAATCTCGTAAAGGATATCTTCTTCACCTGCAATATTTTGCACATCTTTCCATAATTGATTTGGTGTAATGGATTTTATGGGGCCCAACATACTTTCTTTACCAACCGACTTACCAAAAATTGCTCTCAGCCCATCACTCACGTATGAAGAACAATTATACCACGCTCCATTATACTCCGTTTTTTCTTTATTGGCATCCAATAGTCTACCTGAAACTGCCATATCTTGCTCGTATGAGGTTGATAATTTTAATACCAGATTGGGTGCAATATCTTCAGATGGGCTAACAATTGAACCATTCGTAAACTCATCAACAGAATTTATAAGGGACACGTTTCGATGTGCAGCAAAGCTTGTTAAAGCTCCTTTTAAGTCAAAATTAACACCATCACCACCGGACCATTTAACAAAAAGATTATTTAAACGATTAAAAAGTCATCCCAATAATTTTTGTTATTATAATCTGAAATTAACAGACATAAATAACAAAGTATTTACAGATTCACCATCTCTTTTTCCTGGATTCCATTTCTGCATAGAGAGCAAGACCTTCTTTACAGCATTATCACATTCCTCACATAGTTTTTTTCAATTATTATTTGCTCAATTTTTACATCTTTTGTTGCAACAAACGATATTATTACTTTTCCCTGCACATCAACCTCACTTGGATATTCAATATTAGAATATATATACTCCATCATTGTGTCATAATAGTTCGATTGAAATCTTGGCAGTTCGTCCACATCAAAATATAATATTGAATTGTCGTTATAACAATAAGTATCTGAACCACCATTTTGAGCATACCCAAAATAAAAAAATTGACTTAAAGCCAATACTAATAGTGCTTTCATAATCCCAACATATCTATATCAAAGTGCCGGTCAAGTTCCTCGCCATTATACTTATATGGATGAGTAGATGATTACCACTCTCACTTATCACAACTCGGTTGTTGCCCTGATGGTCTTTGAGGTAGTATTACCCGACTTATAAGCTACACTTAGCTTATTGCCCATGGAGTCATAACCATAAGTGATGGTCTTTCCATCATTGAAGGTGATGACTTGTGGCAAATTTAATATATTATATGTGATCGAGGTGATGTTTTTGTCAGAACTTTATCCTTAAGTTCAATTTGTTGTAGATTCAACGCCAAAAGCCTATTGTATTACACTCAATCAACTGATACATCGACGATTATAAGACAATTATTTTTCATAAAACCTCGTTTTATTTATTATTTTAGATTTTCGTCGGTTTGAGCTAACCAATTGAATAATAACCTTTTAGCAGAGTTGTTGAATTTCAGAGGTAACGAGTTAGTAACCGTGCATATTTCAGCGTTTTGCGGTGCTATACTGTCAAATAACTCACGTAAAAGCAAGTAATATTTTTGAAACTCCACATATATATATATTCCTTTTTTATCTAATAAACATCTCTCTTCTGGAAAGAATGGAAAAAGGCAAGGCTTTTATCGAAAATACGCTTTCAAGATATGAGAAAGGAAGATTTTCGATAAAATTCATTTAGCCTTGACGTTTTACTCTTGGAATATATCTTTGTGTTCAGAATAATTAAAGGATTTAGATTAGTTCAGTAACTATTCCAAATACCATCGTAACGCAGGTTCGAAAGTAATAATGTCTTTTTTTAAAACTTGATTATCCTTTAAGATAATTCTTGTAGCTGACATTACATTCTCATTACCCAATAATCCTCCTGATGATTTAATAAGTCTAATTAACAAATCAATATTCCATGTAAATATTGTTTCATATAACAAAAAATCAGACTCCTTTTCGTCTTTTGGTATATTAGCATATGAACACTCCAAAGAGCGAAGACTATAGCCGCCATCTACATTGTAAATTAAATCAAAAGCTCCCTTTCCTGTCTTGATTGTTGTAGAAATAGAGGTTGTCGGAATGTAACAGGTTGATAATACATAAAGCGTATCTGAATTATAATTGATCAGTTGTGCTTCATCAATCACAGCTCCCATCTCCGCATTCTTGTTATTTCGTTTGAGCTTATTTTTTTCTACTCTTTTTTGTAAAGTATCAAATTTGCCATCTCGATAAATTACATCTGTGATGGATGTTTTTCCGTCAATAGGATCCGATGCTGTTGCTGAAAGAAAATCGACAACTTTAGATTGAGCACAAGCATTAGCGAAAGATGCTATACAGAATAAAGCAAAAAAGATAGGTTTCATGATTTGTGCTAATAAATGTAAGGGGCAACTCCTCGCCTTAATGGTCTGTAGTTTGTAGTCCCTTGTGAGTTATAATAACGACTAGCACCTGTTGAGGGAACAATTATACGCGGTCCAATACCATTTCCAGATGGATCAACGCCATAATAAGTGCGTAAAGATAGGTTATTCTCTGATCTTAACTGATTTTCAATATGAGTAGTATAAATTTCTGATGTTGATATTGGTCGTTGTGTCGGATTTCCATTTCTATCAGCTACTGTCATATTGAACCAAGTTGCACTATTTTCCACATTCCAGTTATAATCAACATGTCCCAATTCATGACCGAGATTTATCATAGGATCATTTCTCATACCTGTAGTTGTAGGAACAGATTCTAATGATCCATCCCTTCTAACTCCTGTCGGATTCCATCCTAATTGGTTTTGAGAGTCTACACCACTTCTATTAGAATACATTAATGTAACAACGTTAGAGTGATTAGCCAATCCACTTACAAGATCAAATCCGGAATTTCCTGCATTCATCAGCCCCGTCAACGCTCCAGATAACTGTCCAATAAACGTATTATTACCTGCATAAAGTGCGTTGTTGCTGTCATAAAACCCCCAAGTGCCCTGATAGTCTCTCCATTCATAAGCAGTTCTTTGGTTATTTGTATAATCATATACTTGAATAGTTCTACCATCTGGATCTACATATTTCACTGGATTGTTTGCACAATAAGCATAAGGGCTAATACTATAATACTTTTCAGCGAGCGGATCCATTGTTAAGAATTTCTTCTCATTAGGGCTAAATACCAGTGTTTTTATCACATTGTCATTTTCATCTAACAGATTTAAGGACAGTGTGTTCTTATCAAACTCAGCGCGACTTATTTCGCTGTTCGAATCAGCATTTTCTACCTTAAATTGCGTTTGTGGCAATTCAATCATTGATTTTACTCTTTGCTCCGGTGCAAAGTTGTCATAAGGCGTTTGCGCAAAAACACCTAACGCTCCAAATATTCCTGTACTCAAAAATAGAATTAACTTTCTCATATTCACTCTATTATTAGGATTTATATTATTTTTCTGAATTTAATTTTGTCTGCTTATCTTTCACATCATGAACCATTTTCTCATAATCTTCATTTTTCATTGTGGAATAGCCAATTTCTGAAAGATATTTGTAAGTGGCATTCATGGTTTCAAATTCATTCATTAGTTCGGGATAATCCACTAAGTCGCCATATCCTCTTATTCCCTTTTCTATCATTTTACAACTTAACCGGAATTGCAAATCATTCGCCTTGCTGATTTGCAATTGGCTGTTGGGATAGTATTGCAATCCGATTTCATAACACCTTTTGACAAAGTCATCGGAATATCTTCCCGTTTTATCTTCGTAATAGCTCAACAAGTCGTATATACAGTATGCAACAGATTCTACATCCGACAACCCTTTCATAAACAATCCGCTTTTAATCGCAGTTTCAGAAACATTAAATATTTCCATAATGAAGCTTGAACGGGAAAAAGAGCCGGTTGTCATTTCCAAGTTCCACCAATTCCCTTGCTCATCCCTGTGTTTGACATAACAATGCATCGGAGCGATTGCTATAAATGCTTCCACACCAACTTCATCTGCTAAAATCTTGTAAAAATAGGGCAATGCCCTGCAATTTCCCTTTCTGGTTTTCAAAAGACGGGATACCATGTAACTTTCCCTGTCCGAATCACTCATGAAACTTTCAAAGTCATATTGGTATGGCTTAAAGTTGTTTTCAGAAATACTGTCTGACATATAAGTAAATACAGCCCAATTCCCGGCTGTTTTATATTGTCGTAAATTACGGTCATCAATCATCTTATCCAAGATCGGTTTTATGCTCAATATTCCGTTATTATACTCCTCCCAACTGACCTTACCTTCATAATAAGCATTTTCTACAAGGTAAACAGCCCTTTTGAAACTCAACGGTTTTTCTCCTTTCAGCATTTGGTCTATTTCGTTGATAGCAATATCAAAATATTTTTGGATATGAGCCGGAACCGGCTGAGTTAGAGCATTTCTACTTCGTTGAAAATCAGCCCTGCCTTGCTCTGAGCTATAAGACTGAGCATTTAGCTGAGAGAAGAAAAGAAAAGGCAATATGTAAATTAAGCATTTCATTTGATTCCTTGTGATTGACAAATATATGAAATCTTTTGGAGACAACCTCATTTATCGTTTAAACCCTTTATTTTTGTCTATTTCGGGCTTAATATTACGTCTTGTGTAATGGTTCGTAGCATGTTTTATTTCCTGATATTTTTGCCGAAACCAACTTAAAATATTTTGTCCATTGGGGGAAAGATGCAGCTTATCGGGATTGTTCTTTTCCTTATACAGTTGTAGTTTGGCATCCTTTACATCGAAATACTTTTCATGTTCGGACGAATGTAGTTTGCCATTTATCGTAACCTCTTTGCCAGTAAACAACTCTTTTATGGTTTCAATCGCTAACCCAATTCCCCTGCAAAATCGAACCATTCGCATATTTTCGGATAATTTAGGAAATACCGCAACCAGCAGGTTTATATCTTCCTGTGCTTTATAGAGTTCATATTGCTGTTTGAGTTGTTCGAGCCGGGCTTTAGTTTCGGCAAGTTCTTTCTTCTTTTCTCTGACGTAATTGTCCATCATCCTTTCCATCATCCCCAATTAGTTTAGTGCTGCCCCAAAAGCTTTTAGCATAAATCGGGTCTCGACCGTCTAGGTCTATGAAGACGAGTGTATTATTGAATACAAAACAAAATGGAGACCAACTCGGATAACTCTCCGCCAACGGATCCACACTAACCCACCTACCCGTATAAGAGTCATAATGTCTAGCACCATAATCAAACATATTTAAATCAAAGTGCCGGTCAAGTTCCTCGCCATTATACTAATATGCCTGAGTAGATGCTTGTAGTCCCTCACCAAATATGCCACCAAAAGGATAGTAATGATTTACTTGCTCTACCACACCACTCTCACTTATAACAACTCAGTTGTTGCCCTGATGGTCTTTGAGGTAGTAATACCCGACTTATAAGCTACACTTAGCTTATTGCCCATGGAGTCATAACCATAAGTGATGGTCTTTCCATCATTGAAGGTGATGACTTGTGGCAAATTTAATATATTATATGTGATCGAGGTGATGTTTTTGTTTAAATCTTTTGTTTGGTTGCCATTGCCATCATAGCTATACTCGGCAGATGTATTTGCACCATCTATAAAATGAATAGTAGATTCATTAGTAACAGGAGTGGTGACATGCATGCTAACAAGTTTATACTTAGTCATTAAACCACAATATTAATCAATAAATACAACACGCACAAACATCTGACATTGTTTTTGCTCTCGTATAAAATAAATTACCAATACTGAACACTACTTGTTTAATGGTTTCCTGAAGTTAGGAAAGGACTGAACACCACCTGCTCAATGGTTTCCTAAAGTCAGGAAAAGACTGAACACCACCTGCTCAATGGTTTCCTGAAGTTGGGAAAGGACTAAACACCACCTGTTCAATGGTTTCCTGAAGTCAGGAAAAGACTGAACACCACCTGCTCAATGGTTTCCTGAAGTTGGGAAAGGACTAAACACCACCTGTTCAATGGTTTCCTGAAGTCAGGAAAAGACTGAACACCACCTGCTCAATGGTTTCCTGAAGTCAGGAAAGGACTGAACACCACCTGTTCAATGGTTTCCTGAAGTTGGGAAAAGGCTGAGCACTACCTGTCCAATGGTTTCCTGAAGTTGGGAAAAGGCTGAACACTACCTGTTCAATGACTTTAAAATGTTTAAAAATGACTGAACACGGGAGTGTAAATTAAACTGGGAAGCGTAAATTAAACTGTGTCAGCATTTCGCTTTCACTTTAAAATTTCAGGTTTTTCATTTTTCTATTCTAATGGATAATGAAGAGCCTGAGTTTTGTTGTTATGACAATCAACAAAAACAATAGCAAAACAAACGGGTATTGGGGCTTACAATATTTTTAATTACTTTCGTGTCAACTAAAACATGTATACATTGTTTTAATAGAAGCACAGACGAAACAAATAATATGAAAAAAAGAAAAACAATACAACGAAAGACTCAGAAGCCAAAGAAAAAAGAAATAGAAAGATTAGTTTTAGATTTTCTGAGCAAGAATAGTGAGAAGCAGTTTAACTACAAACAGATTGCCGCTGCTTTAGACCTTAACCGAGAGCCAACAAGACTACTATTAGTAAACATACTGGATAAGCTTAGAGATGAGGATAGAATATTAGAGACATCAAGAGGGAAATACAGAACCAACAATCGCGGATTGATGCTTGAGGGCAGATTTGAAAGACGAAGTAATGGTAAGAACTTTTTTGTGCCCAATGATGACACAAATATTATAAATATTCCGGAGAGAAACTCAAAACATGCCATGAATGGCGACTTGGTGCGCATTCAGTTGCTGGCAAAGAGAAAACGTGCTGACACAGAAGGTGTGGTGGTGGAGATTATTAAAAGAGCCAAAAACAGATTTATCGGAACCATGGAGGTGAAAAAGCATTTTGCATTTCTGGTGATGGATAGCAAGTTTCTGGCAAATGATATTTTTATCCCAATTGAAGAGCTGAACGGTGCACAAAATGGCGACAAAGTTGTGGTGGATATAATGGAGTGGCCTGAGAAAGCCAATAATCCTATAGGCAAGGTGGTTGACATCCTTGGCAAAGCTGGTGAGAATACTGCTGAGATGCATGCTATTTTGGCAGAGTATAATTTGCCTTACAAGTATCCTAAAGATGTGGAAGAGGAGGCCGAAAAGATATCTGATGTAATTGATAAAAAGGAAATTGAAAAGCGTGAGGATTTTCGTAATATAACTACTATAACTATCGACCCTAAGGATGCAAAAGACTTTGACGATGCTTTGTCTGTAAGAGAGTTGTCAGAAAACACTTGGGAGGTGGGTGTTCATATTGCCGACGTGACTCACTACGTGAGACCGGGAGATATAATTGACGCAGAGGCTGAAAACCGTGCCACATCTATATATCTGGTTGACAGAACCATTCCGATGCTGCCTGAGAGGTTGAGCAATGTGCTTTGCTCGCTAAGGCCTAATGAGGAAAAACTATGCTTTTCGGTTATTTTTGAGATGAATGAAAAAGCAGAGGTTTTAAAATCGAGAATTGTGAAAACGATAATAAAATCTAACGGTAAGCTGCCATACGAAGAGGCGCAAAAGATTATTGAAACCGGAGAGGGTGAGTTTTCTAATGAGGTGTTAACGCTAAACAGCCTTGCAAAACGACTTAGAGAAAAAAGATTTGCAAATGGTGCCATAAACTTTGAAAGATATGAGGTGAAATTCAATCTTGATGATAAAGGTAAGCCGCTTGGGGTGTATTTTGTGGAGGCTAAAGACTCGAACCATCTGATAGAGGAATTTATGTTGCTTGCAAATAAGACGGTGGCCGAATTTATTGCTAAAGTGCCTAGTGGCAAAAAGCCAAAAACCTTTGTATATAGAGTTCACGACAAACCAGACCCTGAGAAGCTTGAGGTTTTCAATAAGTTTATTTATCGGTTTGGACACAAAATTAAGACTGAGGGCACAGAGAATGCTGTTGCCAAAAGCATTAATGCTCTATTGGACAAAGTGCAAGGGAGACCGGAAGAGAACTTGGTTGAGACAATTGCCATTAGATCAATGTCGAAGGCGACTTACACTACAAACAATATTGGTCACTATGGCTTGGCTTTCGAAAACTATACCCATTTTACTTCGCCAATCAGAAGATATCCCGACATGATGGTTCACCGACTATTGGAGAGATATCTTGCAGGTGGAAGCTCTGTAGACAGAGAAAAAGTGGAGGAGGATTGCCTTCACTGCTCTGAGATGGAACTTATAGCCTCTAATGCGGAGCGTGATTCGATAAAATACAAACAAGTGGAGTTTATGTCTGATAAGATAGGCAGGGTGTTTGATGGTGTGGTATCGGGTGTTACGGAATGGGGTATTTATGTGGAGATTAATGAAAACAAGTGCGAGGGTTTGGTGCCTATAAGGGAACTGGATGACGATTTTTATGAATTAGATGAAAAAAACTACAGACTTATTGGTCGCAGAACAAAGCATGAATACAGGTTGGGACAGACAGTTGCCATAAAGGTTTCTAAAGCAAATCTAGAGCGTAAGCAATTGGATTTTGTATTGGCATAATGTTTTTATGCAACACGTTTTTTAATCCAGTTTTCTACCTCTTTCATCATTTCAAGTCTGAATACTTTGCATAGCAACAGATATACCGTTGATACAATGATTAGGTTGGAAACGATGTATAATAAATTGTGATGCAGTGTTGTTGTAGCATAATATGAGACAACATTGCTCACAATAGCCAATAGTGCATAAGGAAGAACATCCTTTGCAAAAAGCCATACTGAATATCCCACCAGCTTGTTGGAAAGAATGAGTGAGATGAAAAGAGTTGCATACATATACACCACCCAGCTTGTTGCAAGTCCCATAATTCCTTTGGGAATAAAAGCCCAAATCAGTAATACTAATATTATTCTTTTCACTATTTCTATTCCAAGAAAGTAGCTCGCGCGCTCGCGCGATATATAAAGCTCTCCGAGAACAAAAATAAATGGCGACACAATGCCTGCCAAAGTCAGCACCTGAAAGTATGGAACGGCAGACAGCCACTTTTCTTGCCAAAGCAGCTCAAACACTTGACGGGCAACCAATATCATATACAAACCAAAAGGGAAAGATATAAATGCAATTGTTTTTTGCATTTTGCTTACTACTCTCTTTAATCGTTCTATTTCTTGATTTATCTCTGACAGAATTAACATTGAAATAGAGCGAAAGGTGTTGGATATCATGGCAAAGGGTATGTCTTGATATTTGTTTGCCTGAGTGTAATCTGCTACACTATTCATGGAGTTGGGATAAAAAAAGGCGATAATGCTTGGATAGATATTATTGAAAATGGAGCTTATGATGCTTGTTGCCATAAGTTTGCTGCTAAATGCCATTGAGTTCATAAGCAACTTGGGGGTAAATATCATCTTGGGTCTCCAACTTGAATAGATCCACAAAAAGAGTGTTCTAAACAATGAGTATGAAACTAATTGGGCAACCAATGCCCATATCCCCATCCCTTTTATTGCCATCATAATTGCAATGATGGCTGAAATAAACACAGCAGGAATATTAATTTTTGTGAGTCCTCTGAAGTCGGCTTTTTTAATAAGAAGGGTTTGTTGAATCAATCCAAGTGCATTGAGTAAAAAGGATATAAAGAGTACTCTGGAAACGGGTGTGAGTCTTGACTCATTGAAGAGATCGGAGAGCAATGGCGCAAAAAAGAATAGTGCTATATATATTATAATGCTAAAGCCGACATTGAAAAAGAATACTGTGGTGTATTCTCTGTCGCTAATATCTTTTCTATTGAGCAATGCACGAGAAAACCCACTATCTATAAGGATGTTTGAGAATGCAATAAATACTGCAAGAATTCCCATTATGCCAAACTCTGCCTTTGCCACGATGCCCATAAGTATTAAGCTGGCAATAAGATTTATAAGCTGATGCCCAAACTTATCTAAGAAGCTCCAGAATAGTGACTTGGTTGTTTTGTTTTTTAATTCAGAATCTGCCATGCATGGGAAGTATAATTATGCAAAAATAGATAAGTTTTTGGTGAGTTGCCAATTTTCTGTAGGGTATAATATCAACCTTTTGTTCAAAATATCGTTTATAGTGCAAATGGCATTGACTGCTATTTGAACATTTTAAAAATTTATCAATGACTTTTTCTGAGGAAATAAAACAATATGCACTTTCACTGGGGTTTGATGCAGTGGGGATATGTCGTGCAGAGGACAGCGAACAAGAGGAGAATTATATGAAATGGATTGCCGAGGAATGTCAGGGCAAAATGAGCTATATGGAACGAAACATAGAAAAACGAGTGGACCCAAGGTTGCTTGTTGATGGTGCCAAGTCTATTATATCTGTTGCTCTGAATTACTTTCCATATAAGCTGCAAAATCCTGATGCTCCAAAGTTTGCATATTATGCATACGGACAGGACTACCACGATGTTGTGAAGGGAAAGCTAAAAAAGTTATTGGAGTTTATTCAGGAAAGACGTCCTGAAGCTGCGGGCAGATTTTTTTCGGACTCTGCTCCTGTATTGGAGAGATTTTGGGCTGCACGTGCCGGATTGGGCTTTGTGGGGAAGAATACATTGTTGATAATCCCCGGAAAGGGTTCGTTTTTTTTTCTTGGTGAATTGATTATAAACTTAGATTTGGACTATGACTCTCCTGTAAGACAAAACTGTGGGGCTTGTCGCCGATGTATTGATGCTTGCCCTACCGGTGCTATTGAGCGACCACACTTTTTGAACGCAAAGAAGTGTATCTCATATCAGACAATTGAAAACAGAGATGAAATTGACAAGGATATAGTGTCTAAGCTAAGTAACAATATTTATGGTTGTGATATATGTCAATTGGTATGCCCATGGAACAGGCACGCCAAACCACACAATAATGATGAGTTTGCTCCGTCTGAGGAGTTTTTGTCTTTAACAGAAAAATCACTTGCTGAAATGACTGAGGAGAGATATAGGGAGGTGTTTAAAAAGTCTGCCGTGAAACGTGCTAAATTTGATGGCTTGAAACGAAACCTTGAGGCATGGAAAAAATGGAAGGAAGAGGCAAACAAAAATAATGATTAGATATATTTTTAAGCAGTTAAGTTACTAATTATCATAATGACAAAATAATTTTGATTGACGTATATTTTTGTTGGTTTTTTTTGTTATTTTGCAAGCAATATACTTTAAAATAACAACTACTATGATTTCAAACCTTTCAGAATTAATAGAAAAAGCCAAGAAAACAAATCCCAAGGTGATTGCTGTTGCTGCGGCGGAAGATGATGCAGTGTTGAAGGCAATAAAAAAGGCGGTTGATAATAAGATTATCATTCCTATACTTGTAGGTGATGAATCTAATATTAGGGAGATTGCAGGGTCTGTTGGATTTGACATTTCAGATATTGAAATTATTAATAATGAGGAAGGATTAGAAAAATCGGCTGAGATTGCTGTAAAAGTAGTTAGTGAAGGCAGGGCCGATATTTTAATGAAAGGCCTTTTATCAACCGGCACACTGCTTAAAGCTGTGCTGAACAGAGATTATGGGTTGAGGAAAAACAACTTGCTGAGCCATGTTGCCTTCTTTGAATCGCCTTATTATCATAAATTATTGTGCGTTACGGATGTGGCCATGAATATAGCTCCGGGCATTGAGGACAAGGTTCATATTTTGAACAATGCTGTGGAGGCTTGCCATAAAATTGGTATAGAAGAACCTAAAGTTGCAGTGATTGCAGCAATTGAAACTGTTAACGATAAGATGCCTGCTACGGTTGAGGCGGCAGTTCTTAAAGAGATGAATAAAAACAATCAGATTAAGAATTGTATAGTAGACGGACCTCTGGCTATTGATAATGCTGTGAGCAAAGAGGCGGCAATACTGAAAGGCATCAACAGTGATGTGGCGGGTGATTGTGATGTAATACTTGCACCGGATATTGAGGCGGGGAACATGTTTTATAAAGCGCTAAGCTTTTTGGGAGGTGCATCGGTGGCTGCTGTAATAATGGGTGCAGCTGTGCCTGTTGTGCTGACTTCCAGATCTGATGATGAAAAGAGCAAGTTCTTGTCGATTGCGTTGGCGGCTGCCATGGACTGATAGAATAAACCACTAATAACTATATTAACAAAATACTATTATGGATAACAACACAAGAATTTTGGTTATTAATCCCGGGTCTACATCAACAAAGATTGCTGTTTTCAGAAATGGGAATCCTATTTTTTTGAAAACAATCAGACACTCTGTTGAAGAGCTAAGCAAATTCAAAACTATTGCTGATCAGTATGAATATCGCAGAAATATTGTTTATCAGGAATTAAAAGACGCTGAGATAAAACTGGATTTGATAGAGGCCGTAATTGGCAGGGGGGGATTGGTTAAACCAATTCCATCAGGAGTATATCGGATTAACGAACAGATGAAGAATGATTTGATTGAGGCTAAAATGGGTGAACATGCCAGCAATTTGGGGGCTCTTATTGCAGATGATATTGCCAAACATTTGCCCGGTGCCCAAGCTTTTATTGCAGACCCGGTGGTTGTGGATGAATTAGCTCCAATTGCTCGTTTTTCAGGACATCCACTGTTTGAGAGAGTTTCTATTTTTCACGCTCTTAATCAAAAGGCAATTGCACGATTGCATGCAAAGTCTGTTAACAGAAGGTATGAGGATATGAATCTTATTGTGGTTCATATGGGTGGCGGAATATCAGTGGGTGTGCATCAGAAGGGAAGAGTTGTTGATGTTAATCAGGCATTGGATGGTGACGGACCAATTTCGCCTGAGAGATCGGGAACTTTGCCAACCGGTTCTTTGCTTAAAATGGCTTTTAGCGGAAAATATACTTATGAAGAGATGAAGTCGATGGTGGTGGGTAAGGGTGGTCTTTATGCTTACACAGGGCATAACAATGCCTATGAAGTGGAAAAAGCTGCACTTGAGGGTGATTGCAAATGCTTTAATGTGATGGAGGCAATGGCTTATCAGACTGCAAAGGAAATTGGTGCTTTTTCAACTGTTTTGAAGGGTGACGTGGATGCAATACTAATTACAGGCGGTCTAGCTAACAGCAAGTGGTTTTGCAATCTGATAATTGAGAGGGTTTATAAAATTGCTCCTGTGTATGTATATCCGGGGGAGGATGAAATGAGGGCTTTGGCAGATAATGCGGCATTAGTTTTGAAAGGTGAACTTGAGGCTAAAGAATATATTTAGCATTGTTTTTCTGACATTATAACAGTATTTTGGCTAATTTAGTTCTAATTGTTCAAAATCGAGTAAAAAAATATCTACCTTTGCAGCTTATTTTTATTTTAAAAACTTATGCTGAATATAGTAATTTTTGGAGCTCCGGGCTCAGGTAAAGGTACACAAGGTGAATTAATTGCAAAGAAATACAAACTAGAACATGTATCAACCGGCGAACTATTGAGAAATGAGATTAGCGCAGCTACTGAACTTGGTAATACTGCTAATGAATATATAACGAAGGGTCAATTGGTGCCTGATAGTATTGTTATTAACATTATTGATGAATTAATTAAAAGCAATCTTGACAAAAACGGATTTATTTTTGATGGTTTTCCAAGAACAGTTGCTCAGGGAGAGGCTCTTGATGAAAAACTTGAAGCAAGCAATTTATCAATTACTAAGGTATTGTGCCTGGACGTGGAGGAGAGCTCTTTGATTGAGAGATTACTAAACAGAGGCAAACTTGAAGGTCGTGCAGATGATAACAGAGAAACAATTGAGTCAAGACTTAAGGTATATCATAGTCAGACTGCACCTTTAAAAGACTTCTACAACAATCAAGGTAAATTGGCTGTTATAGAAGGCAATGGAACTGTTGAAGAGATTTTCAGTTCTATTGAACAACTAATAGATAATTTTTAGATAACAAAATAAATGAGTGAATCTAATTTCGTTGATTATGTGAAAATCTTTTGTCGTTCCGGTAAGGGTGGCAGAGGATCTTCACATTTTAGACGTGAAAAATATATCCCTAAAGGGGGCCCTGACGGGGGTGATGGTGGACATGGAGGTCATATTATCCTAAGAGGTAATAGAAACTACTGGACGCTGCTTCATCTTCGTTATCAAAAACATATTTTTGCCGGTCATGGGCAAGGAGGAATGGGCAAAAAAAGCTCGGGCAAGGATGGCGACAGTAAAGTAATAGAGGTGCCTTGCGGAACTGTGGCTTATGATGCTGAAACGGGTGCATATTTGTGCGATATAACAGAACATGACCAAGAAGTGATTTTGCTTAAGGGCGGTAGAGGCGGACTAGGTAACACTCATTTTAAAACGTCAACCAATCAGGCTCCAAGATATTCACAACCCGGAGAGCCTTTCGAGGAGAGATGGATTATTCTTGAGCTAAAGCTTCTTGCTGATGTAGGGTTGGTGGGATTGCCAAACGCAGGAAAATCGACTCTTTTATCGGTTGTTTCATCAGCAAAGCCAAAGATTGCTGATTATCCATTTACTACTCTTAAACCAAACCTGGGAATTGTAAGTTATAGGGACTCAAAGTCATTTGTTATGGCTGACATTCCGGGTATTATTGAGGGAGCAAGCGAGGGCAAAGGCTTGGGACTACGATTCCTCAGACATATAGAAAGAAATTCAATCTTGCTGTTTATGATTCCGGCTGATGCAGATGATATTGTGTCGGAATATAAGTTGCTTACGAATGAGCTTACTGTATATAATCCCGAATTATTAGACAAGCATAGAATTTTGGCTATAACCAAGTCTGACATGCTTGATGATGAACTGATGCAAGAGATTACAGAAGAATTGCCGACTATACCTTATGTGTTCATATCTTCAATAACCGGTTTGGGAATATCTGTTCTTAAGGATTTGATATGGAGAGAGCTAAACTCTGAGGATATGCTTAATAAATCAGTTGTGCTTTCTTCTATTGTTCACAAACCTCTTGACATAAGCAGAATTGAGTTCGAGGACGATGATGAAGATTTTGACTTTGAGGATGAGGACGAGGAAGAGGACGAAATAGACTACGACGAGGAAGGATTTAATTATTACGAAGAGGATTTTTAGACGCTTGTCCTATGATTAAAGATGTTGACTTTCCGAACCTGCTCTTTTTTGAGAATTTAAAAAGTAACAGAGATATTTCTCATTTCTCTACTACCAGAAATGGCGGAGTGAGCAAAGGTGAGTTTGATTCATTAAACTTAGGCAATTACTCTGATGATAATTCATTAAATATCTATGAGAATAGAAGTATAGTTGCCAGACAATTTGGCATTGATACAGATAAGCTTATTACGCCTCATCAGACTCATAGTAACAAGGTGATTCATATCAACGATTCTTTTATGAACCTGCCCAAGTCTGAGCAAATTGACAGGTTATATGGCTCTGATGCATCAATAACCCAGGAAAGGGGTATATTCTTATGCGTCACAACAGCCGACTGCGTGCCAATATTACTATTTGACACCTTAAACAAGGCAACAGCTGCCATTCATGCAGGATGGAAAGGAACCGCTAATCATATTATAGCAAATACAATTAATGAGATGACAAAGTTTTTTGGAACTTCTCCAAAGAACGTTATTGCAGGAATCGGTCCTTCAATATCTGTTGAGAATTATGAAATAGGCAATGATGTGGAGGAGTCTTTTAGTGAAAACAATATATTACTGGACTCTTCAAACTCTTTCAGAAATGAATTAAGTGGAAAACTGCATATAGACCTAAAAGCAATTAATGAACAGGAATTAATTAAACTTGGAGTTGAAAAACAAAATATTGAAACTTCACATTTATGTACTTTCAGTAATGGTGATTTGTTTTTCTCTGCCAGGAGACAATCTATACATTCGGGGAGAATGCTAACGGGTATTATGATAAACTATTAAGTAATGATTACTTGTGTTTAATATCTGGATTTCTATATTATTATAATAACAATAAGAGGTTGTCTCAAAATAAAAAATGAAGGTCTGAGAATTGAATTTTTAATATTGTTCACAGATAGATGTGGTCATAGAAAGAGGGTGGATCACAATGTGAAACACCCTCTTATTATTTTAAAACGGTCAGACAATAGCTTTATTAGTATCTATTGCTAACAACTTCCCAATCAATAATCTTCCAGATTTCTTTTAGGTGATCTGCACGACGATTTTGATAATCTAGGTAGTAAGCATGTTCCCAAACGTCAAATCCTAAAATTGGAGTTAAACCTTTAACTAGTGGATTGCTTCCATTTGGCTCTTTTTCAATATAAAGTTTGCCACTATCATCTTTAGCTAACCATACCCAACCAGAACCAAATACAGTTGCTCCGGCAGTATTGAAGTCTTCTTTGAACTTATCGAAAGAACCAAACTGAGCATTAATTGCTTCTGCTAATTTCCCTTGAGGCTCTCCGCCACCATTTGCTTTAAATGAAGTGAAATAGATATTATGATTTAGAGCTTGACCTGCATTATTAAATATTGCACCTTCGCTCTTCTTTACAATAGTTTCAAGATCAGCATCTTCGAATTCTGTCCCTACAATTAGCTTATTCAGGTTGTCAATATATGCCTGATGGTGCTTACCATAATGAAGCTCAATTGTTGTTTTGCTGATAACTGGTTCTAATGCATCTGTTGCATAAGGAAGTGCTACTTTTTCAAATTTCATTGTCTTTAAGTTTTTAGAATTGTTATTATCTTCTTTATTTTTAGCGTTTGAATTACCGCAAGAAGCTACGCCAATAGCGAAAATACTTGCAAGTAAAAAGTATTTTAAAGTCTTCATACTTTTAAATTTAGATATATTCATCAATTGTATAATGATATAACGAAAGTGCAAAAAAAATGTTCATTACGCTTTATTACACAACCAAAAACAGGAGTTGCAGAGGTATATAAAAACAACAGCCTGCGCTTTAAAACACAGGCTGTCAAATAGTTTACAAATTCAATTGATATTGATTATTTGAATTTAGTTTTATTTATAAAACAGATTAATCTTCTTTTGAAGGTGCTTCGGGTGAAGACTCTTTATTGTATGTGTCTTCATAAATATTCTTAGATCTGCTTTCAGCATCAAGAATTTCTTGAGACCTAGATACCCAAGCTCTTTTCCCAAATATTTGCTCTAAATTTTCAGAGTATATAATTTCTTTCTCAATAAGTATATCAGACAACTTATGATGTCCTTCGACATGCTTGCTTAGCAAATCTTTAGCTCTTTGATATTGTTCAGCCACCATTATCTTCACCTCGGAATCAATTAGTTCAGCTGTCTTCTCGCTAAAAGGTTTTTGAAAGGTATAATCCTGTCCTGTAGAGTCATAATAACTTAGATTGGCCATTTTATCACTCATTCCTAAATAAGTGATCATACCATATGCTTGCTTGGTAACCCTCTCTAAGTCATTCATAGCACCTGAGGATATACTTCCTACAAACAATTCTTCAGCTGCCCTGCCACCTAACAATGCACACATTTCATCCAACATCTGTTCTTTTGTTGTAATCTGTCGCTCCTCAGGCAAATACCAAGCTGCTCCCAAGGCTTTTCCACGTGGTACAATTGTAACCTTAACCAATGGATTTGCATGCTCAAGGAACCAACTCAGAGTTGCATGACCAGCCTCATGAATGGCAATTGTTCGTTTTTCGTCTTCTGTAATGATTTTATTTTTCTTTTCCAGTCCACCAACAATTCTGTCAACAGCATTAACAAAATCTATACTTTCAACAAATTGCTTCTTACTTCTTGCTGCTATCAGAGCAGCTTCGTTACATACGTTAGCAATGTCAGCTCCACTAAAGCCGGGAGTTTGTCGTGCTAAAAATTCAACATCAACAGACTCATCAATTTTAATTGGTCTAAGATGTACGTTAAATATCTCTTTACGATCATTAAGATCGGGAAGTTCAACATGAATTTGCCTGTCAAATCTACCGGCACGAAGTAGTGCTTTGTCCAAGATATCAGCCCTATTTGTTGCAGCAAGAATAATTACTCCGCTATTTGAGCCAAAGCCATCCATTTCTGTCAACAACTGGTTCAAAGTATTTTCTCTTTCATCATTAGAACCCATGTTGACATTCTTACCTCTTGCTCTGCCTACTGCATCTATCTCATCTATAAATACTATTGAAGGTGCTTTCTCTTTTGCCTGACGGAACAAGTCGCGAACTCTGGATGCACCAACACCAACAAACATCTCAACAAAGTCAGAGCCCGACATTGAGAAGAAAGGGACGTTTGCCTCACCCGCTACAGCCTTAGCCAACAATGTCTTTCCGGTTCCGGGAGGTCCTACCAACAATGCGCCTTTAGGTATCTTTCCACCAAGATTTGTGTAGTTAGTTGGATGTTTTAGAAACTCAACAATTTCTTGAACCTCTTCTTTAGCTTCAGAAAGGCCAGCAACATCTTTAAATGTAACTTTTGCACCGGCATCTTTATCAAATAGTTGAGCCTTTGCCTTTCCCACACTAAATATTCCACCTGAGCCTCCGGCTCCACCACCTTGCATTCTTCTCATCATCCATATCCAGAAAACGATTAGTAGTAAAAAGGGTGCAAAAGAAAGGACTGAGCGCCAAAGCTCGGAACTGTTATCATACTTTACCTTAATGTCATAACCTTTATTGTCCTTTACCTTATCAAAGAAGTCTGCTGCTCCTTGAGTTGTAGGGATGTTTACGCTGATATATGGATTGTTCGTAAACTTTTTAGCATCTTCGCCAAATACGGCATCCACAGATTCAGATCTCACCTTTGCATCTGCAGAGTGTTTATTACCGTATACAGTTATACTCTCTACTCTATTATCATTTACATATTCCTGAAAATCAGACCAATCTACCCTTTTTACTGTAGTGTTTTGTCCAAACAACAACATTCCGATTAATCCGATTGACAAAATTGCGTAAATCCAATAAACATTGAATGGTTTATTAGAATTGGGGCCTCCCATACCTCCGGGTCTTACAGGTCTTAAGGGCCTATTATTTTTGGGATTTTGTTTTTTATTGTCCATTAAAATTTTTCTATATATTTCAGATGAATATTTGTAACAAATTAGTTGATAATATGTTTTAATCTAACGAGGGTATTATTTCAGTTGGAGCATCTTCCCAAAGATGATCAAGATTATAATAATTTCGTTTTTCAGGCAGGAAGATATGAACAATAACATCTCCATAATCAATTCCAATCCATTCAGCTTGGCGATGTCCCTGAACCCTTATTGGGCTTTCTGCTGCATTTTTCTTTACAATAGCCTCTACAGACTCTGCAATTGATGAGACCTGAGTTGGTGAGTTTCCCTCACAGACTACAAAATAATCACAAATAACACCCGGAATTCCGGAAAGCTTTATTTTGGTTATGTTCTTACCCTTTTTCTCTTGAATACCTTCAATAATACTATTTAGTAATAAGTCTACTTCTTTCATTCTTTATTTTAATGAGTTAATATGCAAAGATAGTGGTTTTTACCAATATCACACGTTAAGCTTAATGCAAATATAATGCCAAGATAGATGCAAGTATTTTAAAACTACAATTCTAATTAGTCGTCTGTCAATCTAAAACTTTGGCGGTGATATTCTGTCACACCAAACTCCTTAATTGCTTCACGATGAGACTTAGTTGGGTATCCCTTATTCTTTAACCATTGATATTGAGGAAACTTCTGATGAATAGAAAGCATGTATTCGTCTCTATAAGTTTTTGCCAGTACTGAAGCTGCAGCTATTGACTGATACTTTGAGTCACCTCCAACAATGCATGTATGAGGGATATTATTGAATGGCTTGAATCTATTTCCATCAACTAAGATATGATCGGGAGCAATATTAAGCATTGATATGGCACGATGCATTGCTTCAACAGATGCCCATAGGATATTCAATTCATCAATTTCATGTGGAGAGCAAAATGCGACCCCATACGACAATGCCTCTTTTTCAATTATCATTCTTAATGATATTCTCTTCTTTTCGCTCAACTTTTTGGAGTCATTTAAATCTTGACATTTAAAGTTACGAGGAAGTATTACAGCTGCCGCAAATACAGGACCTGCCAGACAGCCTCTACCAGCTTCATCACAACCAACTTCAACCAAGCCTTGATATAAAAATTTCTTTAGCGAAGTAGAATTCTTCATTTTATTATTAAATCAATATTATTGTCTAAAGGAGGAAAATCCATTCCGAATTCTGTTATATCAAACTGGAAATCCTCTAAAACGTCACCAAGCTTTTTAACAAGAGTGTACATTTCTGCGTCCAATATTTCATCTCCTGCTGCATGCTGGAGTCCCATACGAACCAAGAGCTCTACAAGCGCATCATTTACTTCACTTGAAATTGGAATCATTAAGTTGTTCAGTTTTGAGGTGATGGCTTTTCTTAAGTGTACTTGATATATATCACGGTATTCAGAGTATAAATTAGGTGCGGAAAG
>CAZHWC010000013.1:40853-42188 GCA_964535975.1 uncultured Proteiniphilum sp. | reverse complement strand
GAATCTGAAATATGTACAAAGGATATATTTTTTGATGTGATTTCAAAAAAATATACTAACTTTGCGATATATAAATCGTCGTTCGATTCGAACCCGGTTAAATATCTGTAGATTAGTGCGGTCTGACATGGTTCCCGCCAAATATGGATGATGTGACAACGGAATAGCAATGCTTTTCGGTTGTCGCTTTTTTTTGTCTAAATTTCAAAATATAATTATAATATTATGGCTACAAAGAAAAAAGTTGCAGTTGAGGACGTAGCGGTTGAAGAAAAACTAAAATCGCTTTATAAGTTACAATCTTACATGTCTGAGATAGATAAAATCAGAACTCTTCGCGGTGAGTTGCCACTAGAGGTTGCCGACCTTGATGATGATATCGCAGGACTAGGAACTCGTATTAATAAATACAATCTTGATATTAAGGAGCTGGCTGAAAATACCAAGAGCGAGAAAGTGAAAATTGAAAACAGCAATGCACGTATCGAGAAATACAACAAGCAAATTGAGAACGTGAGAAATAGCAAAGAATATGATCACCTTACTAAAGAGCTTGAATTTGAAACTCTTGAGATAGAGCTTGCAGAGAAAAAGATTCGCGATAATGCTGATGCAGAAAAGAGAATTAAAGATCTTATTGCTGCTGCCAACGAACAGCTAAAGGAAAAGAATATAGACCTTGATGCAAAAAAGAAAGAGCTTGACGATATAGTTTCGGAGACTAAAAGCCAGGAAGAGAAAATTAGAGATAAAGCTAAAAAAACAGAAGCTCTTATAGAGCCACGTTTACTTAGTGCATTTAAACGTATTCGCAAGAATGCTCGTAATGGATTGGCTATTGTTCCTATTCAGAGAGGTGCTTGTGGAGGATGTTTCAATAAAATACCACCACAAAGACAAATGGATATCAAATTGGGTAAGAAGGTCATCGTTTGCGAATATTGCGGAAGAATTATGATTGACCCTGATATGGTGGGTGTGAAAGTGGATGAGTAGTATTCAGTAAGCGTCAATTCTTATATAGTATAATGTAGGGTGTTTCACAATTGTGATTACACCCTATTTTTTTTCTTATTATGTGTGTCGATTGTTTATATTTTTACTATCTTTACCTATACATGACAATTGACCTGTGATGATGGTTATATACGTGTTAGAAGTGCACATGTAAATCATGAAATCGAAAAATAGGTTGATTTCTGAAATGCTAAATCATGTTGTAAGTTATGCAGGTAATAAAGTGAAAAAAGATTTATTGTTGCGAGTATCGCAAACTCAAAAAACGAAAAAGATTATTACTTGCAATGGTTGCAAAATCTAAAACTGAAAAAGATT
>CAZHWC010000013.1:0-40753 GCA_964535975.1 uncultured Proteiniphilum sp. | reverse complement strand
AGTGGTGCTTAGTGGTTTTCTGAAATGATAATTAGATCCAACCAGTGATGTTTAGTGGCTTTATGAAATGATAATTAGATCCAACCAGTAGTGTTTGCTCTTTTGTAAATATCTATATCTGTGTGTTCGATTTGTTTATGTGAATGGTATAATGTACGTAATTGAACTTGAATTTAATACACCTGATACAATTTTTTCAATATTTCGATGTTATTATATTATATGAGAAAAAAGAGATACATATTATCAGTAATCTTTTTGTGTGCATTGTTAAGCAATGCTGCTGCACAGTGGGATATCCCCGTCACTCAGTTTTGGTATGCAAAGAGTAGTTACAATCCTTCATTTGCCGGCCATAGAGAAGAGGTTGATGTGAATGCATTGTATAAACAGTATTGGACAAAGGCTGCTGAGGCTCCGCGAACGCTTGTGATTAATGGTTCGATGCCTGTAGAGTTTCTGGGGTTGCGTCATGGAGTGGGTGTGTCTCTTATAAATACCAATATGGGAAGCGCTGGCAATACGTTTATTGCTGCCAAGTACGCTTATAAGCATAGAGTGGGGCGTGGTTGGCTCAACTTTGGTGTGCAATTGGGTTTGCATCAGCTTAACTTTGATGAGGGGTCGTATAAAATGCAGATTGATTCTACTCAGGGTGTTCAGAAGAAAATTGTTGCAAACCCAGTTGATAAAAAGAGGGTAGATTTTAATGCTGGTATGTCTTGGAATACTGAAAGTTTTTTTGTCGGTGTTGCCGCAATGCACCTCAATGAGCCCCAATATTATAGTATACCGATTGATAATGATGCTGATTCTACATACAGCAAGATTCCAATTTCTTATAATTTGATGCTTGGATACAATATTAAATTATTTAGTACGTTATTTGAAATAGAGCCTATGGTATTTGCTCAACACACATCGCAGCAAACTCGACTGCATGGTGCTATGCAAATTAAATGGGCAAAGAAAATATCGGCCGGTGCAATGTGGCGTGGCGATGAGGGATATTCAATCTTTGCCGGTGCTGATATTAGCGGAGTTGGAATTGGTTATGCATACGATTATAATCGGAGGATGGATGCAGGGCCTAATCACGAAATTGTATTAAGGTATAATTTCCCGCTTGATTTGTTTAAACCAAAACCCCAGCCTCATAAAAGTATTAGGCTGTTGTAGTGTTAAGTAATGGATTTTTAACTACATATATAGATTATGAGTTTGTATAAAATAATTATTCCTGTTGCAATATTTATTTCCGTTCTGTCATGTGGGCGCGGTGGATACGGTGGTAGTGTAGGAGGTGAACTCACCGGCGTGAATATGGGAAGAGCATGGAATGAGCCTTCGCCATATAATATGGTGTTGGTGTCGAGGGGCTCTTATGTGATGGGACCGGGCGAAATAGATTCGTTGTGGGGTATCACAGTGCCTACGCGTGGTGTGTCGGTAGATGATTTTTGGATGGACGAAACTGAGATAACAAACTCGCAGTATAAGCAGTTTGTTTACTGGGTTCGCGACTCAATTATCAGAGAGCGACTGGCTGACCCGGCATATGCAGGTGATGATTTTTATAAAATAACTGAGGATGAGTATGGCGACCCCGTAAAGCCTCGACTTAATTGGAATATTGCGATTCCGTGGACAAGAAACACCGAAGAGGAGGAGGCTGCAATAAATAGTGTTTATGTTACTCACCCCATCACGGGGCAGAAGATGCTGGATGCTCGTCAGATGAATTTTAAATATGAGTGGTTTGATGAAGCTGAGGCTGCCAAACGTCATAATAGGCTTATACCTAGAGAGAGGATTTTGAATACCGACTATGTTGCTGATGAAAATGAGGTGATTATGATTTCAAAAGATACGGCATATGTGGATGAACAGGGCAGGATTATTAATGAAACCATAACTCGGCCGCTAAGTAGTTTGTATGATTTTGTTCACACAAAGATTGTGAATATTTATCCTGATACTACATGTTGGGTTAATGATTTTGCAAACTCGCACAATGAGCCGTATATGAGAAACTATTTCTCGCATCCCTCTTATGCTCATCATCCTGTTGTTGGCGTTTCGTGGGAAGCTGCAACAGCCTTTTGTGAGTGGCGCACAATGTATCTGCGAAATAGCTTGCAGAGAAATAATGTGAAGATTGAAAAATATAGATTGCCAACTGAGGCGGAATGGGAAATGGCCGCCCGAAGTGGCAAAACTGATAATATTTATCCTTGGGGTGCCGGCTCGGCTGAGGTGGAAGATGATTGTTTTATGGCAAACTTTAAACCCGGTGAGGGTGCATATGCTGCTGATAATAATCTGATTCCGGCAAAGGTGAGAAGTTATCAACCCAACAGTATGGGATTGTATGATATGGCGGGCAACGTGGCTGAGTGGACTTCAACTGCTTTCACTGAGTCGGGCAATGAGCTGATGAGTGACGTAAACCCCGAGTATAGATATAATGCTGCTATTGAAGATCCGTATGCAATGAAGAAGAAAGTGGTGAAGGGTGGTTCTTGGAAAGATATATCCACATTTATCCGTTCGGACATGCGAGATATGGAGTATCAGAATTTGGGACGTTCGTACATTGGGTTTAGGTGTGTTAGAACAAAACTGGGTACTTCTACAAAAAGATAAAGACGAAAAAAACTACATCAAATGAATAGAGTAATAAGAAAGATAGAGGGATTTCTTCAAACAGAGGGCGGACAGCGATTGTTGCAATATGGTTATAGCTTTGGTGCTGCCATAGTGATTCTGGGCGCAATGGTGAAGGTGTTGCACCTTTGGGGAATATGGGGAAATATTATATTTGGAGTGGGTATGGCGGTAGAAGTGGTGGTTTTTATTCTTTATGGATTTGACAGACCGGTTCAACCTTCATATAGTTCGCAACCTTTGCAGTCGGCTGGGTATTCGCAACCAGTTCAGTCTTCTCAGCCTGTTTATAGTTCGGGAAGTCAGACGCCAGCTGGAAGAGTTGACAGTGTTGTTGATAGTTATGATAACAGTGTTGATAAAGTTGTTGACAGGAGTGTTGATAACTCTGGATATAACATTGCTTCTTCTGATACTATAGGTCAGCTTGATTCTGTGGCTCAGAATGTTGAGCAGTTTGCAAAGGCTGTTCATACACTTACTTCTATATCCGAGTCTCTTCATGATTCGTATCGACATATTATTGACAACTCTCAGAATATAAGTCACAATTCGCTTGGTTATGTTCAGCAAATGGAGGCGTTGAATAGAAATATCTCGGGGTTGAATACTATATATGAAATTCAGCTTAAAGGAATTAGTGGGCAGATAGATACTCTTGATCAGATAAACAAGGGTTTGAGTTCGATAAAGGATATGTATAGCGGAACATTGCCCGACAGTTCAACATTTAGAGATGAAACTGAGAAGATGACTAAACAGATTCAGGAGTTGAATAGTATTTACAGTCGCATGATTCAGGCAATGACCATGGGTGGTAATACATCAAACCAACCACAATAATAAATACAGAAAGATGGCAGGAAACTTTTCAAATTCTCCGCGGCAAAAGATGATAAATCTAATGTATTTGGTATTTATCGCTTTGTTGGCTCTCAACGTGTCGGTTGAGGTGCTAAATGGGTTTGATATTGTGGAGGATAGTTTGAGTAGTTCGTCTGATAATATACATAACCGTAACAACCTGATTATGGGTGAGCTTGAGAGTTATAATGCTCAGAACAGGGAAAAGGCAGGTGAATGGTATGATAAGGGGGTGCTTGTGAAGAATGTTAGTGATTCGCTGGTGAGTCATATCGAGTCGCTTAAGCTACAGATGGTGAAACAGGCGGATGGCAAAAAAGGTGATATCAAGAATATTAAAAACAGAGAGAATCTGGATGCAGCTTCTTTTGTTATGTTGTCTTCGCCTTCTAATGAAGGAACTAAGCTCAGGAAGAGTATTGTTGACTATAGGGATATGCTTGTCGGGGTGGTTGATGATGCCAACAGACGAGATATAATTGAGCGAAGTCTAGATGTTAGTTCTAAGAGTGTTAGCAGGATTTCTGATAACAAAAGTTGGGAGGAATCATTGTTTTATAATATGCCTGTGTCTGCTGCTGTTACAATTCTCACCAAACTCCAAAATGATATAAGACTATCGGAGGGTGAGGCCTTGAATTCTCTTCTCAACTATGTGGATATTGGTGACTTCAGAGTTAATAAGATAAATGCTTATGTAATACCTGAGTCTCGTGTGGTTTTGCAGGGCGGGGCTTATAATGCTCGTATAGTTTTGTCGGCAGAAGATTCTACTCAGGTTCAATCTATATTTGTTAATGGAAAGATGCTTGATGATTCCGGCGAAAGTTTGTTCAGGGCTTCGGGGGCAAGTGTGGGTACTTTCCCTGTTGAGGGTTATATTGAAATGAAGAAGGGTGACGGCTCTCTTTTGCGTCGTCCGTTCTCCGACAGTTATACCGTTATTGAACCCATGGCAACAGTGGCACCTACTTTAATGAATGTGCTTTATGCAGGTATTGATAATGAGATAAGCATTTCTGTTCCGGGTGTGATGCCGCAGGATGTGATGGCTGAGATAACAAATGGTGTATTAGTAAAGAAAGGTTCGATGTGGATGGCCAAGCCTTCGGCAGTTGGAAAGGATGCTGAGATATCTATATCTGTAAAATCGGGCAATCAGACTATGAGAATGATGTCTAAAACGTTTAGGGTTCGCGCTCTTCCTGACCCAACGCCATATATTGAATATGTTGATGCCAATGGTGTTGCTAAAATGTTTAAGGGTGGTGCATTGTCTAAAGCTGTGCTGATGAATAGTGATGGCATTAAGGCTGCCATTGATGATGGTATTTTGAATATACCCTTCAGGGTGGTTAGTTTTAGAACTGTCTTTTTTGATTCTATGGGCAATGCTATCCCTGAGGTATCTGATGGAGATAAATTTTCTTCTCGTCAGAAAGAGCAAATTAGACGATTGCAGCGAGGGTCTTACTTCTATATTTCAGGTGTGAGGGCTGTGGGACCTGATGGGAGTGAGCGTGAAATAGCAGTGATTGAAGTAAGAGTGGGATAAAAATAAATAATAGAGATGAAAACTAATATATTAAATATTATAGCATTTGTGCTGTTGTGGAGTGTGTCTGGCTCAATGGTGGCGCAGGAGTCGGTGAGAGCTGCTCAATTTAACAGGGGGCAAAGTGCAAACGTAGAGGATGCGAGATGGTCGCGCATTGTCTATAGATACCTTGACTTGGCAAAAGAAAAAAACTCTCCTTTATACTATCCTGTGCAGCCTGAGGGTGGACGGGTGAACCTTTTTACCAAGATTTTTAATTTGCTTGCTGATAATACTATCTCTGCTTACGAATATTTGGATGGTCGGGAGCTTTTTACTGATGAATACAAAATTGACTTCATGGAGTTTATCAATCGATTTGGAATTTATCACAGAATAGATAATGGCAAAATTGTGGTTGAGGATGTGGATGTGCCTAGTAATGAGGTGCAAGGGTATTTCGTGAAGGAGGCTTATTACTTTGACTCAGTAACTTCTGATTATAAAATAAAAACCATTGCTATATGTCCTGTTCTTATTCGTCAGGATGATTATGATGCGAATTCTGTGAGGTATCCTTTGTTTTGGATATCTTATGATGATATAACTCCTTATATTAAGAGTATGCCGATTATGCTTTCGGGAATTAATAACTCTATGACTGGTACTGTAGATGATTTTTTCTCTAAACGTAGTTATGATGGTGAAATATATAAGGCCGCAAATCCTCGTAATCTGTCAATCTCGCAATATTCGGCAACAGCTGAGGAGGTGGAAAAAGAGCAGCAAAGAATTGAACATCAATTACGTGATTTCGAGAAAGGGCTGTGGAAAGAGTATGTTGATAGCACCAAGATGGATGTTAAAGGCAAGAAGCCTAAGGTAAAAAAGAAGTCTGTAAAATCTTCCGTGTCTTCTTCCGGTTCTAACTCTATGAGGGAGAGACGATATTAATTATTCACAATATATATAATATAAAAAGAGCAAGAGGGTAGAATCACAATGTGATATACCCTCTTGCTTAATATATATAGTATATATTTATGGCTTTTCTAACTTATTAAGCTTGCTTTTGGCTAATAAGATATTCTGCAATTTGAACCGCATTTAGTGCAGCTCCTTTATTTATCTGGTCGGCTGATGTCCAGAATGTAAGGCCATTTGGATTTGTAAGATCTTTTCTTATTCTTCCTACATAAACAGGGTCTTCGCTTGCCGAATCTAAAGGCATTGGATAAACTTTGTTTTCGGGATCATCAAGAAGAACTACACCGTCTGCTTTAGAAAATGCTTCGCGTGCTTGTTCCACAGAAACAGGTTGTTCGGTTTCAATCCATATTGCTTCAGAATGTGCTCTCAAAACCGGAACTCTGACGCAAGTTGCGCTAACTTCAATATCGCTGTGCATTATCTTGCGTGTTTCGTGATACATCTTCATCTCTTCTTTTGTGTATCCGTTCTCAGTAAACACGTCAACTTGTGGAATAAGATTAAACGCAAGCTGATAAGCAAACTTTGAAACAGTTGGTTCCTCGTTGTTTGCAATTTGTCTGTGTTGTTCTTCAAGCTCGTCCATAGCTGCCGCTCCTGCACCTGATGCCGCCTGATATGTGGAGACGTGAACAGTTTTAATCTTAGAAATATCATTGATGGCCTTTAGAGCTACTACCATTTGAGTGGTTGTGCAGTTGGGGTTGGCAATAATATTTTTGGGTCTGTTAAGTGCATCTTCTGCATTAACTTCGGGCACAACCAAAGGTACGTCAACATCCATTCTATATGCGCTTGAGTTGTCAATCATTATTGCGCCATATTTAGTGATTGTTTCGGCAAATTCAAGTGACACACCTCCTCCGGCTGATGTAAATGCTATGTCTACACCTTTGAAGTCGTCGTTATGTTTTATCTCTTTGACGGTAATCTCCTTACCTTTGAACGTATATTTAGTTCCTGCACTTCTGGATGATCCAAATAATAATAGTTCATCAACAGGGAAATTTCTCGCATCAAGAATACGAAGCAACTCTTGTCCTACGGCTCCGCTTGTTCCAACAATAGCAATTTTCATTTTTGTAAAATTATTTTGATGATGTATAAAAAAGAGTTGGCAAAGATAGAAATAAAATGCCAGCTTTAGATAACCTAATTATTAAAATGTCGATTTTTTTGAGTGATAACCAATCATTATGATTGAAAATCTTATCGCAGTGCTATCTTTTTGGCAATGTTGCCAATTCTGATAATATAATAACCTTTAGGCAGATTGATGGGATATTCGTTTGTACCTGCTGTTATTTTTATGCTGAATACTTTCATCCCCACGATGCTGAATACCTCTAATACTGAATCTTCTTGGAGGTTCTCAACAATCAATCTGTTGTCTGAAAAAGAAATCTTTGTCTCTTGTTTGTTTTCAGTCATAATGATATCACTCTGGTTATAGGAGTAACTTTTTGTTGTTCCAATACCCAAAAAAAAAATTATGAGAGATGTATAAAGTATCTTTTTCATTTTAAATAAAACATCTATGTTGCAAAAATAGAAAAAAAAGGATATAAAAGCTCTTTTTAATGATTTTTATTTTCGTTTTGTGTAATAAAATCTCATTATTGACGTTATATGTCAATTTTCATTCCTTCGTAGGCCAATTCTGTGTTTTCAAAAACATCTTTTGCTTCCTTATGCAATTGGTCTAGTTCTCTATATCTGGATGAGTAGTGGCCTATAATTAGTTTTTTGACTTCGGCTTGTTTTGCAATCTCAGCTGCTTCGCGAGCTGTGGAGTGATTTGTTTGCTTTGCTCTGGCAATATCTTCTTCGGCAAAGGTGGCTTCGTGATATAATAGATCGACTCCTTTAATATATGGTATTATGGATGGTGCGTATGCAGTATCGGAGCAATATGCATATTTTCGAGGTGGTATGGGTGCTGTTGTCAGAATTTCATTATCGACTACTTTCCCGTCATTAGTAATGAAATCTGCTCCCTGTTTGATATCTTTTATTTTGGTAAATGGAATATTGTAGAAGTCAATCATATCGCGTTTTATATGTCGCGGTGACTCTTTTTCTTCAATAAGAAATCCATTTGTATGAATTCTATGCATCAGCGGAAATGCTGATATTTTAATAGAGTTGTTTTCGTAGATAACACTATGGTTGTGGGGGTCTATATGGACATGTGTAATTTTATAGCTTAGCTGACTTCCAAAATACTTTATAAACGGCATCAAGAAAAGCTCCAGCTCTTTGTGAGCATATATGTATAGTTCGCCGGTGCGCCCCATCAGGCTGAGTGTGGATAATAATCCGGGTAGTCCAAATACATGATCGCCATGAAGGTGGGAAATGAAAATAGAATGTAGCTTGCTCATTTTTGCTTTTTGCTTTCGCATCTGCAGTTGTGTGCCCTCTCCACAATCTATCATGAATAACTTTTCGTTTACTTCTATAAGTTGCGATGTTGGGTTTCGGTATGTGGTCGGCATTGCCGAGCCACATCCCAATATTGTTACTTGAAAATGAGTCATGCTTTCTTAAATGATTATTCTATTCCTATAAGCTTGTGTGACTGAATGCTTAATGCCCATGGTGGGTTTTGCATAACCATCTTAACACAGTATTCCACATTTTCGTGGATAATGTTTTTGTCATCAAAAATAGGGCTTAAAAAATATCTTTTAGCTTTAGGTAGTATATTGATGTCGGGAAGAGGATCTCCTGCTGATATAGGAAATCTAAGTTCGTCAACCTCCGGGATTAGATGTTTCACTATGTGGAACTCTTGTTTTGGGCTACAAGTTATGTAGTCCAGTCCGTTTGGTACGCGTCTTGTGCCATTAGTCTCGATTGCTTGTTTATAACCTTTTGACTTGAAGATGCTGATTACCTCGTCAGTGAGCTGAAGAGTTGGTTCGCCTCCTGTCCATATTATCCACTTGCATGGATATTGTGAAATATGTTCTAGTACTTCGTCAATAGTCATCTTCTCTCCTGTCTCATACTCGGTGTCGCAGAAGCTGCATGAGAGGTTGCACTTTGACAGTCTTATGAATATTGAAGGATCGCCGGTGCGACCTCCTTCGCCTTGTAGCGAGTAAAATATTTCATTAACCCTCAGGTTCATATATAGCTGAGGTTTTAGGGGTTTCACTTACTTCCACTGCATAAAGTTCGGGAAGCATTGGCTTGAAAATATCATACAGCATCTTTGCAAGATTTTCTGCAGATGAGTTTAGTGGTGCCATTATATCGTTTAGGTTTTTATGGTCTAAGTTGTTGTCGATATAGTGCTTTACTAATGCTAAATCATTATAGTCTTTAACAAATCCTACTTCATTTAGCTCTTTTGCTTTCAGATGCACAGTCACAATGTAGTTGTGTCCGTGCAGCCTTGTGCAGGGATGATTTTCTGCTAATCCATAGAGAGCATGGGCAGCCGAAAATGCAAATTCTTTGCTTATTTTATACATGTTTTAATATCAGTTTTTTTATTTCAGTTTTGAATTATTAATTCACTGTATATTATTGTCAATGAGATTAATATTTCCAGTTATATAATGTTTATGTGAGGCTATTTGTTCAAGCTTATTATTGCCTTGAGTGGATAGTGGTCGGAGTATAATACTCTGTCAACTTTAGCTTTATATGCCTTCATATTGGGGCTGTACATAATATTGTCTATTCTGAACCAGAACAAGTCTTCGTTATATGTAATGCCGGGTCCAAATCCGGCTGTTGTAAAGGCATCTTTCAAGCCCAGTTTCATTTGCGAAAAAGTGTATGATATTGGGGTGTCATTAAAGTCTCCGCATATAATGACTCCTTCTACATTCATTTCTTCTAATTCGCTTTTTACTTTGTTTACTTGCGATGTTCGAGTTCGGTATGCTTTGCCTAGTTTGCTGCGAATGTTGCTGGTTACATTTTCCAAATTTACTCCATCACTGCTTTGAAGGAAGTTTGTATATAGTTCTTTGTCTTCTGCAGTAATGCTGTTTGATTCTAAATGTACATTGGCTACTGCATATTTTGCACTATCTATATTTATTGTATATATGGCAGCGCCATTGTATGATGATTTAAAACCTACATTCTTTGTTGCTTCAATTGGATATTTGGAAAAGCATGCAAGTCCGTATGTGAGGCTTTTGGTGGATGACCTGAGTGGTGTAACGGAGTAATAGGGGTAATGTTTTAGTATTTTATTTACATCCCGCTGGCTAATTAAAGACTTTCCGGTCTTGCTTACCATATATTCCTGCAAGCATACAATATCTGCATCTTGTTTGGCAATATAATCAAGAAGAGGAAACTTTCCGTTTTTTTTGCTGCGTTCATTTACAAAGCCCTGAACATTGTACGTCAATATTTTGATAGCGGTATCCGGGGCTTTTTTTACTGAGACATTTAAAGGGAAAAATGTTGTAATAGGTTTATAGCATATTGCTATTGCCATAAAGGATATTAAGGCTAGCTTCCATTTATTAAATAAAATCCACAAGCCTAAGTATAGAATGTTTATAAGTATAATTGCTCCGTATGCAAGACCAATGTATGAGAAAAGGTTTGTTTTGAGTGGTGAAACCTTCCATGATAGAAATGCACTTAATAGTAGTAGTATGGCAATAATATTGGTGGCAAATATTATGTGCTTTACCAGACCAGTGAATCTAATAGTTTTTTTCTTATTACTTTTTGCTGGCATCAAATAACCTCTTTTTTTCGTCATCCGACAAACCATTATATCCTGTCTTTTTTAGTTTGTCTAATATTGCATCTATATCTTCCTGTTCTCTGTTCTTGCGCGCATTGTAGTCCATGTCGCTCTCGGGACGTTGATACTGAACTTTTATTTTTGATTTTTTCTTTCGTGGTTTGCTTAGATTTACAAACCAGTCAATAAGTTTTCCGACCCATGCTGTTATATCTCGGCCTTCTTTGTATTGGGTGGCAAATATATATCCAATTATTGCGCCTCCTATATGCGCTACATGCCCGCCTTCATTTACTCCATTGCCTAGTGACAAAAAGTCTATTACAAATGCTGCTATGGCAATATAAATAATTTTTATTTGTCCTATAAGCAGTAAGTTGATTTTTACATCAGGACGGTAGAATGCCGCGCCCATTACGATTGCCATTACGGACGCCGAAGCTCCTATCATCCAGCTCCTTTCCATAGCCACAAAGTATGGCAGATAATTATAAGCCAGAATATATAATAATGCGCCTCCAAGTCCGCCTAATATATATAAACTTCCAAATACGCGCCCGGTGAAATATTCCATAAACATCCTGCCAAACCAATATAGCCAGAGCATGTTGAACAGTATATGCAATACCTGTTCATGAACGAACATGTAGGTGAATGGAGTCCATATGCGATGAAGCAACTGATTAAATCCGGATGGGACGCCAAGGAATGTTATAATGTCAAATTGATATATATTGAATAGCGTAAAAAATACGCTTATTATTTTAATAACAACAAAAAAGGCCAGGTTGATATAAATAAAGCGAGTTAGTACGCTGCCGTGCTTATATTTTAGTTTTAGTTGTTCAATAAAATCTGCCATAGTCTTTCCCTTTTTTTCTCCAGTAAAGTATCATAAATATACCAAACAGCATTCCTCCCAAGTGAGCAAAGTGCGCTACATTGTCCCAGGCAAAGTTTCTTACACCAAATACAAGTTCGAAGAATCCATATCCTACCACAAAATATTTTGCTTTGATAGGGAATGGAATTGGTATAATGAATAGCTCTGCATTGGGGAACATCATGCCAAATGCGAGTAGTATGCCAAAAACAGCTCCTGATGCTCCGATAGTTACGCTGTTAAGTGCAACATTTAATGAGCCTTGCATGTCATTGATATAGTTCATATTTTGCTGAAGTATATGATATCCTTGTGATACAACTTCTTCTATCGCATCTGCATTCATTCCTTTCTTTAAAGCTTGTATTCGGATAAATGCTACAAGAAGCTGAATAAGGCCTGCTCCAACACCGGTAACCATATAATATGTTAGAAATCTTTTAGACCCCCACACGTACTCAATTGTACGACCAAACATGAATACTGCAAACATATTTGAGAATACGTGCATGAATGATCTTGTGTCATGCAAGAACATATAGGTGACTATTTGATGAGCCATAAATCCTTTGGACTCAACATAGTGTAATCCTAAATATTGTGATAAATCAATTCCTTGGCGAAGCAAAACTACTTGCGCCAACCATACTATTACATTAATAATAATAAGATTAAGTGTTACCGGAGGAAGATTTCCACCAAAAGGAGAACCTGAATTATTCATTTAGTTATTCTATAAATTTTGAGCAAAAGTACTTATAATTTCCCATTGTGCTCTTTTAATCAGTGATATTTCCCCTTTTTTAATTAAAATCAAATACTTTTTGCCTTTTTTCTTGATTATATATAATAAATAAATTATATTTGGCGTCGAATTGAAGGAGATCTTAACTATATGAATATATTAACTTTTTAATTTTTTCCCTATGAACAAATCTGAACTAATTAATGCAATTGCTGCGAAATCCGGACTTAGCAAAGTTGATTCAAAAAAAGCTTTAGACGCAACCCTCGAAGCAATTTCAGAGGAGATTAAAAATGATGGGAAAGTAGTATTGGTAGGTTTTGGTACTTTTTCGCTAACAGAAAGAAGTGCAAGAGTTGGTGTTAACCCTCAAACAAAAAAACCAATCGAGATTCCTGCGCGCAAATCAATTAAATTCAAACCAGGATCTACATTAAGAGATTTGTAGGATTTTTTTTGATTAAATCATTAATTCAGGAGAGGATGACTAAAATTATTGGTCGTCCTCTCTTGCTTTATATATTCTCTGAAATACTGCTGTTTAAAAACCTTTGGTATGTTATAGTTAGATGTTAACTCAGTATGTTTATCTTTCATTTTGTTGGTGTGTATGAACAAAGTATACTATATTTTTGTTATGCATGGTTTTTTGTAGTAATTTCGCAAGCGATAATAAATTCTACATTATTTATATATTACTACAAAGTGTATCGAATAATCTAATCAATAAAATAAACATATTGTATGACAAAAAAGAAACGATACTTAACCTGCGATGGTAATCAGGCGGCAGCACATATTGCTTATATGTTCAGCGAGGTTGCAGCTATTTACCCGATTACTCCATCCTCAACAATGGCAGAATACGTTGATGAGTGGGCAGCCGCAGGAAGAAAGAACATTTTCGGTCAAACAGTTCTGGTGCAAGAAATGCAATCAGAAGCGGGTGCCGCCGGAGCTGTACATGGTTCATTGCAGGCAGGTGCCTTGACTACAACCTACACTGCTTCGCAAGGTTTGATGCTTATGTTGCCAAACATGTATAAGATTGCCGGAGAATTACTACCTGGTGTTTTTCATGTTTCAGCACGTGCTCTTGCTGCGCAGGCATTATCTATTTTTGGTGACCATCAGGACGTGATGGCTGCTCGTCCAACTGGCTTTGCTCAATTTGCAACAGGCTCTGTTCAGGAAGTTATGGATTTGGCTGCTGTGGCGCATCTTGCCGCAATTGAAAGTAGAATTCCATTTTTACACTTCTTCGATGGGTTTAGAACATCTCACGAAATCCAGAAGATTGAAATGCTGGAAAATGAAGATCTGGCTCCATTAATCAATCAAGAGGCATTGACCGAATTCAGAAACAGAGCATTAAGTCCTGATTCTCCGGTTACGAGAGGTACTGCTCAAAATGATGACATTTACTTCCAGTCGAGAGAGGCTTCAAATCCTTTTTATGATGCGGTGCCTGATATCGTGGAGAAATATCTTGAGAAACTTGCTGCCGTAACAGGACGTAAGTATGGATTGTTTGATTACTATGGTGATCCTGAAGCTGATAAAGTGATTATAGCTATGGGTTCGGCTACAGAAACAATTCGTGAGGTAGTTGACCATAAAAATGCAAATGGTGAGAAAGTTGGTATGGTAGCAGTGCATCTATATCGTCCATTTAAAGCTGAAGCATTTTTGTCAGTTATACCTAAAACGGCGAAGCGTATTGCTGTTTTGGATAGAACAAAAGAGCCTGGTGCTACAGGTCAACCTTTGTACTTGGATGTAAAAGACTGTTTCTATGGAAAAGAGGATGCTCCGATTATTGTTGGAGGTATTTATGGTTTGTCATCTAAAGATACAACTCCGGGTCAAATAATTTCAGTGTATGATAACTTAAGTCAAAAGTTACCCAAGAACGATTTTACTATAGGTATTGTTGATGATGTTACGTTTAAATCATTGCCAATGATAGATGAGGTATCTATGGATGACACTACTTATGAGGCTAAGTTCTATGGTTTGGGTTCAGATGGTACTGTTGGAGCTAATAAAAACTCAATCAAGATTATTGGTGATAATACAGATAAGTATGTTCAGGCATATTTTGCTTACGACTCTAAGAAGTCAGGCGGATTCACCTGCTCGCATTTGAGATTTGGAGATAATAAAATTCGCTCTACATATTTGGTTAATACACCTAACTTTGTTGCTTGTCACGTTCCTGCATACCTTCATTTATATGATGTGACTGCCGGATTGAAAAAGGGTGGTACATTCTTGCTTAACTCGGTTTGGTCGAAGGATGAGGTTGCAAATCACTTGCCTGATCATATCAAGAAGTATTTGGCGCAAAATGATATAAAGATGTATATCATAAATGCCACAAAGATTGCAACAGAAATAGGTCTTGGAAATAGAACAAACACAATCTTGCAATCAGCTTTCTTTAAGATATCTAATGTTATTCCTTATGATCAGGCTGTAGAGCAAATGAAGGCTTTCATAGTTAAATCATATGGAAGAAAGGGTGAAGAGATTGTTAGAATGAACTTTGCTGCTGTTGAACGTGGTGGAGATATTGAAGAGGTTGTTGTTGCTGCTGAATGGGCTGATATAGTGGTAGGTGAAACTGTTGCTGATGATGCCCCTGAATTTATCCAGAAAATTGTAAGACCGGTTAATGCACAAAGAGGATATGATTTGCCTGTTTCTGCTTTTGTTGGTCGTGAGGATGGAACCTGGGAACATGGAACTGCTGCTTATGAAAAACGTGGTGTGGCGGCGCTTGTGCCAGAGTGGATTCCTGAAAATTGTATACAGTGTAATCAATGTGCATATGTATGTCCTCATGCTACAATTCGTCCTTTTGTTTTAGATGAGTCTGAACAGGCAGGTCTGGGAGAAGGAGTTGACTTGTTGAAAACTACAGGTAAGCAATTTGAAGGTACAGCATATCGTATACAGGTAGACGTGCTTGACTGTCTTGGTTGCGGGGTTTGTGTGGATGTATGTCCCGGAAGAAAGGGTGAAAATGCTCTTAAGATGGTTTCAATTGATACACAGTATGACAATCAAAAAAATTGGGATTATATGGTTAAGAATGTATCAAGCAAGGCTAACCTTGTGGATACTTCTCTTAATGTAAAGAACTCTCAGTTTGCAACACCTTTGTTTGAATTCTCAGGGGCTTGTGCAGGTTGTGGTGAAACGCCATACATTAAATTAATCACTCAGCTTTATGGAGATCGAATGATGATAGCTAATGCTACTGGTTGTTCGTCTATTTATGGTGCTTCTGCACCTGCTACTCCATATACTAAGAATGAGGATGGTAAGGGGCCTGCGTGGGCAAACTCTTTATTCGAAGATAATGCTGAATTTGGTTTTGGTTTTGTTATAGCTCATCAAAGCATGCGTAAACGCATTGAGAATATTATGCTTAAAGCACGTAAGTCAGACGACTTCTCTGATGAGCAAAAGGAACTCTTTGCACAATGGATATTGAACAAAGAAAAGGGTGAGGCTGTAAAGGTGATATCAGCTAATATTGTTGATTCGCTAAAAGCTATGGATAATGAGCTTGCTAAAGAGATAATGTCGCTAGATAAATATTTGACCAAAAAGTCTATTTGGGTATTTGGTGGTGACGGATGGGCTTATGATATTGGCTATGGTGGTCTTGACCATGTTTTGGCAATGGGGCAGGATATAAATGTATTGGTGATGGATACTGAGGTTTATTCAAATACAGGTGGTCAGTCATCAAAAGCAACACCAACTGCTGCAGTAGCTAAGTTTGCCGCAGCCGGAAAGCGAATTCGCAAAAAAGACTTGGGAATGATAGCGACTACATATGGATATGTATATGTGGCACAAGTGGCAATGGGGGCTAACCAGGGTCAGTATTTAAAGGCTTTGAAGGAGGCTGAAGAGTATGAAGGTCCATCACTTATAATTGCATATTCACCATGTATCAGTCATGGTATCAGAGCGGGTATGTCAATGACTCAATCTGAGCAGAAGAAGGCAGTTGAGTGTGGATATTGGAGCTTATGGCGTTATAATCCAAAACTTGAAGAGGAGGGTAAGAATCCATTCATAATTGATAGCAAAGATCCTGACTGGTCTAAATTTAATGACTTCCTTATGGGCGAAGTGCGTTATACTCAGCTTAAAAAGTCTTTCCCACACGAAGCTGATGAATTGTTTGCTGCTGCGAAAGATAATGCTCAATGGCGTTGGCGTTCATATAAGCGTATGGCTGAAGCTGATTTTTCTATTGTTGAAGAGGTTTCAGAATAGATATAGTAATAACTAATTAATATTAAAAAGCGATGCATTTTAATAATGCGTCGCTTTTTTTATTTATGAGTAGTAAGTATTGTTGTGGTTTTTTGGAGTTGCTCATAGAAAAATCTAGCTATTTGTAAGCAAAAAAAGCGATAATCGCTTAAAAAGTAGTATATTTGTGGTCAAATTGCATAAAGTATGAAGATACTTATTATAAACGGTCCAAATTTGAACTTATTGGGAATGAGAGAGCCTACGATTTATGGGGGTGTCTCTTTCAATGTTTATTATGATAAACTAAAGACCCAATATCCCAAAATAGATTTTTCTTATTTCCAGACCAATATTGAGGGTGAAATCATAAATAAAATTCACGAGGCAGGTTTCGATTATGATGGCATTATATTAAATGCAGGGGGATATACACATACCTCTGTTGCAATAAGAGATGCTATAAAATCTGTAGTAACGCCTGTAATTGAGGTTCACATTTCCAATGTTCATTCCAGAGAGGAGTTTCGTCATCATTCTATGATTTCGGCTGTCTGTATGGGGGTAATTGCAGGTTTTGGATTGGATTCTTATAACTTGGGAGTACAAGCTCTGATCCTGTCAAACAAAAATGATTGATTGGTGTTTAATAACTCGAAACATAAAATAATATATTAAATATATGATGCTCAAACATACAAAAATTGTAGCTACTGTATCTGATCAAAGATGCGAAGTGTCTTTCATTAAATCATTATTTGATGAGGGAATGAATGTTGTTCGTATGAATTCTGCTCACCTTGATGAGGAGGGATTTACGAATATAATTAATAATACTCGTGCCGTGTCAGACAGAATTGGTATTCTGGTTGATACAAAAGGACCAGAAATTAGAACTACCGTAGCTGAAGAACCAATTATCTTGTCGATGGGAGACAAGGTTTTGGTAAGTGGTAACATTAATGGTATTTCAAGCAAGGAAATTATCTATGTTTCATACCCTAATATTGTTAGAGATATGAACGTTGGCGATAACCTTCTTATTGACGATGGAGAGATTGACCTTAAAGTTATTGAGAAAAATGACGATCATCTTGTTTGTTCTGTTGAAAATGACGGAGTTGTAGGTAGTCGTAAGAGTGTGAATATTCCTGGAGTTAGAATTAACTTGCCATCAATTACCGAGAGAGATAAAAAGTTTATTGCTCTTTCTCATAAGCTAAACGTTGATTTCATTGCACATTCATTTGTTAGGCATAAAGAGGATATCATGGCCGTGCAAGAGGTTTTGGACGAACTTGGGAGTTCAATAAAGATTATAGCAAAGATTGAAAACCAAGAGGGTGTAGATAATGCAGATGAAATTCTGAGACACGCATATGGAATCATGGTAGCTCGTGGTGATTTGGGTATTGAAGTTGCACAAGAGAAAATTCCGGGAATACAGCGTGATCTTATTAGAAAAGCAATTTTACATAATAAACCAGTTATTGTTGCTACACAAATGCTGCACTCAATGATTGAAAATCCTCGTCCCACACGTGCAGAAATTACTGATATAGCTAATGCTATTTATTATAGAACAGATGCAATAATGCTAAGTGGTGAAACTGCTTATGGTAAGTATCCTGTTGAGGCTGTTAGAACAATGACAAAAGTTGCATATGAGACAGAGAAGACAAAGTTGGCAGAAAACGATATTCGCATTCCTTATGCTACAGATGATAGTGAAGTTACCTCTTTCTTGGCAAAACAAGCAGTGAAGACAGCCGGAAGATTGAATACTCAGGCAATTTTTACAGATAGTCACACTGGTCGTACTGCTCGTGTATTAGCTGCTTTTAGAGGTAGGAACCCTGTGTTTGCAATGACTACATCGGGTAGATTGGCTCGTGAATTAGCTCTTTCTTATGGTGTATGGGCTGAATATATGCCTGGAAAGGGAATTGAAAATACTAAAGAGAGTCGCCGTGCTTATTACACTGAGGCAATTAAGAAGATGATTGCAGCAGATATGATAAATATGGAAGACAGAGTCGCTTATCTTGGGGGTAGTTTTGGTGAAACCGGTGGAACAACTTATCTTGACGTGAGTGAGGTAAAGAAGATTATTGAGGCAAAAGATAAGTATAATTTACCAGACTATACAATGTAGTTATTGAGAAGCCTTAGATAAAAAAATATTTTTGATGGATGGTAAATCAATAGAAGAATACATTTTAAAGCATTCTGATTCTGAACCGGAAGTATTACAAAAGATATCTCGTGATGCACGTGTAAGACTTATTCATGGGGATATGGTATCAGGACACCTTCAGGGAAGAATGCTGAAGATGTTGGCGCAGATGATTAATCCGAAACAAATACTTGAGCTGGGTACCTTTATAGGTTATTCAGCTCTGTGTTTTGCCGAGGCTTTGAATGATGATGGTATCATTCATTCTGTTGAAGTAGATGACGAGCTTGAGGATATTATAAGGAAAAACTTATCCTTGTCTCCTCATGGAGAAAAAGTAAAACTATATATAGGGGATGCCTTGGATATTATTGATGAGTTTGAAAACGATAGCTTTGAGCTTGTATTTATAGATGCTAACAAAAGACTATATTGGGATTACTTTGAGAAGGTTCTTCCAAAAATAAAAACAGGAGGATTTATCTTGGCTGATAATACATTGTGGTATGGCAAGATTCTTGATCAGGTGAAAAGTAACGATTGGCAAACTAAAGCAATATTGGAGTTTAATGATCGTCTTTCAAAGGACCAAAGGGTTGAGAAGGTTATTCTTCCAATAAGAGATGGTATTACTTTGATTAGAAAAAAATAGATATAAATGGAGACAAATAGACAGCTTAAAATAAATAGACTTATTCAAAAGGAGCTAAGTGAAATTTTCTTGCTTGAAACAAAAAAGATGCGTGGAGTATTAATCTCAGTTACGAATGTTCGTGTTACACCCGACTTGAGTGTTGCGTATGCTTATCTTAGCGTTTTTCCTTCTGATAAAGGAAGCGAGATTATTGAAAATATTAAAGAGAATGTGAAATCGGTAAGATATGAGTTGGGAAAGAGGGTAGGGAAGCAATTGAGAATAGTCCCTGATTTGCAATTTTATATTGATGACTCATTGGATTACATTGAGAATATTGATAACCTGCTTAAAAAATAATATATATTGAATTTATCTTTCTTTATAGCAAAGAGATATCTTTTTTCAAAAAAATCGCATAATGCTATTAATGTAATCTCGATAATCTCGGTATGTGGCATCGCAATTGCCACAATGGCTATGGTATGCGTGTTATCTGTATTTAATGGGTTTGGTGGCATAGTTGAGGGTATGTTTAGTGCCTTTGACCCGGAAATTAAAATTACCGCAAAGACAGGTAAGGTATTTGACTATAATAATGATAAGTTTAGGACAGCATTGTCTAATAGTGATATTCAGATGATTTCAGAATCACTTGAAGAAAATGCATTAATAAGATTTGGAGATAATCAGATTCCTGTTTTACTGAAAGGTGTATCAGATGAGTTTCAATTAATGTCTGATATGAATCGTCTGATAATTGATGGAAATTTCAAGCTGAGAGAGGATGTTGTAGACTACTCTGTTTTAGGTGCAGGATTGGCTATGTCACTTGGAGCCAGAGCTGGATATATAAATCCAATCGAAATTTATTCTCCAAAAAGAAATGTAAATGTTAATCTTTCTAACCCAACAGCCGCTTTTTCTCGTACAGATGTATTGATTAGTGGCATTTTTAGCCTTAACCAACCTGAAATTGACGATCAGATGGCTTTGGTGCCTATTGACTTGGCACGTGATGTTTTTGATTATGAGAAAGAGGTTACTTCATTGGAACTGAAGTTGATGCCACAAGCTTCTGTAAAGAAGATTAAATCAGATATTCAATCAATAATTGGAGACGAGTATTATGTAAAAGACAGATTCGAACAACAAATACAGTCGTATAGAATGTTGCAAATAGAAAAATGGGTGACATTTTTGATTCTTGTCTTTATTATATTAATTGCAGTCTTTAATGTTGTTGGATCTTTGTCAATGCTAATTGTTGAAAAGAATGAAGATATAAAGAGTTTGAAAAATATGGGTGCAAATAATAATCAAATATCAAATATCTTTTTGTTTGAGGGTTGGTTGATTAGCTTTTTGGGGATTATAACCGGTGTTTTTATTGGACTCACATTGTGTTTTCTGCAACAGCACTTTGGGTTATTAAAGTTAAGTGATGTGCCTGGTGCTTATATTGTAGATGCATACCCTGTGGTAGTTAGGTTTTGGGATATCATAATCGTGTTTTTATCAGTTAGCTTAATTGCAATGCTTACAGTTTTTTATCCTATCAATAACTTAAAGAAAAAACTTAATAAAATATGAAAATTGCTGTTGTCGGAACAGGCTATGTGGGCTTGGTTTCTGGTGCTTGCTTTGCAGAAATGGGGGTTGATGTTACTTGTGTTGACATCGATGAGTTAAAGATTGAAGGACTTAAAAAGGGAATAATTCCAATATATGAGCCTGGATTAAAAGATATAGTGACTCGTAACTTCCAAGCTGATCGTTTGCATTTTACTACTAGCCTTGAGTCTGTTATAAATAATATGGATGTGATATTTATAGCAGTTGGGACACCTTCTGATGAAGAGGGAAATGCTGATCTTAAATATGTTTGGAAAGTTGCAGAGGATATTGCCGATAATATGTCAAAACCTCTGTTGATAGTGACAAAAAGTACTGTTCCTATTGGAACAACGCATGATATTAAATATAAAATTGAGATGAGACTCATAGAAAGAGGACTTGATAATTTGAAATTTGAAATTGCGTCAAACCCTGAGTTTCTTAAAGAGGGGTCTGCTATTGAGGATTTTATGAGCCCCGACAGAGTGGTAGTAGGGGTTGAATGCGAAAGAGCAAAAGAGGTTATGACAAGGTTATATCGTCCATTTCTGTTAAATAACTTCAGAGTCATCTTTATGGATATACTTTCTTCTGAAATGACAAAGTATGCTTCAAACGCAATGCTTGCGACCAGAATAAGTTTTATGAATGATATTGCCAATTTGTGTGAACTTACCGGGGCAGATGTAAATATGGTGAGGCGTGGTATTGGCAGTGATACTCGTATAGGTAAGAACTTTCTTTATCCCGGGTGTGGTTATGGCGGGAGTTGTTTTCCTAAGGATGTAAGGGCAATTATTAAGGTTGCCGAAAATGTGGGTTATGATATGGCACTATTGAGAGCTGTAGATACTGTAAATAATAACCAGAAGACAATATTGTTTCGAAAGCTTCAAAACTTTTTTGAAGGTAATATTAAGGGAAAAACTGTTGCTGTTTGGGGGTTGTCTTTTAAGCCCGGAACAGATGACATGAGAGATGCTCCATCGTTGGACCTTATAACAAGTCTTCTCGAGGCAGGTATTGAGGTTCGTGTTTATGATCCTGCTGCTATGACGGTTGCAAAATCTATTTTTGGAGATCAATTGTTCTATGCAAAAGATATATACGAAGCAGCAAACAACTCAGATGCTTTAATTGTGCCAACAGAATGGAAGGAGTTTAGGTTGCCCAATTGGGATATTCTGAAAAAAATTATGCGTAGCCATATTATTATTGATGGTCGCAATATATATAATAGAGAGGAACTGACTGAGCTCGGATTTAAATATCAAGGAATTGGTCAGTAATAATAATTAATTACAAACTGTATCTTGAGTATTCTAAGAAATATTACATAGTATTATTTATAAATATGGATTTAATAAAAGCACTTAATTGGCGTTATGCTACTAAGCGGATGTCAGGAGATAAAATACCTGAAAAACAACTGGAGCAGATTCTAGAAGCTATTAGATTAGCACCATCTTCATATGGGTTGCAACCATTTGAGGTAACAATTATAGAGAATAAAGAAATTCTAAGTGAGATATATGAAAAGGCATGTCCTCAGGTTGTTTTGCAACAATGCTCTCAGTTGCTAGTTTTCAGAGCTAGGACAAGAGTAGAGGATGATTTGGTTGATGACTATGTTCATGAGATGAAGAATTTAAGAAATGCATCTGAGGAGGATTCCGAAAAGTTCAGACAGAAGATTAAGTATGTACAAGAGAACCCTCTCACTAATAAACTGAGCTGGGCTATACGACAAACGTATATAGCATTGGGTTATGGAACATTTGCAGCGGCACAATTAGGAATAGATACTACCCCCATAGAGGGTTTTAATTCAGTTGTCCTTAATCAAATGTTAGGATTGGATACAGAGAAAGAAGAGTCAGTTGTGTTGTTGGCGCTAGGTTATCGTGACGTTGACTCAGATAAAACTGTTAAGCTGGCCAAAATCAGAAGGCCTTTTGAAAAAATGTTTAAAAGGATTTAGGCACCTTCACAAAACTCCTAACAATTTGTTTCTCAGTTAATTATTCAGTATCTTTATACAACAAAAACCCCGAAAAAGAGCAAAAGAGCTCAAAAACGGGGTTTTTTCTTAAAAAGGTAATATGAAGATACAACGATTTAATGAGATCCAAAAGGAATTTGACTTTTATCCTGAAAGCAACTTCAATCTTTTCAAAGCTCGCTTTTATGAGAGCGATTTAGGCAAGCTTTACTTAGCCATCCCATGGGATGATTTAATTCAGGACTTTGAGCTTAAAGAAAAACGTGATGGTCGTCCTCTTATTTTTCCCCCGCAAGGAAGGATAGCACTGATGTTTTTGAAAAACTACTCCGGTTTGTCTGACTACATGTTAACTGAACAACTCAATGGAAACATGGAGTGGCAGTTCTTTTGTGGAATTTATTTAGGACAAACCCGTCTATCTAACTACAAGATCATCAGCCAGATCCGCAGTGAGTTATCCGCAAAGTTAGATATTAGGAAACTCCAAGAGACTTTGTATGATTACTGGGCACCTTATCTTCAAGAGGTTGAAAAGATTACCATTGATGCCACTTGTTACGAAAGCGAAGTTCGCTATCCCACGGATGTTAAACTACTGTGGGAATGTGTCGAGTGGTGCAATAGAATAATGATAGTAGTGTCAAAGTTGCTTGGACAGCCCCGTTTGCGTACAAAGTATATCAAGTGGAAGAAGCGATCTGTTAGTTACAGCAAAATGCGCCGTAAGACCAAAAAGAAAAGAACCGGGCTCACTCGTTCCAGTCTGTTGTTAATTAAAAAGCTAACAAACTTCTTAGAACCATACCAAGAACTGCTGAGTGAAAGAGAAAGAGCTAAATTACGCACCATTAAAAAAGTCTATACACAGCAATACGCATTGTTTCACAAAGGTATAAAACCTAAAAAACGAATCGTCAGTTTAGAAAAAGATTACTTACGTCCGATTGTTCGGGGCAAGGAGATTAAGAAGGTAGAGTTTGGTGCCAAAGTCAATAAGATTCAGATTGGCGGAATCAGCTTTATAGAACATCTGAGTTTTGAAGCATTTAATGAAGGAGCACGCTTTAAAAGCAGTATTCATCTTGCTCAAAGTCTTACACATGGCAAGATCCTGGTAGCTGGTGCTGATGCCATTTTTGCAACCAATGCAAACAGGCAGTTTGCCACTTTACAGAAAATAAAGACCGACTTCAAGCCCAAGGGACCCAGAAGAAAAGATCGCAAAGTACAAGAGTTACTTATAAACTCCATTCGAAAGGAGAGAGCCTCAAGACTTGAAGGTAGCTTTGGTAAAGAAAAAGAGCATTATGGGTTACGAAAAATTAAAGCACGAACAAAAGAGAACGAAGTGCTTTGGATCTTTTTTGGAATCCATACGGCTAATGCCATTGAGATTGGAAGAAAGGTTTTACAGAAATCAAAAGTAGCAGCTTAGAAACATTCAATATTGTTTTTCTTCTTTATCACTTTGATGAAGAACGGAATCTCTATATTTAAAAACATCCAAAAAGTAAGCTTTTAGCAAAACTTCGAGAATAAGAAACCTCTTTTCTGAATAATCATCAGAAAAGAGGTTTTAAAATAATCTTGAAGGGCACTACAAAAGAGAAAATGTATGAAATGTGAAAGTTTTCTGAAAGTGCCGATTTAGACATAACCTGATGAATAAAAAGTGGCTTCGAAACTAAAAATTAGTTTGAAGCCACTTTTTATTTGATCTTTTGGCTGTCTATTATTTAGATGCCTCGATAGATACTTTGCGAAACTCTTTTAGTAATTTCTCAAGTACTAATGATGCTTTGCGGGCACGACCACCGGCTGCTTTGTTGTTTGCTTCTGATTGAAGTTGTGAGTTTTTTTCGAACTCAGTAATTTGCTCTTTAATTTGGTCTAATAATTCTTGCATAACTTTAAAATTTTATAAATACAAACAAAGATACGTCTTTCTTTTATACCATGAAAGGTTAATCTCTAATTTTTGCTTGAAATGTTGAATTTTTCTACAACATAGGGTGGTTTCATAATCTTTATTCACTTTTATTGAATGATGTTTGAGGATAAAATAATAGCAATAATGCTGTTTCAAATAAAGTATTGATACTTAAATATTTTATTTATCTGTACTTTTTTTGTTATTTTGTAGGATAAATTAAAGGATTCAATTTAAAGCTTCATGGCTAATCAAAATATATTAGAAAAAATATATAATAATCATGTTGATGATTTGTATACCTATGCCCTTTATCTTGGATTTGACAAGGAAATGGTTATGGACGCAATTCATGACGTTTTCTGTAAATTAGCTGAGAAATATGAGGTACTTGATGAGGTTGTTAATATTAAATTCTTTCTTTTTAGATCACTCAAAAATCGTTTGATAGATATCTATAAATCAAAAAAAGAGTATTTTGAAATAGACTCTAATGTAGAAAAGCACAATAAGCTTTCATTTAATTTTGTTGTAAATATTGATGATGAGATTATCAATAAGGAAGATGGTGAAATAGTAAGACGACAAATTACTGAAATGCTAGATTCTCTTACAGACAAACAACGTGAGGTTATATATCTAAGATACATTCAAGAGTATGAATATGCCCAAATTGCAGAAATACTCAATATTAGTATTCATGGATGTAGAAAGTTGGTTTCAAAATCTATCTTAAGCCTAAGAGAAAAATACGGAGCAATAGTTGTCCTTTTATTGCTTGTTTAGGAATAAAGCGTTAAAATTATGAATTAAAAATATATTTAGAGGATAAATATATTTTCAATTCGTCTATATTGCATGTAGGGTTCTTATGTTCTAGAACGTGACTTGATGCAGATATAGAATTGAAATCTATTAATAAAAATACCATTGAAGTTGCGATTGCTTATAATGTATTACCTGAATTTTTTTAAGGTGTCAGCCTTGTCTATGCCTTTAAATATGATATATTATTTATTAACTCTTTAAAACATACCTATGTAATATTTTATCCAAAGAAATCAACACAAAAAATCCGACTATGCTTCGGTAGTAATTAGAGAATATAATAACATGTTTAAATTAAAATTTTAGAATCTATGAATTGTCATTGGATTAATCGAAAACTGTGCCTGACTAATCATTTACGAACATTAAGAATAGCAGGTGTTGTATTTGCTACTTCGTGCTTTTTGGTGTCTGTCGTAAATGCAGAAACATATACTTATAAGTCATCAATAAAAGATGAGAAATATGCAGTTGATGATTTGCATCAGAAAAGTGATGTGATTACTATAAAGGGTAAGGTAATGGATGTTAATTCAGAACCTTTAATTGGTGTTTCAATTTTGGTTAAAGGCAAACATCTAGGAACAACAACAGACATAGATGGTAATTTTGAGTTGAGAATACCACTATCTGGTTTAGATGGGTTTGTATTGCAATTTACTTATATCGGCTTTAAGTCGAAAGAAGTAGTCGTAAGTGATAGTAGGACTCTACCGGTTGTGATGGAAGAAGATATTTCGGAGATAACTGAAGTTGTTGTTACGGGATATCAAGTTGTGGATAAGAGATACTCTACAAGTGCAATTACTTCAGTTAAGGCTTCTGATGTTCTTGTTCCCGGTATGACAAGCATAGATCAAGCTTTGGAAGGAAGGATCCCTGAGCTTTTACTTATGAATAATTCTGGAGAGGTTGGATCAACTCCTCGTCTTAGGGTAAGAGGAACCTCTACACTAATGGGAAATAGAGAGCCTCTTTGGGTTTTGGATGGTTTTATTATTAATGATCCGGTTGCAGTAAGTAATGATGAGCTAAATGATCCTGATTATATTAATATAATTGGAAATGCAATTGCAGGTATTAATCCTCAGGATATAGATCGAATAGACGTGCTTAAAGATGCCTCAGCAACAGCCTTATACGGAACTAGAGCAGCAAATGGGGTTATTGTGGTAACAACCAAGAAAGGGACAGTAGGAAAACCTAAGGTATCTTATTCTCATTCATCAAAGATAACAAGTCGACCTCGCTATTCAGATAGAAACGTAAACTTAATGAGTTCACAAGAAAGAGTTCAGTTTGGTAAAGATTTATCAGATCTTCATTATAAGTTTCCATCTAATATGACTATGGTAGGATATGAAGGTGCTTTACACAGATATTATACTGGACAAACAAGTTACTCTCAGTTTTTAGATGAGGTTAAGTCTTATGAGACTACAAATACTGATTGGTTTAAGATTCTTACAAGAGACTCTTATACTGGTGAGCATACAATAGGTCTTTCAGGAGGAGCTGATAATTTGAGATATTATTCTTCAATTGGATATAGTGGCGAGAATGGAGTTTCAAAAACTACATTTTCAGATAGATATACAATGAGGACTAATATGAATTTAACATTGTCAGAAAAGGTTTTGGCCAATTTTTCTGTTAACGGCAATTTTATTAAAAAGAATAGTCTGAACTCTGAACTAAACCTGGTTGATTATGCTTATAATACCACTCGTGCTATACCTTATACTAACCCTGATGGATCGCTATTCTATTATGATCATATCGGCTATGGAGGTAAGAACAGACCAAGTAACAAGTTTAGGTATAATATTATGAATGAGCTTGAACAAAGTTCTAATACATATGAGGGAAGTACTTTGGGGGCATCGTTAGATCTAAGATTTAAACTAACAAAAGATTTTGAAACTAGTGTTTCTGGAAATTATTCAAGAAGTAGTACGCTTCAAGAACAGTGGTGGGGAGAACGTAGTCATTATGTTGCTCGATATAAAAATGGCGAATATGAAGAAATTCCTAAGTCTGGACAGCAAGGGTATTCAATTGATAATCAGAGCAGAATCTATTTTCAATATGAAAAGCTTAATTCTGCTGGTAGATTGATTCAGTTGGATTCTATTGTGTTTTCTTTTGGAAAGCATCCTATGCATATTAAAGAAGATACTGCTAAGATAGTTTTAAATATTATGGGGGATATGAGTCCAAATGATAGGAAGTATAAAATTGAAGTTATTGATAGAGGAGATATTGTGTCAGGAGTAACTAACATGATTGAAGGTGTTCATTATGATCTTTTTGAAAAAGAACAAACTTTTAGATCAAACAGATACACTGATACTTTGAAGATTAAAGTTTATAGAGATCAATTAAGTGCTAGTCTTATTAATCCAGAAAGTAAGGGGCTTATTTTACGTTTGCTTCCAAATGATAACTTTCAGCTTGGCATTAATAGAGGACATGAGGTTAGGCTGGTTATTAATAACTTGCTTACTCCACCAGCTTGGTGGGAGATACATGAGGTCTTTTTAGGGTTTTATCATCCCAAAAAATGGCTTTTATTGATAGATTTAGACCAAATTTTTGAAAACGAAGATTACTTTGCAGGTACTGGAGTTGATATTCAAAATAAGGGAGCAATGCTTAAGGATTATCTAAACAAAAATATACTTATTGATGATGAGACTGGGAAGAGAATATCTTTTGAAGGATTAACTGATTTGTGATAAATTGTTTTTTTAATTGTTATTATTAAACTTAGAATTATGAAATATAATTTTTTATTTATAGTTTTAGCTATGCAAGTCTTTTTTCATTCATGCTATGAAGATTTAGGCAACTATGATTATGTTGAAATTAATGAGATATCTATAGATGGAATTCCTGAAATAATTAGTTGTGATCAGATGGATAGTCTTATTATTAATATAGATTTGTCAGGAACATTATACTCAGATGAGATTTTATTTAAATATCAGTGGGAGGTTAATGGAAGTGTTGTAGCAGATACAAAAGATCTTGAAGTGATTGCTAATTTTCCTCTTGGTATCCAGATTGGAAGATTTATTATTACGGATAAGGAGTTAGGAACTAAAAGTTTTCACTATTTTAAAGTTAATGTGTCTAGCTCAACAGCAGGAGATGGTTTATTAGTGTTAAGTAGGTATAATAGTGTTTCTGAAATGTCATTTAAGAGATTAGATAAAGAAAACTCAATATTTAGCCCTAACTTTTACACTTCTATTGTTGGGGAATCACTTGGAGTTAATCCTAAAAGACTTTATAGAAATTATGGTCCTGAACCAACAAATACAAACTCTGGCTTGATTGTTGAAATTGACCAAAGTCTTAAAAGCTTAAGTGATGAGACTCTAATTGAAATAGGTAAAGATAAATTTGTAGATCAGCATTACTTCACGAATCGTGGATCTGTTTACCCACCCAAGATAGATGAATTTGTGGTTAATACTGCATGGTATCTTTACCTTTCCAATGCACCTTTTGGCATGTCGGGTCATAAGAAGAATCTATTTGTTATTGCAAATGGGCAGCTCTTCAGTGATGAATTAATTTTAATACCTGCAATGAATATATCATTAAATACAACTAAAATAATGAAGGGTAGTCCTTTAGGTGGGAAGTTGGGATCTGCTATGTTTTTAGCATCTCTATCACAATCTGGAAAACAAGATTTACAACCATCTGATTATTTATATGTATATGATGATGATCATGGTCAGTTTTTATTTACATCACTTAATGGAAATGACATTTACGAGGTCCCAGGATGGAATTCATATGGAAACTATAAGATTAAATATGCAACACATACTAATATAAAGAATTTATGTATTGCTATTTTGGAGAATAGTAACAATTATAAAATTATATATATGAGAGTAGCTGGCTCAAAAAGTGAAGAAGCTAATATTGGTTTTAATATTATAAGTGAAATTGATTTGCCAATAAATTCAATCAATTCTATTACCTCGCTTTATTCATTCAAAAATGAACCTTATATTTCTATATCAACAGATAGAAGTGTTTATTTCCAAAATATTAGAGCACTGGAAGATGGGGTTATATTAGATTCAGAAAGTGAAGTAATCAAATTGTCTAACTTTGGATATGACAATAATGCTAAAATAACATGTTCATCTTTTACAAGGACTGAAAATGAAATAATATTAGGAGTTTCTAGATATGGAAATGATATTTATGGTGCTGGCAATGATTTGTTGGGTGATATTCTTGTAATTGATAGTAAGACATTTGAGCTGATTAGTAAATATGAGGGTGTATGTGGATATCCTGTAGATGTAATTGTTAAGTATCAAAACTACTTAAGAGATGGGAAGCAAGATGGAGTGGCAGTATCAGATAACTTATATTTTTAAAACACTCTTTTTAAAGCTTTAGATAACTAATATGTGAAGAATTAGCAAGGTTAAGCTAACAATATTACTTTTTCAATCTCTACTTTTACCCGCTTAGGTGCATTGCGCCCTTGGCGGGTTCTTTATTAAATTGTTAAAATCACATTTATTTAAAAATTAAGGGGATAATTAGCTTCTATTATCGTCTATATATTAAACACGCTCTGAAATATAGAGCAAAAATGTAACTTATGTCGTCAAACTTTATGCATTATACCGACTTCTTAAAAGATAAACGTTTCGTTAGATGGCAGCTGGCCCCCGATGATCAGCTGGAGCAATATTGGATTGACTTTATAGATGAAAATCCACATCTTGAAGAGGAATTAAATAAAGCTGTGCATTATTTAAAAAACTCAGGACTTAATAAGAGTAGTCTGTCAGAAGAGGATAAATATGATTTGCTCTTGAGAATCAAGAACTCTGTATCTCATAATAATCGTTCAAAATCATCAAGAAGAATAATCTTTACAATTGTATCTGCAGCTATTGCTGCAATATTTGTAGTTGTTTTAGGAATTAATATTTATTTCAAGATGCAAGACAAATCCGCTTCATATAATAAAGAAGAGTTTATTGTCGGCAGTTTGCTTGAGAGCGAGGATATTCAATTAATTTCAGAGAATAAATATACAGTGTTTGAGGTTGATATAGAAATGAATATCACGGAGGAAGGTAAGGTCTCTGTTACAAAAGGCTCTTCCAGTAATGAGGATATTGATCTTGCAGACAATGTATTGAATAAGCTTATTGTTCCTTATGGTAAGAGAACTCAACTAAGCTTGTCTGATGGCACTAAAGTTTGGCTTAATTCAGGAACCGTATTGGAATTCCCTACAAGATTCTCAGGAGAGAGTCGTGACATATTTCTAGTTTCCGGTGAAATATTTGTTGACGCTACAACAGATAAACAAAAGCCTTTTTATGTACACTCCAATGATTTTCAGGTAAAAGTGTATGGTACATCTTTTAATATTAATGCCTATGCAGAGTCGGCCGCGTCTGTGGTGTTGGTAAATGGTAGTGTTAGCCTGAAATCTGATAAAAAATCTGATGAAATATTTATTAATCCAAGTCAAAAAGCTACTTTTTCTGATGATGGAACATTTAAGACACAGGCGGTTGATGTTGAGAGATTCATCAGTTGGAAGAATGGATATTTAACTTTTGATGATGCACCAATGCTGGATGTACTTAAACAAATTGGACGATATTATAACTTTTCATTTGACTTTGCTCAAGATGTAAACATTCAAAAGCGAACTTGTACGGGTAAGATTTATCTTTCAGAGAATGTTGAAAACGTTTTGGCAGCAATAAGCCTACTTACCTCTACAAAATATGATAAAGAGAATAATAAAATATATATTAAATAATTAATTAGCCTATGAAAACATCTTAGTTAGTAAAGCCTATGAAAAAAATCGAACGATACTGCGAATATCGTCCGATTAATATTGAACTTAATTACCTTGTTACTAATAATTAAAATCATACAAATATATGAATAATCAATCTATTGAAAGCATAATATCTTTCAATATTATAACACATGTACGAAAAATTATGAGAATAGCTTTATTCTTTCTGTTTTTTTTCGCTTTTGCTTCTCAAGCTACAAATAGCTTAGGACAAGAAGCCAAGATTTCTATTAATCTGAAATCTTCAACCCTTAAAAATATTTGTAGAGAAATAGAAAAAAAGACAGACTATGTTTTTGTTTTCTCTGATGAATGTAAACCTTACATAAATAAGCAAGTAGGGGTTAATGTTGACTCAAATGATATTGCAGAAGTTTTAAATACTGTGTTTGCAAATTCGGGTCTAAAGTATGAAATGCTCGATAAGCAAATAGTAGTTTATGAAGACAAAGCTGTAGTTCTACCTAAGACTGCTACAATTGAGAGAACACAGCAGCAACAAAAGAAGAAGATTACTGGAGTTATTGTTGACCAAGACGGTCTATCGGTAATTGGAGCTAATGTTCTAGAAAGAGGAACTCAAAATGGTACAGTTTCTGATTTAGATGGGAAGTTCTCTCTATCTGTAGCAAGTGATGCTGCAATCCGTATTTCATATATAGGTTATATTGAACAAACTATTGATGTTAAAGATAAAAAAGAGTTCAGGATTATTCTTAAGGAAGATGCTCAAGCTTTAGATGAGGTAGTTATAACAGGAGTCGTTAATAAATCAAGGGAAAGCTTCACTGGATCGTCTTCATCGTATACTGCTGAGGAATTGAGGTCTGTGGGTACTGTTAATGTTATAGCAAGTTTGAAAACTCTTGATCCAACTTTTAATGTTCTTGAAAGTGCCGAATTTGGATCAGATCCTAATAGAATGCCAGATATTGAGATTCGTGGGAAATCAAGTCTGATTAGTGTAAGGGATGAGCTTAGCGAGGACCCAAACCAGCCTCTGTTTATTTTAGATGGCTTCGAGTCTAATCTTGAGACTATATATAATTTAGACATGAATAGAATTGCCTCTATTACAATTCTTAAAGACGCAGCATCTACTGCCATATATGGTTCAAAAGCTTCAAATGGCGTGGTTGTGGTTGAAACAATCAAGCCAAAATCGGGTAAACTTAATTTATCATATAATGGTTCCGCAAATATTTCATGGGCCGATTTAACTAGCTATAATTTAATGAATGCTAGAGAAAAACTTGAGTTTGAAAAGATGGCTGGTCGTTATGTTGGTACGGATACAGAGAGTGAAGTGATGCTTGACCAGCTTTACAATAATAAGTTAGATGATATTGTCAGGGGAGTAGACACATACTGGCTCGCTGAGCCAATTCAAACAGGGCTTAATCAGCGTCACTCATTGTATGCTAATGGTGGTGAAGGAGCATTTCAGTTTGGTCTGGGCGTGTCATACAATGGCATTTCAGGTGTAATGAAAGAATCAAATCGTAATAATATTAGTGAAAATATTGATTTAACCTATCGACTTAATAAATTTCAGTTCTCTAACAAGTTCTACATGGATAATACAAAGAGCACAAATCCAATTGTCGGTTATTCAGACTATTCGAATGCAAATCCATATTATACTAAATATAATGAAAATGGTGAAGTAGAAAAATGGTTGGAGTATAATGATTATGTGAAAGCTGCAAACCCGTTATATAATGCAGCTCAAAATAGTTATAATAACTCTTCTTCATTTACTGTATCTAATAAGTTTATAGCCGAATATACACCGATGAATTCTATGAAATTAAGAGCTAGATTTGGAATTACTCATTCAAATAGTAATGCAGAAACATTTGCATCTCCATTAGATAGCAGATTTATAGATGTTGCATATACAAAAAGAGGAAACTATAATCATGGACAAACTCAAAGTAATAAGTACGAAGGTGAAGTTACTTTAACTTATGGTAAGCTGCTTGGTGATAATCATCTATTTAATATTGCAACTGGTGGATATATGTCACAACAAGACACTAAATCTCATGGGTATTCTGCTACAGGATTTCCTGTAGGTGATTATACATTACCATCTTTTGCTAATGGGTATCCTGAGGGAGGAAAACCATCGTATAACGAAAATACTATGCGCTCGGTTAGTGCTTACGCAATAGGTAACTATGCATTTGATAATCGTTATTTATTAGACTTTAGCTACCGTGTAAATGGGTCTTCGGTTTTTGGTGTAACAAAAAGATATATTGGGACGTGGGCTGTAGGTACAGCATGGAATATTCACAGGGAAGCTTTTGTAAAAGATAATATTGATGGAATTTCAATGTTTAAAATAAGAGCATCTGTCGGTAATCCGGGAAATCAGAACTTCTCTTCTTCTGCAACAATCACTACATTCCGATACAACTTCAATATGTTTAACTATTTTGGGATGACCACTTCTTTGGCTCAATTAGGTAATCCTGATTTGGAATGGCAGACTACTCTGGATCGAAATATCGGATTTGATGTCACAATGCTTGATGATAGATTAACATTGGTTGGTGATTACTACTATAAAACAACCGATCCCCTTTTAATTGGTATTGCCACTCCAGCATCAACAGGTGCTACAGGTAATGTTATTTATAAAAACTTTGGACATCAAAAATCAAATGGATATACTTTGCAATCAACATATTACATTATACGTAATACGCAAGATAGATTGTGGTGGTCGGTAAGAGGAAGTTTAAGAAATGGTAGGAATAAGCTTTTAGGTATTGGGAATAGATTGGATATATTTAATGCTGAAGGCAGAGAAAATAATTCTACAAAGAGATACTTTGATGGTGCAGATCCAGATGATATATGGGCAGTGCGTTCAGCAGGTATTGATCCAGCGACTGGGAAAGAGATATTTTACAAAAAGGATGGAACATTGACATATGATTTCTCGTATGATGACGAAGTAATTATAGGAAGTGGAAGACCAAAACTTGAAGGAATACTAGGAACAAATTTATCTTGGAAAGGATTCTCTGTCAATTTTGACTTTAGATACAGAGTGGGAGGTTATGCATTTAACTCTGTATTGTTTAATAAAGTTGAAAATATTTCTGAATCACAACTTAGATTTAATCAAGATAAGCGCGCACTTTATGACAGATGGCAAAAGCCAGGTGATGTGGCACAATTCAAGAATATTGCCAGCTCAATTTCTACGCCAATGTCTTCACGTTTTATTCAAAAGGATAATACTTTGTCCTTAGAGTCATTTAGGGTAGGCTATGAATTTGATACTGATGTAGCCCGAAAAATTGGAGCTAGCTCGCTTAGACTAAATGCGTATATGAATGATATTTTTAGAATTTCAACTATAAAAATGGAACGAGGTACTTCATATCCGTTTTCTAGAAGTATATCATTATCTCTTTCACTAACAATGTAAAACTAACTAGCAATGAGAATTATAAACGACTTTAAAATATTTATTTTATCTGTACTGTTAATCAGTTTTTTAACAGGATGTAGTGATTGGCTGGATTATCAGCCCAAAGATAAGCAGAGTGAAAAGCAACAGTTTTCAACAAAAGAGGGGTTTTATGCAACTGTCAATGGTATATATAACAGGATGAGTGGAGGTTCGTTATATGGTAGATATCTATCTTATGAAATGATCGATGTTTTAGGACAAAGATATACTGTTAATAGCACAGATGAAGATGATTATTCCAAATATTTACGAGCTCTTGTTGATTGGAATTATTCAGATGATAATGTAAAAGGAGCTCTTAATGCAATATGGCAAGAAGCTTATTCTACTATAATGAATATAAATGTAATATTGCAAAATATAGAGAGTGACTCTGAAAAAGTTTCAGATACAGTATTGCCTGAAAAAGAATATAAAATGCTTAAAGGCGAAATGCTGGCAGCAAGAGCAATGTTACATTTTGATATGTTGCGTCTTTATGGTCCGGTTTATTCAATAAAACCTGATGAAAGAGGAATTCCATACAATGAGAGTACAAAAACTGAGGTCTTACCCATATTGTCTGCAGAAGTTGTTCTCAAAGACTATATTATTCGTGATTTGCTTCAAGCTGTAGATTTATTAAAAGACTCGGATCCGGTTAGAGTTGATGGACCAATGGCAGAATATGATTCTGAAACTATGGATAATTCGATGAGATATAGACAGTTAAGGCTAAACTACTATGCATCAGTATTATTGCTTGCACGTGCTTATATATGGGACGGTGATTATGCAAAAGCTGCCGAGTACGCTGTTTCTTTAATTGAAGATCCTAAAGTCGTAGAGTTCTTTCCAAGTGTTGATCCAGGAACACTTCTAGCCAATACTGTTGATCCTGATAGAATGTTTTCAACAGAATGCTTATTTGGATTTTATAATAAAGATAGGGGACTAATTTATGACAGAACGTTTGGTGGTTCAAGCACAGGTAAGCGTTTGTTAATTCCTAGAGCTAGCTATGTGAATGGACTTCTTTTTGCAGGTGCCGAATCTTCAGATTACAGGTATAAATCACAGTGGGTGCCTGGAAGTACTCTTAAGGGCGAACCATCAATGCAGCTAATTAAGTTTAATGAAATAATAGAGACGAATGCTAATAATATACCTTCTGAAGAGGATAGTGAAGAAGGTGCATTAAAATCTCAAAAGTTTTATGGTACATTTTGCTCAATGATGAAACTTAGTGAGGCCTATTATATAGCCGCTGAAGCCTATGGTCGCTCTATTTCAGAAGTTTATGATATAAATAAGGCTTGGAACTATCTTAATATAATCAGACAAAATAGAGGACTAGCTGCCAATAGTGGGAATGAGGCAACTATTATTGATCGTTTATCTAAAGAGTATATTCGTGAATTTATTGGTGAGGGGCAGGTATTTTTCTATTTTAAACGTACCAATAAAGGATTTGATAATGATTATAATGGTGTAAAAGAGATTAAGAGAGAGCTTGTTCCAGGGTTACCTTTTTTTGGTTATGACTATACGGATGCAGTTGACAATAATACAAAAGAAAAGCGTTTTGTTGCACCACTACCACAGTCAGAGTTAGATAATAGATAAAAAGCAAAAACATGAAAAAAAATAATTTAATACTTATACTTCTTTTGTTTGCAATAATGTCTTGCCAGGAAGATAAAATAGAAACATTTAATCTTGACGAAGATAAAATATACTTTCAGTTACAATCGTTTAGTGGTGCTAATGGTGCTGAAGGCTATTCCACCTCCACGAAGTATTCATTTGTCGGTAGAGATCAGTCTGTAACTCAAGTTGTTTTTAGAGGATCAGTAAAGCTGATGGGAAATATTAAAGATTATGATAGAAGCATACGAGTAGTTATTGATAAAGAAAACTCTACTATGAGTGAAGATGGCTATGAAATAAATACAGACACTCTTAAGATTAAAGCAGGTGCTAACTCCGTTAATGTTAATGTCCGTTTTAATAGAACTATGGACTTGAGAACATCGTCCGATACACTAGTGCTAAAGCTTGAGAATAATGAGCATTTTACTGTTTTACAAGAGTATAAATCAAGCAATGATTGGTCAAATACAACAGCCACAACAATAGATGGTTCTAGATATACATTTGTGATAGATGAAATATATAGAAGACCGGATAGTTGGCATGGAGGATCGCCATTATATGTTACAAATTATTTTGGTGATTGGAATCCTACGAGATTTATCTTTATTAATGGTTTCTTTGGTTTCTCACTCGATGATTGGGTATGGGTTAATGGCCCAACTTCTAAGTTAAGTATTGGAAGAATGGGTTTTTATGCAAAGCAGTTGCAAGCAGAGCTACAGCGTAGGGCAGATATTGGCGAACCTGTCAAAGATGAAGATGGTAGTAATATGCAACTGCCCGCACCTTATATCGTAGATTATTCTAAGAACTAATAAATAATAATATAAAATGAAAAATATTAGAACATATTTTACTCTCAATATTCTGTTGCTAATAATGTTCCTATATTCCTGTTCAGAAGATAAGGGAAATTATGTGTATGACGATAAGGAAGTTATTAGTATTGATATGCCAACTCAATTTACAGCATTGGCTTTTGCTGAGAATATTAATATTGAACCTATTATTACATCTAACCTAAAAGGTATTATAAATAGCAATGCTCAAGGCTTTGAGTTTTCTTGTGAAACAAAGAACTCTGAAGGAGAATGGATCCCAATAGGAAGATTAGAAAACAAGGATGTAAATATTTTAGCTAGCCTTGATGCTGGGACCTATACATGTAGATACTCTGTCGTTAACACTGATACAGGTGTGCGACATTCAAAATTGTTCTATGTTAGATTTCTAACAACCACAACTGAAGGATGGTTAGTGCTGTGTAATGAAGGAAGTGACAATAGAGTAAGATTGGATATGTTGTCTCAACTTTCGTTTGATAGAATTATTCCGGCACATGATGTATTGAATGTGGATGCTACAGTTCCAGGTTTATATAATAGTGTGTCACTTGGTTTTTATGCAAATAGAAGAAATATCAGGAATAAAATTGTTATGATGTCACAAAGTGGAGCATACTTATTGCCTACAGAGGATGAGTTAGCTTATGGATCTCTAACCACACTTAACGAAGCATATGAGTTAAAGCGAACACTTTTTATATCACCAACCGATGACCATATTATTGGTTTTACTACAGTACCTTGTTTAGATTACACTAATCATGAAATGGTTATAGCAACATCAGAGGAAGGTAATGCATATGCTTGGAATATACAGGCAACAGGAGCAGCCTTTGAGCTACCTATAAATACTTCTGTGAGAGGAGGAAAGCCTGAATATAAAGTAGAACCGTATGTTGGAACTTCTTTATATAGGTATACGTCAGGGATGAAAGATTATGGTGTTGCTTTATTATATGATAAAGACAATAAGAGATTTATTGGATGGGATGCCGATGGTGATAAAAATGGCGAATCCGGTCGTAAGCAAACATGCTATCCTCTCTCGGGCACAAAAGAAGATAATAAGCTATTTAGTTTTACTACAGGATTAGATATGGTAACGATGCTTAATACTCTTTCCACCACACATGCCATTTTGCAGGATGGTGATAAAAGAATTATATGCTCAATAAATGTAATGGACAAAGATTTTAGACAAGACGGATACTATACCAATCTAAATGCTCCAAACTTTAATGTTGCAACTAATTATGCTGCAAGTTCTCAATATCCGGTTATTTACTATTCATATAAAAACAAAGTGTATGCGTATAATTATGCAACAGACGATTATAACGAGAGTATAGTGTTAGCAGAGAATGATCATGTAACGATGCTAAAGTTTAATAGGTATGATGAACCTCAAGGTGTGAGCTTATTAACGCAGAATATGAGTGAAGCTAATGGTGCAGAGTTTAGAGCTCGTGAGAATGAACTGATCGTTGGATCATACGATGCCACTCTGTCAGATATAAACGGAGGAACACTACGTTTCTATCAAACTGTTTCTCCAGGCCTAAACTTGACCTTAAAACAAGGCTGGGAGTATAAAGGATATGCAAAGATTGTTGATATAAAATATAAAGAGGTAAGACGATAAATGACAAAAACTATACAGACGGTTTTAGCCTTGATAATTGTGTTTAACAGTTTGTCGGTTATAAACGTATTTGCTCAAAAAGAAGGAGTTCATTTCGAACTCCTTACTTTTGATGAAGCAGTAACGGTAGCCAAGTTAAGTGACAAGTTGCTTTTTATAGACTGTTATACTGACTGGTGCGGTCCTTGTAAAAAGCTAGATAAAGATTTTTTCCCAAATAAGGAGATAGGAGATTTCTATAATCATCATTTTGTTAATATAAAAATGAATATGGAAACAAGTGAGGGATCTGAAATAGCCAAAGTGTATGGGATTCAATCTTATCCTACTCTGCTATTTATTAATCCTCATACTAAAAAAACAATCTATAGGTTAATTGGTATAGGTGATAATATTGATTGGCTAATTAAATCTGGTGAGAAGGCAATTAATCCTCAGACTAATCTTGAAGGATTAGAGAAAAGTTTTGATAGTGATAAAAATCCTGAAGTTTTATCTGAATACCTTAGCGTATTGAGAGAATCACAACTTTATGACCAAATAAATGATGTGCTAAACCTATACTTTTTAAGTCTCAATAGTGATGAAATTGTATCTGAGCATCATTGGAGCTTGATCAGCCAAAATATTAATGATGTTGAAGATTCATGTTTTGATTTCTTTATGCAATACAGGGATGATTTTGAGTGTATTGTTGGTAAGTCAGAGGTCGATGATAAAATAGATCATATTTTTAAAACTACATTAAAGAAAATGATTTATAGAAAACGTGTATCTGATGACCAATTTCCTAATATAAAGTTTGCAAAAACATTATCATATCTAGAAAAATACTCTTTTGTTAAAGGTGGATATTACCAAGCTCAATTAAAAATGATAGATAAAGTTCAAAAAGGTGATTTTTATGGAATGATAGATGAAATGAAGAGCTCACTTAATGCTGAAAATGTTGTACCTAAAGATGATGTAATGTATTTTGTATGGCTAAACTTATCATATCTATTTGATTGTACAGATGAAAGAGCTATTAATGAGGGACTAAAGTGTGCTGAGTATATTAAACCCAGTGATCCACAATCATTATCGAATTGGCTAGGATTGAAAGCACGCTTGTTTGCGACAAAAGGTGATTATGAGATGGAGAAACAGTTAAGAGAAGAAGCGAAAAATATTTTAATAACAAATTAAATATCAATACTATAAATATGAGATACTTAAAAACAGTGATATTGTTGATACTAGCTATATTAGTGCTTCCCGATGCACTTGTAGCTCAATCAAATGAGAGTAATAAACGTGCCTATTTTAAGGAAAGGATCAATAATAGTAATAAAGAGAATGAACTAGTCCCATTTCAGGGAAATACTAAATTAAAGAAATCGGATGTTG